>JAFZTZ010000044.1 GCA_017618595.1 Alphaproteobacteria bacterium
AACAAAATCACCCGTATTTGTGCAACGATGACAATTACTATGATGATGGTGATGATGATGCGCAGGCGCATGATGATGCCCACCATTGTGAGCAACATGATTATGTCCCGGCCGTGGTGCGGATTGAACATGTACCACTGTATGCTGTTGCGGTGCATGATGCCCACCGTTATGTCCCGGGGCCGCAACCGCAGAACCCGCAGATAATACCGCCGCAATAACACCGGCCATTAAAAATGTTGTTGTTTTTTTCATGTAGTACTCCTTTGATCCAAATTCATTATATAATATAATGATTATAAAATGCAACTATTTTTTTATAAAAAAATAACTTTTTTTATTAAATATAAATTTATGTAATATTGTGCTTGCACGAATCGGAAAAAAGTTTCTATATTTCCGTATCAGTTCAACATACATTTCATATATCCAAGGGAGGAATCTTATGATTGTCGGTATTGGGATAGATTTGGTTGAATCAGGACGTTTCCTTGACTGGTCCGCGTTCAAAAAACAACGTATATTTACAAAAAAAGAACTTGAATATGCAGATGCAGATAACGCAAATGCGGAAAAACACCTTGCAAATTTCTGGGCCGCGCGTGAAGCATGCCTAAAGGCGCTTGGTACTGGATTCGGCGATGAAATTGCGTTTTCTGATATTTCCGTTGTACATGATGATAACGGACATCCCGAAATAATGATTACAGGTGGCGCACGCACCGCGTTAAAGACACTTGCTGGACAAACTGCGGCCGTTCATCTGTCTATAACCGACCAAGAAAATTTCTCTGCGGCAATTGTTGTAATTGAAAAATAATTTATTACGCATAAAAAATATCACACGAAATCGTGTGATATTTTTTTATATTTTTATTTAATAAACTTCTTCGGTATATCCAACGCTATATTGGCCACCATCATGTACACTTAAATAACTACGACCGTTTGCATCTTCCATTACGAATCCATCGTCTTCATCTTCATAATCTTCATCTTCGTAATATTCTTCCGAATCGTATTCTTCGTACTGCATCGGCTGAGGTTCTTCGTAATACATCTGATCTTCTTGGTAATATTCTGTATCATTCCCATTTTGATAATACATTTCTTCTTCATCAACATAATTTGGGGCAACCGCTGGCACAGATATCACATCATCTTCAAATATCACATCTGGAACATAGACGCCTTTGCTCTCACGTGAAACACCATATGGCTGTTTCCGTGCCAAAACGCTTTCTTCGCTTTCCACTTCTGGAACTTCCGGTTCGGCCGCAACCATAACATCCGCAGGATTCGGATAAACAACATTAATTGGTTCATCCGGTTCTGGTTCCGGCTCTGGTTCTGGTTCCGGTTCAACAACAGGTTCTGGTTCCGGTTCTGGTTCTGGCTCTGGCTCAACCGCGACAACCTTATCCCCACCGGTAATAACATCTGGTTGTGATACCGTTTCTGTTTGCACCGACACCGGATCATTAATTGGTAATTTGCCGCTATTATTCTTTTGATACAACCATAACGTAAATATAGACAACGCGATCAGCAATATCAGCAAGAAATAATAAAACACCGTTGGTCTGGAATTACCGTCACCACCCACCGGTTTAACCGCCGATGTTTCCCCAGTAATCGGCGAAATAGGGCGCGTGCCATACGACGCAGGACGTGCAGTATTTTGTACCACAGGTGCCGCCGCCGGTGCAGCATTTGCGTATTGTGTATTATTCAATTGACCCGTTCTATCCATATCAGCCCCCGTTGGTTCTTCAACAGATTGTATTTTATTCAACACCGGTTCTGGTCCCCGATAATCTGTCGGTGCATCGTAATCTGATGCAGATGAATTATTTTCAGAAAACGATAACGGTTGTGTAACTGGAACCTCGTGTATTTCTGTAGTTTCCACGGTTTCAATTTTTTCGTGGTGTTCCACAACATCCGCCGTATTATTCGCTGTATCCGTTGACGGTTCTGGTTTTATATCTTCAAACGCAACCGGTTTAAAGGCGATTTCTTCATCCAAAATTTCAGGATTTTCATCGAATAATGGTTTTACTTCTTCTGTTTCTGGTGTATCTGGCATTTTATTTTCCTGGGGTTCTGATTGTGTTTCATAATCTGGAACGGGTAAAGATGCCCGTGGTTCAGAATTATCTATTGTTTTTACCACTTCTTCCGTTAATGTTGTTTCTTCTGATACTTCTTCATTCTTTTGTATTTCTTCTTGATATAAATTCGCAAAACTTGGCGCATCATCCACAATTTTTTGTGGTGGCACATCCACAGATTCTAATGCCGGGCGACGACGCGACAAAATATCACGCGCAACATCGGCATCATCACGCGCCGCGTCCCCACGACGCACCGCATTATCCAACCGTTTTTTTGCACGCATATTTTTTTCTTCGGTTCTATCAATTTGCGATTCGATTTTTAATATGCGCGACGCAGTTTCCTTGGGTGGTTCACGTCCAACCTCGCTGCGCCGATGTGCAAGATCTTCTTTTAATGTTTTAAGTTTCTGCGTTAAATTTGTAATCGTACGTTCCGCGATTCGTGCAGTTTTTGCAGATTGCGCAATAACATCCGTCGCCGCAACCAACCGTTCCGTTGCCGCACGACGCACGGCGGCATCACGAAAATCATACAATTGTTTCAATGCGTCGGTTGTATCTTGTCCCGATACATGTGCATCGATTAACCGCGCATAAAATTCCAGTCCGCCATATTCAATATCTAGTTTTTGATATTTATTTTCTTTCTTTGGACGGATATCTTCTAAATCTAATTTGAAATCATTGGCAAGAACGTCGTCCCACTTACGATTTTCATACGCATCCATAACCAACAATACATACGGTTTATATTCATCGATCGTTTCGTCCAATACGACCACCAACCGATCATCTTCACCGCGCCACGCACGAAAGACATTGCCGGCAATTTCATAATCCGTAGCAACCAATTGATAAAAATTCTTTCTCTCTCGTGGCATTTACGCGCATTTCCCCTTTGCGATTTATTTCTTTTTTGGTGGTGCAAACTGATACGCTTGTTTGCAATGTTCATAGCAATATGGCTTTCCCACAAAAACCGGCGCACCACAGAAATGGAAACCTTCGGAATCAGGATCGCCAATTGGCCAACGGCATTGATTCGGTTTTAAGTTCGCCATTTCCAAAGCATGTTGAACAATGCGTTGATGCACGCTGGTATTACGCCCGGTAATCGCACGACCCACAGCTTTCTTTTTTGGTGCATCGGCCACCTTCTTTTGTGGGGCCGCTTTTGTAACCTTGGCCTTTGGCGCCGGTGCCTTGGCCGTTTTCTTCTTTGCAACCGGTGTCACAGCTTTCTTTGCCGGCGCCGCCTTTTTAGCGGGTGCTTTTGCCGGTGCTTTCTTTGCAACAACTTTCTTAGCGGGTACCTTTTTCGCCGCCGCCGATTTACCAGACGTGGCCTTTGGTTCTTCTATGGCCTTGGTATTCCAACCCAAACGATGCAATTTACCAACAATGGCATTCTTAGACATACCCAATTTTTTACCAATTTCCGAAGTGGACAAACCCTTGCCCATAAGGGCTTTTAGCTTTTTTAGAACATTATTATCCCAAGTTTTACTCATTTTATTTCAACCCCAATACTTTATATGATATTATATACTATCATAAAACCGATTCGAAACGCAAGGGAGAAAATATGTTTTTATATACATTTTGGGCTTTTTTTGCATTACTGATTATAACCGCGATTTATCTTGGGTGGAAAATCGCAAAAACGGATATGCGGCGCCGAATTATTCCGGATGCATATTTATTCCCATTGCTGATAATTGGTGCGATTTTGGTGACTTTTTTCCCATCGTGGCCGGTGAATACCGGCGCGGCGGTTATCGGTATGGCATTTGGATACATAATGTCTGCGGTTGTTGGGCTTGTTTTTGATAGAATTTTACAACGCCGTGATCCAAAATCTGAAAGCCCAATTGGCATGGGCGATATAAAATTAATTTCTGTCGGCGGTCTGTGGTGTGGTCCAACAGGTTTGGCAATTGCATTGGTGCTGGCGTGCATATTTGGTGCCGCATGGGGATTTAGAAAAAAGGAAAAATTCATTCCGTTTGCACCATTTTTTGTGGTCGCTGTATTTTTGTCTTTAATTACCATCACATTTTTGATATAATGCGACAGTAAGAGAATAGGGGGGCTATGAAACCAATCCGCATAATTTATACGGTTTTAATTGCATATTGTTCTGTTATGCAGGTGGCGGATTGCGCGCAAAAATCGCCTGTACCATTTTCGACATATGGGCAAATTCAAAATGTTCAAAATTATTCTTCAAATCCATTTTGGACCAAAGACAGCCCATATAACCTGCGCATGCCAACCCCAATTTATGCAACTGGGCCTGATTTAACCACGGGTGATTGTAATCGGGTTGTCGGTAATTTGGTTGCATCGTTTTGTGCATCAAATGACTGCAGCAACAAAAAAATATCCGATGTTAGACCAACGATAATGGTGAACCTATCACAATTGCCAGGGCATAATTTCGCAACATCTTGCGGTGGATATATCGACCAGGCATTCGAAAATTATAAAAAAACACACGGCAATGTGTCCACGGATAGCATTGTAAAAACGGCCACAACAACCAAGTCCACCAATAATACCCTTCAAACAACAAATTTGTTCGCCAAGAAACCAAGTACATACGCCCAGGGGGTTGCAGAACGAACGGCGGAACTTGAAAATTTACAGAAACAAAACACACCGACCCCAAAGGTCAAAGCGGCAGATTTTCCAAAAACTATTGACGATTTATCGTTGACCGAACGTATGGCAATTGCCGCCGAAGGTTATGAACCATACAAAGATAAAAGCGCATACAAAACCCCCACATTTGGGGAAGAAGACAGCGATTTCTATGAACGTCTTAAACTGGCAAACCCAACAGAATTTTGCCGTCGCCGGCCAAATGACGCTTTCTGCCGTCCACCCGAAGATAACAAC
>JAFZTZ010000045.1 GCA_017618595.1 Alphaproteobacteria bacterium
AATGGATTAATAGATGCCCTCAGGAATCTGCCACGCGGAAGTGTTGTATTATTTTCAAATTCGGCTGATGCTATGAGCACTATCGACAAATTAAAGCGCCTGTGGGATACAGCAAATAATGCTAAAGACACATTCAAATTTTTTAATGCGGCGGGTCAGGCGGTGGACAGACTTTCTAATTAAAATTATTTTGCACATCAAGAAATCAGAATATACACAAGCCGATTTAAATCTTCGGCTTGATTTTTTTGCGTATTGTTGATATCATCTATGATAACTAAGGTGGATTTAACCTGACTTGTCCTACCTATAAATGGACTAAACAAGGGAGTTGTTATTATGCTTTTTTTCCGATCTTTTATGTTCGTAATGCGTGGTGCAACATCGCAATCCACCTTTGGTTCGTTTTGCAAAACCAAAGGAGTATATTATGCAAAGAACAGCAGAAGCAGTGTCATTAGGACACCCAGATAAAACAGCCGATTATATTTCAAGTTATATTCTTGACCGTATAATTGAACAAGATAAACACGCCAGATACGCCGTTGAGGTTATGATAAAGGATAACACAGTCGTCCTTGGTGGTGAAATCAGCACACGTGCGAACCTGGGCGCCCTGCCCCAGTATGTTCGGCGGGCGTTGGCCGAAATTGGATATGACGAACGATATGCACGCATTTGGGGTGACTGCGCAATAAACCCGGCACAGATAGAAATTATCAACCTGATTGGTGTTCAATCGGCGGACATTTCACGCGGTGTTGATGCAAATGGTTGGGGCGACCAAGGCGTCTTTGTTGGTTATGCGTGCCAAGGCGAAGGCAAAATAAATCGGGAATTATTTTTGGCACGAAAATTGAACGATTCATTGTATGCACGGGCCCGCAAATCAAAGAATCTGGGCATAGATATCAAAACGCAAATCACATTGAACGATGGGGAAATAGAAACCGCCATTGTGGCGATTCCGATGTTGCGCAACGAAGATTTAACCGAATTTATTGTATCCGTCCTTGGCGAGCAACCAGCTAACATTATCGTAAATGGCACCGGACGCTATACGTATCATGGTTCAATTGCCGATTGCGGTATCACAGGGCGAAAATTAGCATGTGATTTTTATTCAACCGCGTGCCCAATTGGTGGCGGGTCGCCATGGACCAAGGATGCCAGCAAGGCAGATTTAACCCTGAACGTGTACGCGCGCATTTTGGCATGTGAAAACCTGCACGATAATGACGAATGCTTTGTTTATCTGTCTTCGTGCATTGGGCGCAGCGAACTTCCAAGTGGACTGATTAAAACAGTAAAAGGCGGTGTTGTTTCATACAATGAATTATGGGTAAACCAAAAACCAAGTACGCTAATTCGCGCATACGGTTTGGACAAACCGATTTACACCAAACTATGCCGCCGCGGTATTTCGGGTATTTTACCAAATACCAAATAAGGAGGTTCAAATGGAAGATCTGCAGAAATTAAAAGAATACGGTTGTTTCCTGGTTTGTGATGACGATTTCACAAATTATGATTCAGACATTTTCAAATGGTTAAAATCAAATGGGTTCAGGGCCGCGTCTAAAAGTGGCATTTGGGGCGGTGGTTGTAATTGGGCCTTTATCAACATGTATAACAAAATTTACATTTTGGGCCGACCAGGCGTTGGTTATGCATCGCCCATAAATAACCATGCCATTACAATAGAAGAATTTAAAACCATCTATGAAATATATAAAAAATACGAAGGCAAAGAATTATTTGTATTTCATAAAGAAAGATTTGATTATGACAGGCAAAAATAACAAGGTGCCGTTTGGCACCTTTGTTAAATCATTTGTTATTTGTGTCACATTCCCATATTTTAGTAACCGTTACTTTTGAATCATCATAAATAACATCGTTGCGTGGAATCGGGGTCTGATCTGGGTTTAAATAATCGTGTGCCATTTTTAATCCTTTGTTGTTTGCAACACACTTTGTATAACAGCCAGCAATCGAACCATGGCCATCGTGTCTTGACCACAGTATTCATGCAAGTTATCCATCATCTGTTTCGTTTGTTCTGGTGTTTGATTTCCAGTTATAAAGTCCATGAACTGATTACTGGCCTCGGTCCCGTCATGAATTCCAAGATTCGCATAGGACATTTCTGGGACAAATGCCGGTAATGTTAGTTTGATTGATGCGCCACCATTTTGGCATGGGCGATATAGCCCGCGTTGACGAAATGGTATTAGCAAATCAACCATACGGCTGTTTATCGCATACAATTTATCCGCATATTCTGGAAAATCATGTGCCATTTCACTATTGCGTCCTTCTTCAAAGGCCTGGTTATAAACAATTACCGAACCACTATCACCAATCGTTTCAACAAGGCGTTTTATCAAACCTGGTCGGGGGTCGGTGCCAGATTCGCCATGTAGATATTCATAGTGTTCCAGTTCTGCACCTGGTTCGCGTTGGACATGCAAAGAAAATTGGAAACATATTTGTTGGTACGAATGCGAATTATCGAACATTGGCACCGCCGGCATAATCGATTCATAATCCAAGAAATATAACGGCCATTGTAAACTTGATGTAAATTGTTTCAAAATTTCTGGATTGATTACATCAATGTTATCTAAAAAGGCCTCGATATCACCAGGGTGCTTTTGTGCCGCCCAAACATCTGATGGAACATTGTGCAAATCAGCCCCATATTTAGAATATACTTCATCTGCGGTTGCGCCCCTGAATGCGTCAAACACAGAATACGACGGAACATCATGCCAACAATGGCATTTATATCCGCATTCATAGAATTTATTACATTTGACTTTGGACAGCGCAACACCTAATTCTGGTCCATCTAGTATCGCACGCAAACGATTTATTTCACCCTGCACTATTTCAATATCTTGCATGTCCGCGGTAACATCGTGCAGCGCAAACAATTCTTGTACATTCAATTCGCCATGGCGAATATATTCTGGGTTAAGTGTCATGATAAAACAGTTGTGAATTTTAACGCCACAACGCGTAAATACATAACGTTGAAACGATGCATCAAAATAGTGGTAATCATGCGGTTGATTGGTCGATTTAACCTCTATAATATCCCATGTGCCGTCGTTGTTGTTTTTCAGAATGTCCACGGCGCAATATTCGTCTGTATCCGTGCACAATGTTGCTTCGAATATATACGGGGCATTATCCGCCATTGCGCGCTTTGTTTGGGCAATAGCATCGTCTTCCCATGGTTTCGCCGTTATACGAACACCGCCCGGGAATCGTGTGCACGCCAATTCACCAACCTCGGTTCCGCGGTCCAATATTGCCTGATTCATTTCAGGTTGCAGGTCTTTGCGAAATTTTTTGAACCATAACGCGTTTGGGCATTTTAATCCCAACACATAATCTGATTTTGATATTTTCACCATTTTGCACCGTCCTTATGTTTATCATAGTCTGGCATATTTTGATTGCCTTGACAATATAGATATTAATACACCCACACGACAATTTTGGTCATATATAAAACATTATGCCTATACATTGACAAAATACAATATTGAACTATAATATAATGCGTGGTGGGGGTGTGTTAGTTCCACACGATATGTTCCCATCGCAAATTACCTGAACTTTTTTCATCAACAATTACAGCAGCGTATATCGCCGTTTGCGGTGTTTGCGCGTGTCTGTGCGTTCTGGGTGCAACAAAAGGAGGTCATTATGACAGAAAGCAATATTGAAAAAGTAGTGCCTGTGCCACATTTTACGGGGCATAAAGGCGACGTAACAAAATTACTGGAAATTAAAGATTGGTCCAAGGTCACACCAAAGCGATTACAAAGATATATCGATGATGGATATATGATTGATTGGATTCGTGGATATGATGTTGGGCCAACGCCATTGACAGATGCGCTGATGCAAAATGCGCCATTTGAGATAATTGAAATATTGGTCAACAATGGTGCCGATGTTGATTTGCCAACGGTGCTGCGCAATGGGAAACGGATGACACCTTTACAGATTGTGCGTTCCAAGAAACCAACCCATGAAAACATGAAAATTGAATTGTTTTTACTGCGTGCCGGTGCCAAAGACGATATTATAAAATGGCTAGAAAAGCACAAAAAGGATGTATCTAATCCGGGGCAACAATTTAACGACCTTAGTTGGATGTGCAAAAGGGGATACAAATGGCGTAGAAACCTGCGTTTTTTGGGTTATAGTGATGACGCAAAAGTGTTTGAATGTGGCCCATCATATTATTACATCTTTGAACAAGCCGGCAAAATATGGTTTGATACTGTTTTTGATATATATGACAAGGGGTTGTCTGGGCCACGAGATGCCTGCCCTGTAGCCGCAATATTCAATGAATTGGGTGATAAATTCGCGAAACAATTCTGTATGGTTTGTGACCATCTGTCATTTAGGGTCGCAATGCACAAATATTATACATATTTGGCATCATTGTATTTTAATGACGAAGAAAAGTATGACCGTATCTGTGCCGCCCAAAAAGATTTCAAGAAAAACTTTTCATATAACGATTGGACGGAACTGATTTACACAACACCAAACAGCACCGCCCGCGCCGAATATAACAAACAGCGTAAAAAGAGATTTCCAGTACTTTATGAGCTGGCGCACGAAGTTTTTGATGATGATTAAACAAGAATATAATAATACTGTGGTTGGGAATTATTGGTTCTGGTTGACTTTTCAATTGGGTGGGGTATAGTCAAAAAAAAGGAAGTGAAATGTTATACGGCGCAATTATTGGGGATATTGTTGGGTCTATTTATGAATTTCATAATATCAAGACCAAGGAATTTCCGTTCTTTCATCCGCATGGTTATATAACCGATGATTCTTGTATGACTATTGCCGTGGCCGATGCGATTAACAAGTGGAAGCGGGATGGTGGCGATTTATCAGAAATAGCTGCCAAATCTATGCGCGAAATTGGTTTAAAACATCCAAATATGGGATATGGCTTTCGGTTCGGTTTTTGGTTACTGGCTAGGGAGAACGGGCCTTATAATAGTTGGGGTAATGGGGCAGCAATGCGTATTTCTGCAGCAGGTTGGTTTGGCAGAACTGTTTCAGAAGTCAAACGACTATCTTATATGGTAACATCAGTTAGCCATGATCATATTGAAGGCATCAAAGGTGCCGAAGCAACCGCTGTTGCGATATTCTTGGCACGAACAGACCACAGCAAAGAAGAGATAGCCGACTATATTCGAACAAATTATTATGCAGAATGCGATTGTGTTGAAGATTTGCGAGCAGATTATGAATGGGATTCATCATGTCAAGGAACCGTGCCCCAAGCATTGCAATGTTTCTTGGAATCAGAAAATTTTGAAGATGCCATTCGCAACGCAATATCTATTGGGGGTGATTCTGATACCATTGGGGCAATTACGGGGTCTGTCGCCGAAGCATATTACGGCATACCTGACGAGATGATAGAAAAAGCCAAAACATACATTCCCAAAGATTTATTGAAAATCGTCATGGATATAGAACAAAGCGCAAAATAGTGTTTTATTTACTGGCGCTGGCGTATTTTACGCATTCGGAATAAAATTGTTTGTTTGCGATTGCGTTTAATGCGATACGCGTCGGTGAAATTACATTTTTAAGTTGTTTAATCTCGTCAAAGGTAAAGTATTTCATATCAACGCATTTGTCACCTTCGCAGTTGCGAATTGTGCCGGTGTAATTAGACACTTCGAAAAAGAAATCAAAACCTTGGATACGGCTGGCCAAATTACTCATAATATGAACACATTTGATATCCGCGGGCGCAATTTCTATACCCATTTCTTCACGCGCTTCGCGAATGGCGGCATTCATTGCGGTTTCGCCCTGCTCTATATGTCCGGCGGGCAATACCCACCAACCACCGTCGTAATTAAAATAACCATCATTACGGAAAAACAGCAATATCTTTTTATCCTGTCTAATAACAAGATTTATAACACCCTTAAACAATGCACGTTCTGCCATAATAATTCCCTTTTGGTAATTTTTTGATATTTTAAGACGAAAAAAGCAAATAGCAACCCACCCGCCCAAATTTTTATTTTCTTTTGGTTGCCTTGGGTTTTGGGGCGGGTAAATCCATATAAATTGCATCTAATACATCACGCAGCAAATCGCGATTTTCAATATCATCAACCATCAACATTGCATGGCCGCCGGGATACGGTATTTCCATTGTCGCATTCGGCATAATTGCGACCGCGGACTTTGTTGGTTTGACCAAGAATCTATCGTCATAAATTCCGGCAACAACTTTGCCACGGTAATATATCACATATTCCCCCATCATTGCGCGATAGTCAATGTCCGGCAAATCGGATAATTGA
>JAFZTZ010000046.1 GCA_017618595.1 Alphaproteobacteria bacterium
TGATATATTGCGCAGGGTAGGGCGCACCGCAAACAGTTGTTCATCATTATTTGAACATTTGGGTGATGCATACGCGGCAAATGGCGACAAAGAACTTGCGGCCGAGGCGTATTTGCGTGCCATAGAATTATCATCAGATGGCCTTAGTGTTGAACCAAAATTGCGTAAAAAATTACGCAAAGTTCGTTAATTTATTCATATCTTAAACTGTCAATTGGGTTTAATTTTGCCGCCTTGACTGCGGGCATTACCCCAGATGCCAATTCCACCACCATCCCCAATTCTAAAACCCCATCAGGAACGGTTGTTCGGGTCATACAATTGTTATCTGCCGCGAAAGATATTGCCGGTATAATTACAAAAATTCCCGTAAATTTTGTAATTTTCATCCGTCATACCCAACACTAAAAATTATAGTTGAAAAAATATTTTTTTTTGATAGGATTATTGAACCAGTTCGACGGCTTGGTGGCAGAGTGGTTATGCAGAGGACTGCAAATCCTTGGATGCCGGTTCGATTCCGACCCAAGCCTCCAGAATAAAAGCGGTTTTATCCGCTTTTTTTCTTATGCTATCCTATCTTTTATACTTGCAAAAAAGGGTTAAAATTCTTAATCTGGCTATGTGCGGTAAACATCATGATAGAAACTCTTACTCTTACAGATTTTCGAAATCATAGAACCTGTCGTATTGAAACGGGGGGACATAAAAATATTATCATAACTGGTGCAAATGGTGCCGGAAAAACCGCAATATTAGAGGCCGTATCCATGCTGGCGGGGGATCGCGGGATGCGTGGCGCGCCAATGACAGAGATTGCCTGTTTTAATGGCAATGGAAATTTTTCGGTCTTTGCAGGAACAAGTGATGATACCGAACTGTGTGTTTATTTTAATTCGGGGGATACAAATCGTCATGCAAAAATAGACGGCGATAATGCAAACCTTGCCGAATTGGCAAATCATCTGCGTATAGTATGGATAACCCCACGCGAAGATAGAATTTTCATCGACAGTGCATCCGAACGCCGCGCATTTTTTGATAGGCTTGCCGCAAGTTTTGATTCCGCACATGCGGGGCGCGTGGCCCGGCACGCAAAACTATTAACCGAACGAGCAGGGGCATTAAAAAATGGTGCCGACAATAATTGGCTGGATGCATTAGATAGCCAAATTGCGTCAACCGCGGTTGCAATTGCGGCGGCACGAATTCAATATGCGGGTGAACTAAATTATTTTCTTGATAATGTGGCGGTGTCTGTCGATGGTATGGTTGAAACAATGATTATGGCATCAAACGCCGCAGGGGCGGAACGCAGTTATTTATCATACCTTAAATCAAATCGCACATTGGTTAATGATAAAATGGTTTTGGATGGTGTAAATAAATCCGATTTCGGTGTATTTAACATTAAATTAAATTTACCGGCAAACTTAACCAGCACCGGCCAACAAAAGACAACATTGTTAAATTTAATACTGGCACATGCAAAATTGGTTCATACAAAAACAGGTGCAAGCCCAATAATTTTGTTGGACGAAGCAGCGGCGCATTTGGATAAAAACGCGCGGGATGAATTATTTGCATCACTTGGTGCGGCGCAAGCACAGGTTTGGGCCACGGGTATAGACGCAGATATTTTTGCAAGTGTTCCTGATGCAATATTTGTTTCTTGCGCTGATGGGGGAATAAGTAATATAATTTGACGCAAAGGAAGAAAAGATGGCAAAAATAGATTATCAATCGTTGTTGGATAACGCACTTAAATCCGTCGTTCGCGAAGCGCTTATTTACGCCCAGATAAACGGCCTTGGGGATGGGATGCATTTTTATATAACATTTCGCACCCATGATGCGGGGGTTGTGTTGCCTGATTTCCTGCGTATACGTTATCCTGATGTTATGACAATAGTTTTACAATACTCATATAATAATTTGCATGTGTCCGATAAAGAATTCGGGGTGCAATTAACATTTGATGGTCGCCCGTTCTTTATTCGCGTTCCATTTTCGGCATTGGTTGATTTCAAAGATCCGTCTGTTGATTTTATGTTATCGTTCCGCAAAAGGCCGGAACAATCGGCACCCGATAATGACATAGAATTACCCCTAGAAGGTACAGGCGATACAATTCCCGATACTGGTCGCGTTGTGTCATTGGATGAATTTAGAAAACGCAAACAAAATAGTTAATGATTTGTGTTTGAAATAAAAAACGGTTGCATTTGCAACCGTTTTCTTAATCACTTGTTTTCTTGTCTTTATTTAAAAAACCCTCTAACCAATGATTATCAAAGTTCAATGTTCTAACATCGCGGTTATTTAATAATTTCTTTTGCAATGGAATTGTTGTCTTTACACCTTCGATAACAAATTCATCCAATGCACGTTCCGCACGCATAATACATGCCGAACGCGAGTGTGCATGAACAATCAATTTCGCAATCATCGAATCATATGTTGGCGGAATTGTATATCCGGTATAAACCGCACTATCCACACGAACCCCCAAACCACCCGATGGCGCATAAAGTGTAATTTTGCCAGGGCAGGGCACAAAAGTTTCTGGGTCTTCGGCATTTACTCTAAATTCAATTGCATGACCGTGTGGAATAACATTTGATTGTGTGTATCCCAATTTTTCACCCGCCGCAATACGAATTTGTTCGCGCACCAAATCAACACCATATACCATTTCGGTTACCGGATGTTCTACCTGCAGACGCGTATTCATTTCCAAGAAATAAAACTTGCCGTTTTCATACATGAATTCAAATGTACCGGCATTTGTATAACCCATTTTCTTGGCTGCGGTTTTGCAAATTTCTATCATATCATCGCGTTGTTTCTGGGTCAGGGCCGCCGCCGGACATTCTTCCATAACTTTTTGGTTTTTGCGTTGCAACGAACAGTCGCGTTCACCAAATATCACAACATTACCATGTTTATCGCCAAGAACCTGAAATTCAATATGACGCGGATGTAATAATAATTTTTCCATATACAACGTATCATCACCGAAACCACTACGTGCCTCGTTCTTGGTAACCTCGAATGCTTCGGCCATTTGGTCGGCGTTCATTACTGGGCGCATACCACGACCACCACCACCGGCGGCCGCCTTTAACATAACGGGGTAACCAATTTTTTCACCCCATTTTAACGCATCTTCAATTGTATCAACCGCACCATCAGACCCCGGCACAACCGGCAGGCCACATTCCTTTGCGGTTTGCTTTGCATTAACTTTGTCACCCATTTTGTTTATCATTGCCGCATCAGGCCCAATCCATATAAGGCCATGTTGTTCAACCTTTTGAACAAAATCTGCACGTTCAGATAAAAACCCATATCCCGGGTGAATTGCATCGGCATTGGTCAGTAATGCCGCTGTTAAAATTGCAGATTCATTAAGGTAAGAATCTTTTGATGGTCCCGGACCAATACATACAGATTCATCCGCCAATTGCACATGCATTGCACCGCGGTCCGCCGTTGAATATACAGCGACCGTACGAATGCCCATATCACGACATGCACGAATGATACGCAGCGCGATTTCGCCACGATTGGCAATTAAAACTTTCTTTATTTTTGGCATAATATCTAACTATTCGATAATTATTAATGGTTGATCAAATTCAACGGCCTGACCGTCAGATACCAATATTTCTTTGACGACCCCATCTTTGTCAGATTTAATCGGGTTAAAGGTCTTCATGGCCTCTACCAAAATAACTGTATCGCCGGCCTTAATTGGCGCACCAACCTTGGTGAACGGTTTTGCGCCCGGTTCTGGGGACAGATACGCAACCCCAACCATTGGTGATTTCAACGCATATCCAGACGCGTTCGCATCAGATGGTTCGCTGGTTGTGTGCTTTGCATTTTCAGAAATTGGTAATGCCGGCATCGCCACTGCTGTTTGCTTTGATAAATGTATATGTTTGCGATAAACCCCGAACAAGAATTGTCGTTCCAAATCAAGTTCTGTTATCCCCATATCATCCATAATCTTGGACATGGATTCTACGGTTGCACGAAATGACATTTTATAAATCCTTTTGTAAAATTACTTTTATATCACCAAGATTCTAACATAAAACCGCAAATTGTCAAGGAACAGGGTCAAAACCGAAGCCCCCACCCGGCCGACACCGCAGAATTCTGCGAATTCCCATCGCGGTTCCACGAACCAAACCATACCGTAAAATCGCGGTTTTTGCGTATTCGCTGCATGTTGGGGTGAACCGGCATGCCGCACGACCCCCAAAGGCAGGAGATATAAACCGCTGGTAAAACCAAATCATCGCGATTCCAATATGGCGTGGAAATTTAAGAATTTTGGCTATCATTTTGAACCCTATCACGCGCAATATGGCCCAATGCCTTGGCCATTGCGCTGCGCCCCATATCACGTGTTGCCGTCAAAATATGCGCATTTGCGATAAAAATATAATCGTATTCTGGCAACATCAGCGCCTCGTTAAACCGCACCCAATCACGCATCAAGCGCTTTGCACGGTTGCGATCAACCGCGAACCGAAACGACCGCTTGGTCGCGACAAACCCAACGCGCGCATCCCCGGGGAATTTGGCGTCTTTTGCCCGAACAACAAAGTATGCTGAACGGGCCGATGGATCGGTATCGGCAGTTATAAAATCTTGATGTCTTTTTATTGTGTCTCGCATAGGGGTAATAATACCAAATTATAAATAAAGTCAAAGGAAAAACTATTTTCGCGTCTGTGGCTTGATTTTTCAGAAATCGGTGTTTATAGTGGTGGTGAAAATTGGATACGAAGGGGCGACACATGTATAATTGGTTAATGAAATTTTTCTCGGCAGATATGGCAATCGATTTGGGAACGGCAAACACGCTTATCTATGTTAAAGGACGCGGAATTGTACTGAATGAACCATCCGTTGTGGCGGTTGCAGAAAACAGATTATTGGGACGCAAAGAAATTCTTGCCGTCGGTATCGAGGCAAAGCAGATGTTGGGCCGTACGCCTGGAACAATTACCGCGGTACGACCGCTGCGCGACGGTGTTATCGCGGACTTTGAAGTCGCCGAAGAAATGATTAAATATTTTATTCGTAAAGTTCACCATCGCAGTCCGCTGACCGCACCACTTATTATTATATGTGTACCATCATGTGCGACCCAGGTGGAACGTCGTGCTATTCAAGAAGCAGCCGATGCCGCGGGTGCGCGCAAAGTGTACATTGTTGAAGAATCAACCGCCGCCGCAATTGGCGCGGGGCTGCCGGTGGAAAAGCCACGTGGTTCTATGGTTTTGGACATTGGTGGTGGCACGACCGAGGTTGCAATTATGTCATTGGGCGGAATTGTTTATTCAAATGCAATTCGTACCGCTGGCGACCAGATGGATTTGGATATTATCGAATTTGTTAAAAAGAATAAAAACCTGCTTATCGGTGAAAACACCGCCGAAGAAATCAAGAAAACTATCGGAACCGCAATTTCACCAAAAGATAAATTAAACGAAATGACCATGAAGGTTAAAGGACGCGACTTGCTGTCGGGAACCCCACGCGAAGTTGTTATTACCGAATCACAAATTGCATCGGCATTATCACAAACGGTTACCAAGATTGTTGATACGGTTCGTCACGCGTTGGAATTGACGCCGCCAGATTTGTCTGCGGATATCGCAGATTTGGGTATCGCAATGACCGGTGGCGGTTCATTACTGCGTGGTTTGGACGCGGCAATTCGTGCGGCAACGGGTCTGCCGGCGTTCTTGGTGGATAACCCGCTGGCTTGTGTTGCAAGGGGCAGCGGCAAAATGCTATCCAGTTTAGACAAGAACAAACATATCTTGCAGACAATGTATTAATGTGGTTAGTGTTAGTGGTTAGTAAAACACCGGCAAATGCCGGTGTTTATTTTTTATAATCGCACCATTTGGCGATGGGGCAGTTTTCACATTTCGGACGCAGGGCGCTGCATGTATACCGCCCAAATAGAACCATTACGTGATTCACAATTGAATGATATTTTTTTGGAATTTTCTTTAATAATTCTGTTTCAACTTTTTCCGGTGTATTCGCACCATCATCAACCCAACCATACCGATGTGCCAGACGAAATACATGTGTATCAACA
>JAFZTZ010000047.1 GCA_017618595.1 Alphaproteobacteria bacterium
ATATCCTTTTATTTCTGTTGTTATCCTCGCTATCTGGGGATGAAAACCGGTCGCCCGGACAGAAATTCCCATGATGGTTGTGTTCTTCGCACCCAAAAGGCACGTGCCCGCATAATATGACAAAAAAAGAAAAAATGCAAGCAAAAATTTGATTTTTCGCAAATAAAAAACTTGTGTTTTCAAATTTATATTCTAACATACATTTAAACACATAGGATTGGGGATTTTTAATATGTAAAAAAAACACAGGCAGATTTGCCATAAAACTGATACGATTTGTCGTTCTTTTGGTTGCTGTCGCATTTGTTGGAACGCTTGCGTACAACCACTTGCACACGCAAAACCAAACAATTACGCGTTTTGATTTATCGGTTACAAACGGGGTTGCATCCACACTAAGTCCGGAAAATTTGGTTATATTGGCCGATGATATTCCCGATGTGAACAATAACCGCGAAATCGTATCAGCCCGGCCGTTGCGCGTGTCATATGATATTTCATCGGGGCCATACAGCACCCCATTCCGCGAAGATTCAACTGAAAAAGACCTGGCCAAGAATATTCGCATTTCGCCGGCAATTCGTGGGCGCTGGGTAATAGATAACCCATTTGAAATATCATTCCGCCCCGAACAAGATTGGCCATCTGCGACCCGTTTTAACATCAAATTGGGCGAAAACCTGTTCGCCCCCGATGCAAAACCAAACAGAATCCGTTTTTCTTTCAAAACCGCACCTATTACGGCACGCACCGACGTGTTCAACATCTATCCATTGCCGGGCGGCGATAAATATGTTGTTGGGGTTGCGGTAATATCATTTGATTATCCAATTCAAACACGCGATTTTGCCGATAAAGTATTGATTCGCCTGGATGGGCGACGCATTGATTTTACGGTAAAATTTGACCGATATATGCGAACCGCGGTCATACGCACATCACCAATTCAAATCAAGGATGAACCACAAACGCTGCGTCTTAAAATAAACAAAATTCCTGATGCAGATGGCAAATCCAAGACCGATAAAATAACCGAAAAAATTATCATCGATTCCGCAGATAATTTCTTTAAAGTATCCGATTTTACAACAATAACCGCAGATGACAAAAATGGGAATCCACGGCAATTGGTTTTGGTAAATATGACTGCGGCCGCACACCGCAACACAAATTGGGGGCGGTATATTTCGGCATATCTGTTACCGCGAAACACCGCCGACGAAGATGCGGATGCCGAACCACACGAATGGGCGGATGATGAAATTACACCTGATGTCATAAACAAGGCTAAGAAAATAAACCTGACGCATAGTGATTTTGTAAATCCATCGGGCGTCCATTTGTATGCATTTTCATATGATGTAAATGATACTGTGCCACGTTATATATATGTATCTATTAAACCGGGGATAAATTCAGCAAACGGTTTTACCACACGCAACAGCGTCGCCGGCGTTATGCAGGTTGCATATCCAAAGCGCAGCGTGACCATCGCGGGTAGTGGTGCGTTATTATCATTGGCCGGTGACAAACAATTGGGCATTGTTGCACGTGGTGGCGTTGAAACCGCGTATATAAATTTATACAAGGTTGAATCCAGCGAATTGAACCACCTTATTACGCAAACATACAATCTGTTTTCAGACCTTAATTTCCGTGAGAATTGGACATTTAACGCCTATGACATGGCGACTGTATTTCAAAAGAAAATAACCTTTTCTGATACCAGTATGAATCATGTAAATTATGCGTCTTTGAATTTGGGCGAATATCTGGACCGGACATACAGCGATAAAACCGGAATATTCATCGTGAAAACCAGTGCCGGCGACAACGACGACAGATATTCGGACAACAGATTAATATTGCTGACCGATTTGGGAATAATCCGGAAAATAAATCTTGATAGATCTTCGGCGGTATTCGTTTCATATTTATCCAGCGGCAAACCGGCCCAAGATGTCGATGTCAGCGTTTTGGGACGCAACGGTTATCCAATATGGGCGGGCGCAACAAATGCAGATGGACGCGTTGATATTCCTTTCTTTTCATGGTCTGAATATCGCAACAGCAAAGAGCCAGTCGCAATTGTCGCGCGCCATGATACCGATGTATCGTTTATCCCATATGATGCAGACAGCGCACAATTCGTTGAATATTCAAAATTTGATATTGGCGGTGCATACGCATCAACCGAAACCCCATTAAAATCTTTTGTGTTTTCAGATCGCGGCATTTACAGACCCGGTGAAAAATTAAATATTGGTGCGATTATTGAAAATAAAACATTTACATCTGTGGCGGGGATCCCAATTAAACTTGAAATATCTGATCCACGTGGGCGTACGATTTTTGACCGGAAAATTTCATTGACCGCAGATGGTATGATAGATGTTATGTATAAATTATCCCAAGATGTCCCAATTGGCAGATACCAGGTTAGTCTTTATACATTGAACGGTCGTGGTCGTATCGAAGATACAATTGGCACCGGGAACTTCACGGTCCAAGAATTTGTTCCCGACACAATGAAAATGACCGCCACAGTAAACAAGAACAAAGGATGGATTTCACCGAACAATATTACCGCAAATGTATCATTGAATAATCTGTATGGCACACCTGCGACCGACCGACGCATTTCGGCCAGCGCATCTTTATACCCCACAGATTTTTCGTTTGACGATTATCGTGGGTATAAATTCACACCAAACTTTATAAAAAATGGCGTAATGTCTGACGGGTTTACCAATTCATCACAAACATTTATAACCGATATCGACAACGTTCGCACCGACGAAAATGGCAACGCCGTATTAGACATTAAATTTGATCGTGAAATTCCGGCGGGGACATACACATTGAATTTAAAGGTCAATGGATTTGAAGCGGGCGACGGCAAAAGCATCCAAACAATTATCACAACGCGCGTATCTAACTTTGACTATTTGGTTGGATATCGCACCGCATCTGATTTGAATTATGTAAAACGCAATTCTGCACACAAGGTTAAATTGGTGGCGATTGACAGCGCGGCAACCCCAATTGACGCAACCGATTTAACCATGAAGTTAATTCGCCGCGATAATCTAATAAGTTTGATTAAAGATTTTAACAATAACTATAAGTATCAAACTATTTCGCACGATACAATTGTCCGGCAATCACAAATGGGTATTTCACATGGTGGTTCTGAAATCACATTGGATACATCAAATGGCGGCACATACTATCTACAGATCATAGACAAGAATGACAATATATTGGCAAACATAGAATATTTTGTCGCATCTGATGAAAATGTAGAAATGAAAACAGATGCGCACGCCGAATTAAAAATCAAACTTGATGCATCGGAATATAAACCTGGCGACACAATAAATATTGGCATTGTTGCGCCATATACTGGCACCGGACTCATTACAATTGAACGTGACCGGGTTTACGCACACGCATGGTTCACGGCGACAACAACATCTTCGACCCAGAAAATCACCCTGCCCGCTGATTTCGAAGGCACCGGGTATGTAAATGTATCGTTTGTCCGCGATATCAACAGCCGCGATATTTTCACCAGTCCATATATCTATTCTGTCGCGCCATTTTCAACGAACCTGGATAAACATAAAATAGACGTTCAATTAAAGACCCCTGAAATAATTCGCGATAATAAATTAACCATAGATTTTGAAACAAATGATGACGCACGCGTTATGTTGTTCGCGGTTAATACCGGAATTTTACAGGTCGCGAAATATACAATTCCAAATCCAATTAAGCATTTCTTTCAAAAGGCCGCGCTTCAGGTTGAAACATACCAGATATTATCGCTGTTATTACCGGAATATAATATCCTGCGCGAGGTTGCAAAAACCGGCGGTGGCGACTTTTCGGAAATTGCGGGCATTGATACCGCGTTAACCAACCCATTTGAACGCAAGGGGCTGCCAACGGTGGCGTTTGCGTCGGGCATAATTGACACCAAGGCCGGTGAACAACAAACAATTAGTTTTGATATTCCCGAATACTTTAACGGCGAATTAAGCGTGTATGCGGTTGCCGCTGGCACCGGTCGCGTTGGTTCGGCACACACATCCAGCGTCGTTCAATCGCCTGTCATTATTTCGGTATCATCACCATTATTTGTTGCACCAAATGATAAATTCACCGTGAACACAATCATTGCAAATCGTGCCGAAGAATCTGGGGCCGATGCAATTGCACGTTGTGATGCGTCTGTGTCTGGGCCAATTATCACCAAAGACAACACATCAACAACTATGCCGGTCCCCGAAAATACTGAAAAACTGTGGGCATTTGGTTTGACCGCATCCGACCAACCTGGCGCCGCCGAGATCAATGTATCAACCACGTTATTCAACGACAAAAATATTCCAATGGCATCACGGCGCACAACATCAACATTGTCTGTCCGCCCGGCGACCACACTTGCAACGAATATCAAAACCGGAATGGTTGATAGTTCACAAATAACGTTGCGCCGTCTTGAAACGAATATGTATGACCAAGAATTGTCGCGTACGCTGTATATATCAAATACACCGGCAATTCTGGCGCGACCATTGGTTAAATATCTTGATAATTACGAATACACCTGCACAGAACAGATGATTTCGCGCACAGTACCGTATATTTTATCACGCAACGATAAATCAGATGACACGGTCACCAAGACAATTCAAATGCTGTCTAATCGCCAAAATGATGATGGTTCATTTGGTCTGTGGGCATCGGGCGGACGTTCACACGAAAACAGAACAAATGCCACCACGGTTTATATTACGGCATACACAATTAACTTC
>JAFZTZ010000048.1 GCA_017618595.1 Alphaproteobacteria bacterium
ATTGCTGCCTTCGTCCAAGAAACTTGGGCTTTGCTGCCAGTCTGTACGATTTGGCCAAATACCTTCGGATGAATACTTTGGCAAACTGACCTGGACATAGAAACGCAATTTATCCGCCAATGTCATTTGCTTTTCAACTTCTAATCCAAAATAGAAACCACTCCATGTAGTGTTGTAAATGTGCGTCACACCACCAACCTTAATTGGACCATCGCCACCGATAATAACACAGTCACCTTCGTATACACCCCACGGAATATCACCCATTGTTGATGTATAATCCATTGTGGTTAAATATTCCCCAAGCGATGTTACATAACCACTGGACGTGCCATTTTGTACAACAACCTTGATATCTTCGGGCCCCATACAAACCTGGTACCATGTATCTGGTGGTGTAATATCTATGGGCATAGAATAATAATTACCCTGCTCGTCCCCATAAACATATTCGCCCTGGTTCGTCATCAACGGCAGATAGATTCCCTGGTTTGGATACAGATGATCCGACATTTTCAAATCATGTTTGAAAATTTCATAACCAATTATTGGTGATATTTTCCATCCACCAATGTCCCAAATATGATGTGCACCAATTCCAAGGCGCAGATGTTCTGTTTTTCCGGTTTGATCGCCCATTGATATTGTAAAGATTCCATATGATGGATCAGACCAGTCATACGGTTCCAAATCATAATCCATGGACAGACCGCCATGATCCATTTCACCAAACGAATATTCACCAAATGCAAACATATCAAAATTACGCAACGAGAAATTATGACGCGCCCCAACGGTGATTTCATTAAATATCATATCATCCCATTCAAGAATAGAATTCACCCCCGTTTTAAATTGAAAATCCGCAAATCTGCGCGTATAGTCAGCATAAATATTGGTTTTATGCTCCATTTCTGGCGTTGTTGCAACACCATTAACCGTCATCGCACCCGCGTTCGCATATGTCATACCATTTTGATACGACATTGGTGCATATGTTTTTGTTCTTTCATGAGTATAGGTATATGTGCGCGTTCCAACAACCTGTTTGGTCCCAGAAGTCCCGACATATTTGGTGTATCCCTGGTTCGCATAATTGCCATAATTCAACTGATTTGAATTTGCCGCGGCCGCCGTTTGATAGTAAACAGGCACCCCTTCATTAGCGCCCAAGGCCGCAAAATGAACCAAAAACAGCGGTAATAAAGAAATTAGTCCCTTTCTCATCCCCATTCTATTTGAATATTATATCATAAAATTGACCCGATAAAAAGCACTTTATAACTTGAATATAAATATCGGCGTTGTATGATGAAAATTATGAATATGTCCCATAATATTTATATCCATGTGCCGTTTTGCGTCAAAAAATGCCAGTATTGCGCATTCTATTCACGTGCCTGCGCCAATCCAGTTTGGGAAAATTATGCAATCAAGGTAATTGGTGAAATTGAACATTTTGGAAAAATTCTTGGTGCGGTATCTGTTCCAACCGTATTTTTTGGTGGTGGAACGCCATCGCTGATGCCGACGGTTATATTCGCAAGAATTATGGATGCGATACAGAAAAATTTTCATCTGGCCCCCGATGCCGAAATCACATTAGAGGCCAACCCAGGAACATTGCCAACCGATAAACTATCCGATTTTTGTAAAATTGGTATGAACAGGTTATCTGTCGGGGTGCAATCGTTTGATGATGACAAATTAAAATTTCTTGGACGTATTCACACCGCAGATGATGCAATAAAATTGTTAGATGCGGCGATGAATGCCGGAATTCGTGTTTCGGGTGATTTTATTTATGGTCTGCCAGGTGAAGATGTGGATAGTGTTATTCAAACCTGTCGGCGCATAAATGATATTGGGATTTCACATTGCTCTATGTATGAATTGACCATCGAAGAAAACACACCTTTTGGCAAAATGAATTTAGATATGCCAACAAATGAAAATATGGCAGATATGTACATGGCAATTGGGGCAAACCTGAACATGCCACGGTACGAGGTTTCAAATTATGCAACCCCCACCCAAGAATGTCGGCACAACCAAAATGTATGGGATGGTGGCGCGTATATTGGAATTGGCGATGGCGCGGCGGGCCGTATATTTATGGACGGCACATGGTACGAAGAATTGGGCGGTGGGAAAATGTTTAATCCAATTTCGGACGATACGCGCGCCGTTGAACGCGTGATTACAGGAATGCGAACCGTGCGCGGCGTACTGGTTGATAACATGACAGAAAAAGTCATAAATATAGAATTTGCAAAATCGCATCCGGATATGCTACGCTTTGCAAATAACAGGATATCAGCAACAGACAAAGGTATGTTGGTATTGGACGATTTAATAACAAAATTGGTGAAGTAAAATGCGACACACATGGTTAAATATTATTGGAATAATCTGCGTTATATTTGCTATTATATTTGCACACAATTACATAAAGGGGAAAACATTGGATATCGGCATCAAATATGAAAATATGGATACACACATAATCCCAGGGGACGATTTCTTTGATTATGCAACATTGGGTTGGCGCAACGCGCACCCGATTCCTGATGATTATGCAAGATACGGTGCATTTGAAATATTGCGCGAAACGAACCTGAAACGCGTTCGTGAAATTGCCGAAACAGATAACGGAAAAATCGGCACATTATATAAGGTCGCAATGGATGAAACAAAATTAAACAATGATGGAATAACACCAGTAAAAAAATATTTTGCTGAAATAGACGCAATAAAAAATAAATCAGACCTGGCCGAATATATGGGGAAAAATCATGCGTTCTTTTCATCATTCTGGGGCGATGCGGTTGCATTAGACGAACAAGACAGCGAACACTTCTTGTATAACATACACCAGGGTGGCACTGGATTGTCGCGTGATTATTATTTTGATAACGATGCACAAACAAAAAATATTCGTAAAAAATATGTTGAATTTATGGCGGCACAATTTAAAAACTTTGGTTTAAATGCGGACGCGAAAAAAATCTATGCATTGGAAGAACGTATGGCAAAATCGTTCTTTACCAAAGAAGTCCTGCGCAACCCACACGCAAATTATCATAAAATGTCGCGCGCGGATTTTATACGCGAATACGGCGGTTTTGATTGGGAAAAATATTTTACCGCACGTGGCGCAAATGCCGCCGAATATATCAATGTTGGACAACCATCGGCAATCACAGAATCCATAAAAATAATAAACGATACCGATTTGAATTTAATCAAAGATTACCTTAAATACCGTGTAATCTTGGCGGCGGATGGATTCTTGGATGATAAAACATATGACATATCTTTTGATTTCTATAGTCGCACTATATCGGGTCAGAAAGAACAAAAACCGCGTTGGAAACGCGCCATTGAAACATTAAACGGCACACTTGGCGAAGAAATTGGACATCTGTATGTAGAAAAATATTTTCCGGCATCCGCAAAAAAACGCATGGTGGGTTTGGTTGAAAATCTGCGTCGTGCATACGCAATGCGAATTGAGAAACTTGATTGGATGTCTGCTGAAACACGCGCACGTGCATTGGATAAATTAAATTCGTTCAATGCAAAAATTGGTTATCCTGATAAATGGCGCGATTATTCAAAATTAACCATAGATGGCAATGACAGTTTATTTGAAAATATGATTCGCGTTGCAAAATTCGAAGACGATTTTTGGATGAATAAAATCGGTAAAGAGAAAGATCCAACCTTGTGGTACATGAACGCACATGAAATAAATGCATACTATGATCCATCAACAAATGAAATTTGTTTCCCGGCGGGAATCTTGCAATATCCGTTCTTTGATATGAATGCGGACGATGCATTTAATTATGGTGCAATTGGTGCAGTTATTGGACATGAAATGACACATGGTTTTGATGATTCTGGTCGTCATTTTGATAAAGACGGTAATATGCGTGATTGGTGGACCGCCGCGGACGCAGATGAATTTGAAAAGCGTGCAGATGTTATGCGTAAATTCTTTGATAAAATTGTAATTACACCCGATGTGCATGCAAACGGCACATTTACATTGGGTGAAAATTTGGCAGATTATGGTGGTGTAACAATATCATATACCGCATACAAAAACTTTGGGCATCCATCGGAAACATTGGATGGTTTCACCCCAGACATGCGATTCTTTATCGCATACGCGGGCGCATGGGCGGGCAATATACGTCCCGAACAGGAAATTGCGCAAACAAAAACAAACGAACATTCATTAAACAGAAACCGTGTCAACGGCATATTACCACACATTGACGCGTGGTATGATGCATTTGGTATTGGCCCAGAAAACAAAATGTTCGTTGCACCCGAAAATCGCGTAAAGTTGTGGTAGATAATTATTACACAAAAAACGGTTGCAGACATGCAACCGTTTTTACTAACCCTTTTCACTAAACACTATTGTTTTGATACGCGCTTGCGGAATTCGTTGCATGGGCGGAACGATGTTACGCGACGCGCCGAAACTATTGCGGTTTCGCCTGTTTTTGGGTTGCGTCCAATACGCGCAGATTTATCCAAAATTTTGAATGTGCCGAAACCCGCGAATTTTACTTCTTCGCCGTTTATCAGTGCTTCGCATATTTCATCAAAGATTGTGTCTATTAACTTTCCCGACTGTGCCGCCGTAAAGCCAAATTGATCACGTAATTTTAATGCCAAATCATTTCTTGTTATCGTTGCCATTTTTTTACACCCTTATTAAAGTTGCCCCCCATGTTAGCCCACTGCCAAATGCGGGATATAAAATTAACTGACCATGTTTAATAATACCATTATCAAACGCATATGCAAGTGCCAATGCACCCGATGCCCCGGATGTATTTGCATGCTGGTCCACCGTAATTAAAATCTTGTCCATTGGAAACCCAAGACGTGCCGCACACGATTGAATAATACGAATATTCGCCTGGTGCGGAATAATCCAGTCAATATCATTCTGCGTAATGCCCGCGTGATCCATAATATACCGCGCCGCATCTGGCATCAATGATACCGCCATTTTATATGTTTCTGGGCCGTTCATAATAATTTTATGATCTGGCGACCCATGCAACATATCAAACATTTTACCATCAGACATTACAACCGTATCTATGATTCCGGAATAACTGGACGTGGAACGTTCAAATATTAACGCACCCGCACCATCACCGAATAAAACCGCGGTTGATCGATCTGTCATATCAACAAACCGCGACATTTTTTCGGCACCGATAATCATTATTCTTTCATGTATGCCCGCAGTAAAAAATCCACGCGCGCAATGCAATGCATAAATAAACCCAGTACACGCACCGCGCACATCAAATGCCGGAATACTTTTTGTTGCGCCCAAACGCCCCATAACCTGAACCGCGACAGACGGGAAATCCAATTCTGGCGTTGTTGTCGCAACGATTATCATATCAATATCATCTATACCAATATTTGCATTTTGCAATGCCGCGCGCGCCGCATTTGTTGCCATATCTGCAACCGTTTCATCGGCGGCGGCAAAGTGCCGTTGTTTAATCCCTGTGCGCGACACAATCCATTCATCGCTTGTGTCCATCACACGTTCAAAGTCCGCGTTTGTCATAACGCGGTCGGGCAAATATGATCCATAACCAATAAGTTTATTTCCCATTTTAACAATCTTTTGCGATGTCCAACTATTATACAAGATTTAATATAACTTGCAATATCAAAATCTATGAGTAAAATATAACGCGCATGTCCCCATAGTTCAATTGGATAGAACAAATTCCTCCTAAGAATTAGATGCTGGTTCGATTCCAACTGGGGATACCAAAAAACAGGAATTATAATGAAAAATCGTGCCTTAGGCGTTGGGATTATTGCGGGAATATTACCGCATTTGTTTTGTTGTGTGTTGCCGGTTGTATTGGGCATCATTGGCATGGTTGCGCCTGATTTTGCCGACCATGAAATTATTCCCGAAAGTGCGGAACTGTGGCTGTTTGTATTTTCTGGACTGATGCTGATTTTATCATGGATTATGTATTTTAATCATGATGCATGCGAATGCGACCATTGCCGCGAAACGCGCCATCACAGAATTCAAAAAATAATATTGATTTGTATTACCGTATTAACAATTGCCAGTATTGTTATGCATATTGTTTCACACCATTAAAAATTGTAATTAAAAACGGGGCAATGCCCCGTTTCTTATTGCCTTCCTTCACTATCGTTTTCACCGTCGCCATTATCATCACCCTTGCCACCACCGGTACCATCGTCGCCGCCACTTTTGC
>JAFZTZ010000049.1 GCA_017618595.1 Alphaproteobacteria bacterium
ATATCCCGCACGCAGCAATTATCAAATTGTTATAAACGAAATTGAAATGGCGGGCATTGGTGCAATTTTGAAAATGCTGGAAGAACGCAAACAGAAACTTGCCGCCGAGGGATTATTTGCGGAATCGCGCAAGAAACCATTACCAAAATTACCAACAACCATCGGTGTGGTAACCAGCCCAACCGGCGCCGCATTCCAAGATATTCAAAATCGTCTGCGCGAACGGTTCCCGGTTCATGTGATTCTTTATCCCGCAACGGTCCAAGGAACAACCGCCGCCGCCGAAGTTGCCGCCGGTGTTGAATATTTTAATCGTGCCAATAATGTAGATGTAATTATCGTTGCACGTGGTGGTGGGTCACTGGAAGATTTATTACCATTTTCCGAAGAAATTGTCGTACGCGCCGTCGCAAACAGTAAGATTCCCGTTATAACTGGCGTGGGTCATGAACCCGATTGGATGCTGGTTGATTTTGCCGCGGATTACCGCGCACCAACACCAACAGGGGCCGCCGAAGCGGTTGTGCCGACCAAAATATCATTGATTCAAGAATTAGATAACCTGTCGCACAGATTGTCGGCTGCGATGACTGCACGTATCCAAACAACCCAAAATTTGCTTAAAAATGTAACTATTAAAAGCCCACGCCAAATGGTTATGGAACAGGCACAACGCGTTGACGATATAACACGAACGCTGGGGATTATAATAAATGCGAAAATGGCCGATGCACACCACAAAATGGAAATTGTCGCCAAAATGCCAGATATACTGACCAATAAAATGACGGAATTATCACGTGGGGTGGAATATGCCGGCAAGATGTTAAATTCATTAAGTTATAAAAATGTACTAAATCGCGGTTATGCGATTGCACGTGGTGCGGATAATACGATTATTTCATCTGCGGATGATGTGGATAAAATTACAAGTATTGAATTCGCCGATGGCATTGGAAAATTATAATTGACATTACCATACAATGATTTACTATGCTTTCAAAGGGGTGAAGGTATGGCAAGATTAACAAAAGACATAGAAAAACAAATTTACGATATACTTGGACGTGATGATATAAATATTTCATATTTATCTTATGGGGATCTTTTCGAAAATATTGATCCGACATATTCTGTGCGTGATCCAAAACTTAATTCTTTGATGGATTTTTCTATTCTTACATTGTGGCCTGGGATTGTTCAATATACCGTTGAACTACCAAAGAAATCCAAAATTAAATGCGTTGTTCGTACAGACGCGAAAAAACACAGACCGGCGGCACAAAGAGTGCTTGCAATAAGAGATAACATCATCGGCAAGGCATTACAAAACAATTTCAGCAAATAAATATAAAATAAAAACACCACCGAATTGGTGGTGTTTTTCTGTTATCTTAAACATTAGTGAACTTTGTTTGGTTGCCATTGTTGCGCCATTTGTCGCGCTATGGAATCGGCATAACGTTCAACTCTCCAAACATCTTCGCTACGTGTTTCCAACTGTTGTCTCAACTGTCTTAATTCGTTAATTTGGCGTTCCAATTCTGGTGAACCACGAAATTCACGTTCCGCCGTTTTAACGCTAATGATTTCCGTATACGAGATGTGCACCCCAAGATTAGCCCCCGGTTCCGCACTAAACTTCTTATCACCTTGACGTGGTGCAGGAACATCATCACAATATTCTGTGCTAATTGTATAATCTGTATTGTGCGTAAAGGTCTTGGTTCTTGATATTTGGCCATCTTTTGTCTTTTTTACAATACACCATCTGCCTTCGCCTTTCTTTTCGATACTATATTCAGCGTCCGCATCTGTAAAGAAATCTACAGGCAATTGCGAATCATATAACCAAATCGTTTTTTTGGTTACCATATACTTGCACTCCATCAAAAAACGGTTATATTCAGCCCAAGCATCACCTTCGCAATATGAAAGAACCGAATTGTTAATAGTTTCCATTCCACCTACAATATACGGCGCATATTGACGTTCTATATTCTTGCGGCTGGTACGCATTTTTCCGCACATTTCAACAATTACTCGTCTGATCATTTGTGTGACTTCTTGCTTGCGCGCGGTTCCATAATCAGTATTTTCAAAATGCAATGAACGAACGATTTCTTCTACGGCGTCATCTAATGCCCAATCGCCGTTATCATATTCACTATTAGCATCCGCATACGCGCCCCACATAATAAATTCGCTATTAGCCAATTGTTTTTTGACCAATTCACGATCAAACGGCAAATTGTAAATGCGTAATTTGCCTTCTAAAACATTAACATATTCATCGGCGATTCTGTTGCCCGCGACATTAACAGCATTTTGTAATGCGTATGTCACACCGTTTTTATATTCTAAATTACGAATTGAATCGTTGACTTTTTCGAAATCAGCCCAGAAAGCACGTGTACCTTCGGGCACACCATTTGCACGCGCAATAGAATCTGATACATGTTCGCGATATTCTTCTCTGGCCCGATCTTCTTCGATTTGTCTCTGTCTTTCTGCTTTTTGTTCTGCTTCTACACGCGCTCTGTCGGATGCCACTTGTTCTTCTTGGGCACCTTGCTGAGCATCGTTGCTATTTTGTTGTCTATTACATGCACTACCAGCAATTCCCAATAATACAGTCAATGTCAATATCTTCAATCTTTGGTTTTTCATCTTACAGGCTCCTTTTTTGTTTGGTTCTGTAATATAAAATATAACCCAAAAAATAAAATTGTCAAGTATTATTGTAAAAAATATAATATTTTGCAAACCAACCCTACTTTAACAAGGTCTTGGCAGTTGCCAACGATTCCGGTGTTATTTTTGCACCACTAATTATA
>JAFZTZ010000050.1 GCA_017618595.1 Alphaproteobacteria bacterium
AAGATGCATTGAACCAATACAATGGCGCAATTTTGTTGGTATCACATGACGAGATGTTTGCAAAAAATATTCGTATTGACCAAGAAATAGAAATCTGCCCTATTCCCGCCAAATAACCGTATCAAATAATGCGTTTATTTTGTCGCGCAATTCAGCATTACTGAAAAATGCCTCACGCATAGCAGATGTTGTTTGATGTTCTTCGTCTTCGAAATGCGGTATATATTTTTGAACTGCAAAATTTTTATATCCGCGCGATGACACGTCACGCGCGATTTCCAGTAAATCATCAGGCGACACATAACGCGGGTCACAGGTTACACGAACCTCGGCTGGTTTCCCAGTCTTCGCCCATACGTCCAAACTTTTTATCAAATGGTCGTATGCGATATTTACACCTGTTAATTTTTCGTAATTTGTTTTGGTTGCTTTATAATCTATGCCTATCCAATCGACGACTTCACTGGCTTTGGCAAGATTTTCTGGATAAAAACCGTTCGTGTGCAGACCAATGGCAAAACCTAAATCGCGCACACGACGCATATAATCAATGGCTGCATCCCCTTGCATTAACGCTTCGCCCCCAGAAAATACAACGGCTTCAAGCTTTCCTACACGGGTCTGCAACCATTCAAAAACTTTTTCGGGGTCATATTCACCATCACCAACCCCTATCAGATGTGGATTTGAACAATACGCACAACGAATTGGACAACCAACCAAAAACAACACAGCCGCCAATTTTCCAGGATAATCTATCGTTGTGAACGATACCAATCCACCAATCTGAATTGCTCTCATAACCTTATGCCGCCTTTTTCATCAATTCGCTGTGACGTGCCCCAGCGGTTAAACTGTTCGCTTCTGTAAATGTTTTTCTTTCGCAAAATTCAGAATATTTACCAATGTTAAAGTTCTTGGTTGGGCGGATAAAACCCATACTGCGTGAGAAAACTTCACATGGTGTTCTTTGTTGTTCGTTTGCGATCATTTTTACTCTCCTTTTCCTTTTTTGATTGTTTTTTGTTGAACTTTTATGCCTTATTTGATGCGGTTTCAGGATTTATTCCCAATTCTGCATCGCACTTTGGGCAAAACTCATGCCGACCTGGCAGATACCCATGCTTTGGACATATCGAGAATGTCGGGGTAAGTGTCATGTACGGAATCTTGTAGTTCTCAAATATCGTGCGGACGATCTTTTGTGCGGCTTCGCCAGATGAAACTGGTTCGCCCATATAAAGATGCAACATTGTTCCGCCCGTATATTTGCGCTGCAATTCCTCTTGATGTTCCAATGCAACAAACGGATCATCTGTGAAATTCACCGGTAATTGCGTTGAATTGGTGTAATATGGCGCTTCACGCGTACCTGCCGTTATAATATCCGGGAAGTTTTTCACATCGGTTTTTGCAAAGCGATATGAGCAACCTTCGGCCGGGGTCGCTTCCAAATTATACAGGTTGCCTGTTTCTTCTTGGAAGGTCGCCAATTTATCACGCATAAAGTCCATTAAATCTAAAACTAATTTCTTACCAAACGGTGTCGCGATGTTTTCTTTGCCATCTGTGAAATTCAACACCATTTCGTTTGCGCCGTTAACACCGATCGTCGAAAAGTGATGATTCCAATTCCCCAGATAGCGTTTTGTAAACGGATACAAACCATTGTCCATATGTTTGGTTATCACACGGCGTTTGATTTCCAACACTTCGCGGCCCATATTCATTAATCTTTCAAGTTCACGGAACAAACCTTCGCGATCGCCTTTGTGTGTATACCCAAGACGCGCCAAGTTCATCGTTACAACCCCAATAGAACCCGTTTTTTCCGCCGAACCAAACAGTCCACCACCGCGTTTTAACAATTCACGCACATCCAAACGCAAACGGCAGCACATAGAACGAACATCCGTTGGATTCAAATCAGAATTAAGGAAGTTCTGGAAATTTGGAATCCCATACTTTGCCGCCAAATCAAACAATGGTTTGACATTTGGATGATCCCACGGGAAATCGTTTGTTATGTTGTATGTTGGAATTGGGAATGTAAACGGACGACCATGTGCATCACCTTCGGTCATAACTTCGATAAATGCACGGTTTATCATATCCATTTCCGCCTGAAGATCGCCATAGGTGAAATCGACCTGTTTTTTACCAACAAACGGACGCTGTGGTTTCAAATCTTCTGGGCATGTCCAATCAAATGTAAAGTTAATAAATGGTGTCTGGGTTCCCCAACGGCATGGCACCGCGCAATTAAATACCAATGTCTGCATTGCATTCTTGACATCGGCATATGACATGTTATCGATGCGGACATATGGCGCCAAGTAGGTATCCACAGACGAGAACGCCTGGGCCCCGGCAAATTCGTTTTGCAATGTGCCAAGGAAATTCACCATATGAGATATCGCGGTTGCCATATGCTTTGCCGGTTCACATTGCAAATAGCCCGGAACGCCATTAAATCCTTCGTATAACAATTCACGTAATGACCAACCTGCACAGTATCCGGTTAACCACCCAAGGTCATGAATATGAATCGCCGCGCTGCGATGTGCGTCGGCAATTTCTTGGGGGAACATATTTAACCAATATTCCGCTGTAACGCGTTCACTGGTACGCAAAATCAAACCACCAATAGAATATCCAATATTCGCGTTTTCTTTGATACGCCAATTCGAACCGCCAACATAACTTTCAATTATTTCAATGGCATCAACATTGGCATTACGAATTTCTGAATGTTTTTGACGATATATAATATATGCTTCGGCTGTTTTATAAGAATGTGAATCCATCAACTTTCTTATAACTATATCTTGTATTTCTTCAACCGATGGGGTGCGCCCCATAAAATTATTGTCCAAATCATTTAAAACTTCGTTTGTGATTTGGGCAACATATTCATCAGATATTTCATTTGTGGCACACGCCGCTTTTTTAATTGCATTGTAAATCTTTTTCGCATCGAACGCAGCCGTTTCGCCTGAACGTTTTTTCACACTCATTACATTACATACAAATGTCGGCGCAACCTGCATTTTAACTTCCTTATTTGTGTCAGACATTATATAAACTCCGATTTTTGTCAAAAAACACAATATATTGTGTCCGTTTTATTGTTTCTATAACAATATATAGTTTTTGTGTTTCATAAACAATCCATAAAATGCAAATTTTTTTATTTTTTCGCTTTACTTTTAAAAATGGCGGTTTTCCGCACATCTTAGCGCATAAAAAAAATTTCATTCGGGCACCAAAACGCATTTTGTGTCAACAAAATATACTTTTTTGGCCAGAAAACGATTCGTAAACGACACTTTTTACAACATATAGTTAATATTTGATAAAATTTTATCTATATATAGGTTTTGTAAATTTTTGCGTAATTCCAATTTATTATGAATTATATCCGATTCTTTCCTAAATTTATACGCATCAAAAAAACGCAGAATTTCGGGATTTTATTCACATACAGCCACAAATGGCGCCTGTGATTTCTGTCTATCTATTGTGCCATTGCCACAATCAAGGCAATTAAACCTACGATTTTGTGAATGCAACGAATCAAATGGCACCATAGATTCGGCCACAACCTTGGCATTTTTTACATATGTTACATTTGGGAAACCAAAGTAAAACGCCCGCGATCCGCCACTACATTCAGAACTGCGCCCGGGATAGCAACGTTGATCTGTGATTTTTGTCGAATCGGGCACACATACGGCCTCGCACGTATCTTCGTTTATAACCATTTTTTCACATTCTGTACATGTACTGGATGCGATTCGTAATGATGCACCGCCACGACCACGTTGCGTCTGTGTTCTCGCCGCTGCGCATTTACTGGACACAGGAACCTTATTTGGATCTTCAACACATTCCCATTCTAATGTTTCATAATTCAAACGCGCGATCAGGTTACCACCACAATTTCGTTCTGCAAATGGATTAACGCATTCCCATACATCATCAACAAGAATTGCGGTTTGACGCCCGGCGCATAGTGGTTTGCGTGTTTCGTCCGGAACGCATTCCATCAAACTGGGGTCCCACATCAAATCACCACCACAACTGGTTTTCATATTATATCCCATACATTGCCAGCGGCCAAAGCGATATGTTTTATTTGTCCCCACCGGACATATAAGGTCTTCGCCCCCTTTGCCCGTAAACACCGCATCTGGATCTGGTATATCATAATGCGACATATATACCAGTTGCCCATCTTCTAATTCCATTTGCTGTTGTATTGCTTCTGGCACCGCCCTGGTTAGCGCACTTCCCCCCGACACAATCATACCGTCCTGGACTATGCCAAAAGACCCGGTCGTTGCGAAATTCTTTTCTAGTATTTCCATCATCTCGTTATAATCAGATGTATGTATTTTTCCAGTTACCGTTACCAATAAACTAAGTTTTGGTTTTTTAATGCCGCTGGCCTCGCAGTCAGTAATCGTATTCTTTGCATCAAGACAAATAAATTCACTTTTAATCGCATTTTGTTCCACACAAATATCATTAAATGTTGCACCTGAAATTTGTGCATTATGCACGGCCAATGCACATTCTGCAATTGAACGCAAATCAGAAACCGCAACCGCATGAACTGTTTCTTGTTCTGGGACGCGCGCAGACGGGGCAAAGAACATATAATATGCCGCCATAAATACAGATATTAGCATTATAAGAAAAATATTCATCATTCCCTCTTGCGATTTACTAAAACTCTAAGTATTATATGAATAAATTGCAACAAGAAAACAATATTTATTTAATTTAGGGAAACCTTTATGAAAAAATACTTGTGTCTTTTATTACTTTGTGGATGTGGATTTACCCCGATGTTTTCGGGCAGTAATACTGATATATACGTTCCCGCAATCAGCGGTATTAACGGTATTGAATTACGCAATGCATTGAACAGTCAATTTGGTGGGCAAAAAGAACCAAATGCACCCTATCAACTTGTTGTATCGTTAAAGAATCCAACAACCAAGTACAAGGCGTTGGAACCAACGGGTAGTGCGACGTGGCAAGAAATACAATTGACCGCAGATTATGTATTAAAACATGGCGATGAAAAAATTGCATCTGGGACCGAAACCGCATCTGAATCATACACATTTGTTCGCTATCTGGTTGCGGCAAATGCATCATACAATAACGCTGTTACAAATACGATAACCGTGCTGGCCAATAAAATTGGAACACGTGCAATTGCGGACATTGCCGCATATGAACAGAAAAAATGAAGTGGAAAGAATCGGATTTTACCAATGGAATTACCGGGGTCAAGGCCGTTTTAATTTACGGACCTGATGCGGGTTTGGTTGATGAACTGTGTGATAAATCCATTGAGATTCTGGGAATTGAAAAAGATAATATTTTCGCACTTGATTCCGCGGACCTGCGCGACAAACAAGATGCCCTTTTCGCCGAAGCATGCACGCCATCTATGTTTGGTGGTCATAAAATGGTCATTATTTCAAATGTCGGCGATTCCGATGCCAAGGCCGTCAAAGATTTAATTGAACATCCCGCATTGGATGCAATGGTTATCATTACGGCGGGCGATTTGCGTGCGGGCGGTGGCATGCGCACACTTTTTGAAAACGGAAATAATGTGGCGGCCGTTGCATGTTATACCGATGATGCAAAAACATTGGAAACCGTAATCCGCAAAGAATTATTTACAATTGCCGGTATCAAACAAATTTCACCCGATGCGATGATTTATATGACGAATCACCTTGGTGGTGATCGCGGAATTACGCGTGGTTTCTTGGGTAAAATTGCGCTGTATGTTGACGATAAAAAGGCCATAGATTTAGATGACGTTGAAAAATGTCTGCCTGATACGGGCGCATCAAATACGGATGATTTCTTGTATTCTTTGACGGCGGGTCATATTCAACAAACAATGCTGGCATTGGACAGATTATTATACGATGGTGCGGAACCAAATATGTTGGTTCGTATGTTGGACAGACATTTTAAAACTTTGCTGACCGCCGTTGTTGATGGACAATTGCCACGGCTGTTTTGGAAGGTTTCTGACAAATTTCATATTGCAATGAAAATATGGTCGGCCGATGATATTAGCGCGGTTTTAATCCGCCTTAATGAATTAGAGGGCCAAATACGAACCACCGGTATGCCCAGCGAAATATTACTGCGTGATTTTGCATTAAAACTTGTATTAAAAACATATAAAATGTCCATTAAACGAAGGAACTAAAATGTTATCATCTGTGTATGCACCAAAAGATTTCAAACGTCTGCGCGTAGTCGGCGATTTGGTGGCGCGTTGTTTTGATTATATTACACCATATATTCGTGCCGGAATATCAACCGGTGAAATAGATAGAATGGTTGCGGAATTCCTGCGCGAAAATGGTGCGCGTTCATCTGATTTGGGTTACCAAGGTTATCCAAAAAGCATTTGCACATCGGTTAATGATGTTATTGTCCATGGTATCCCCAGCGATGATGTCATATTAAAAGATGGCGACATTGTAAATGTTGATTTGACCGCCGAATACAAGGGATTTCATGGCGATTCTTCGCGTATGTTTATGATTGGAAATGTTGCGCCACGTAATCGTGAATTGGTGCAAACATGCCAAGACGCATTAAACGCAGCAATTGCCGTATGCGCACCGGGCGTACCATTATCAGAAATCGGTAAAACCATCGAAGCCGTTGTTAAACCACATGGTTTTTCTATATCACGTGATTTTGTTGGCCACGGCATTGGCAAGGTTATGCATGACGATCCACAAATTTATCATTTCTATGACAAAATGTGGGACAAGGTTAAAATGGTGCCTGGTCTTGTATTTACCATTGAACCAATGATTAATACTGGGCGTGCAGAATGTAGAATTGACCCGGATGGTTGGACCGCACGAACGGTGGATGGTGGTTGGTCTGCGCAATGGGAACACACACTTGGTATTACCGAAGATGGCGTAACAATATTTACCGAAAAAATGGTTGAATAATGGTTGATAAAAATCTGGATTTATCATTACGCGCCGGACACCGCGAAAGGTTACGTCAAAATTTTCTTGATGATAAATTGGCAGATTATGAATTATTAGAATTGTTGTTAAGTTATGCGATTCCGCGTCGCGATGTAAAACCACTTGCCAAAATGTTGCTTGCAAAATTTGGTGGTATATTTCCAATATTGGAAACCCCAATAGAAGAACTGTGTCGCGTTCCGGGCATTGGGCAAAATACCGCCATTTTTCTAAAGGCAATTCAAAAAATATTTCTTGTTGGTTATCGCAGTTCTGGTGCCGACAAACCAATTTTTCATAACCCCGAACAGTTCAATAATTATTGCAAACTTTTGCTTGGTGGCAAAGGTATTGAAGAAATGCATGTTTTGTATTTAGATTCTGATAGAAGGTTATTAGAAGATGAATTACACAGCCATGGAACGATTGATTGTACAACACTTTATGACCGTGAAATTATTGGTCGTGCGATGACATTGGGTGCCAAATTTGTGGTATTGGTCCATAATCACCCCAAGGCACAAACATCATTTTCCAAAGAAGATGTGCAAATTACAATTGAACTTAAAAACAAATTAGATGCCATCGGCGTTATTCTGCACGATCATTGCGTGGTATCTGGTGGTATTCTATATTCAATGCGTGATTTAATGTTATTGCAATGATTCTTCATCGGGTGAATCTTGCTCCAGAAAACTTATATCTGGTGGCGTTGGTTCCGTGATCACATCGCGATAGACCGGGCCAGAATCATAAATATCAATATCTTCGTATTGCAATGCGTCTGGATTACTTTTCATTTTTTCAGACAGCAATGTTTGAACTTCGGCCAAACTAACTTTGACATCTTCGCATCCCATACCCATAAGGTTACCACCATAAATCACATTTAATATTGGTCCCAACACGGACAACACACCAAAAATCATTATCAGCGTTTTAAAATGGCCCCATTCGGAAAGTTTTGCGCCACGTATTTTTGCAATGCCCCACATCATTATCATAAAACCCGTGATAACGATCAAAGCCACCCACGCATCATTAAGAAAATTTTGAAATCCACGTGTAATGCACCCTGGATCTTCCATGGTAATAAAACCATCCGAAATGTCGCGAACATGCAACCCGGATTGTTCAAGTAGTCTTTTTATTGCCTGTACTTTATTCATCGCTTTTTACTTTTTTGCACCAGCATTCGCAAAAAATCCCGGCATTGTAAAGTCGTCGTCATTTGCGGCGAACCCGGCCCATCCAAACAAATCGCCCATGATTCCGGTATCGTCTTTGTTCTTTTTCGAAAATGGCAACGGCAAGATACTTTTTAGTTTCCCTATTTTGCTGCGCCCGGCATTCTTTTTGCCCGCTGGGGTTTTTGCCTGGGTATCTGCAAATTCATTTGCCAAACTTTCCAATGTTGCATCTATTTCATCGACATTTTGCGATTCGGCGACGGGTTCTTGGATAACATCTGGGTGAACATCTTCACACAACGGTGTCATACTTTCCAACAGTTCTTCCAACGTTTTTTCTTTTGGTTCTGTTGGCATATCGTCATTGATGATATTTTCAATTTCCACATTTTGAACGTTGATGGTCGTTTCGACAACTGGTTCTGCCACTTCCTCTGTGGCAACCTCTACATTATCTTCAGCTTCTGGTTCTGCAACGATGGTTGGTTCTTCTTCTGCGACCGCCACGGGTTCTTCCTCGGCAACGACTTTTTTCGTCGTGCTCTTTTTCCGGCCCTTGCCTTTCTTGGTTTCGCTGGTCAATATCGACTGTATCGGCACAACAGGTGCGTCCGTTTCGGCCACATTAGAATTCGCCACAACGACCTCTTCAACTGGAACTTCGGCTTCTTCTTGGTATAATGGCACATCTTCTGGTATTTCATCAGGTTCCGCAACGCATTCTGGTTCGACTTCTGGTTCAACATCCAAAACGGCATCTTCGACAACCGATTCGGTCTTAACCTCGTCTGTTTGGGTGGCCGATTCGTCCACCGGAACCCCAAACAATATCGTATCATTTCCCAGATTAAGTGCGCTTCTAACCTCGTCAAATGCGGCGCGAACATCGTTTATATCAAAAACTTCGGCGCCAGAAATATATACAATTTTCTTTTTCATCTGCAATCCCCACAAAAAAACCTTTCGGGACGATTATATCATATTTTAGGGTTGAACGCATATAAAAAATATCTTAAAATGATGGCATGTCGGATATCAAAGAACAAATCTTTCACGAATTGACCAAATTAGAAGAAGCGGCGGCTGGTTTGCGCGCCACGGCGGTCAATGCGGGCAAACAAACCGACCTAGAGGTTGCAATCCTGACCGAACAGGTGCGCAATTTGCGGTCCAAAAACGCCCGTGCGACCGAATTAATTGACCAATCCGTTGAAATATTAAAGAAATTAAAACCGGCTGGTTAGACGGATTAAAGAAGTAAAAATGAGTGTAGTTTCTATACCTATTGTTAATAACAACTATCCCATGGGGTGCGAAGATGGCCAAGAAGGCCGTCTGATCGAACTTGGGAAAATGGTTGATGTCCGCGCACGTGAAATATTGGATAAAATCGGTCCTTTGCCGGAAAATTCGCTTCTTGCGACACTTTGCATTGTTTTGGCGGACGAGGTGCGAAATCACCCGACCCCGTCGGTTACAGATGCCGATTTGCGTGAAATTTTGGCGCGCATCCGCGAAATAAAAAACAAAATTGCGCAATAAACCTTGCTTTTTTGGTTGTTATTTTTTTTGAAATGTTCTAATTTTGTATCGTTATGGTTAAAGAAATAGTCGAAAGAATAGATTCACAGCAATTGGCAGACGCGCTTTCTACGCGGTATTTGTCCTATGCGGTCAGCACGATCGTATCGCGTGCCCTGCCCGATGTTCGCGACGGGCTGAAACCGGTGCATCGCCGTATTTTATATTCCATGTTGCGCCAGAAACTATCGCCATCGGCGGCGTTTCGTAAATGTGCAACGGTTGTCGGGGACGTGTTGGGACATTATCACCCACATGGCGATTCGTCTGTGTATGACGCAATGGTCCGTCTGGCCCAGGATTTTTCTGTGCGTTATCCACTAATAGATGGCCAGGGAAACTTTGGTAATATTGACGGCGACCCCCAGGCTGCATACCGTTATACAGAATCAAAAATGACCGATGCCGCAATGCTGATTATGGATGGCATTGACGAAGACAGCGTTGATATGATGCCGAATTTTGACGGCACAACGGTTGAGCCAACGGTTATGCCGGGCGCATTTCCAAATTTATTGGCAAACGGCGGTATGGGAATTGCGGTGGGTATGGCAACAAATATCCCAACGCACAACGTGGCCGAGGTTTGTGACGCCTTAACACTTATGGTGGATAAACCTGATTCCACCACCGCCCAGGTTATGCGCAAAATGATTGGGCCTGATTTTCCAACGGGCGGCGTTTTAATAGACGACTTTAACACCATCGTTAAAAATTATGAATCTGGCAAGGGTGCATTTAGAATCCGCGCACGTTATGAAATCGAAGAATTGGAACGTGGCGGATACCAGGTTGTAATTACCGAAATTCCATACGGCATTATAAAATCGAAACTGGTGGAACAGATTGGCGAAATGGTCGATTCCAAGAAATTGCCGTTGGTTGACGATATATCTGATGAATCAACGACCGACGTGCGAATCGTTATCACCCCGAAAACCCGTAATGTTCCGGCGGACAAAATGATGGCGCATTTGTTTGCGACGACCGATTTGGAATATAAATTCAATATGAATTTCAATGTTATCGATTCCAACGGTGCGCCGCGCGTTATGGGCATTTGCGATGTTTTGACCGAATTTATCAAACACCAGAAAAACGTTCTGCGCCGCCGGTCACAGTGGCGCCTGCGCAATATTGAAAAGCGGTTGGAAATCCTTGGTGGGTTGCTGGTTGTATATTTGAATTTGGATCGTGTTATTGAAATTATCCGCACCGAAGATGATCCTAAGGCTGTTTTAATGGCGGAATTCAAATTAACCGATATCCAGGTCGAAGCCATATTGAACACACGCCTGCGTGCGTTGCGCAAATTGGAAGAAATGGAAATTCGTCGCGAAGATAAAAACCTGCGCGAAGAACGGGACCAGTTAATTGCGTTGCTTGGTGACGAAGAAATTCAAAACACTCAGATCAAGGCATGGTTTGCCGATATCAAAAAGCAATATGATAAAAAGACCGCACTTGGTCGCCGCCGCACAACATGGGCGCCGCTTACCGAAGAAATCGTTGTGAACGCCGAAGAATTTATCGAAAAAGAACCAATTACGGTGATTTTATCAACGATGGGTTGGATTCGTGCGGCCAAGGGTCATATGGATTTGAATAACCTTGATTTGAAATTCAAAGAAGGCGACGAATTGCAATGTGCATTTCATGCGATGTCCACCGATAAAATCAATTTGTTTGGTTCATCGGGCCGTATGTTCACATTGTCCGCGAATGATTTACCATCGGCGCGTGGTTTTGGTGAATCTGTGCGTATGATGGCGGATATTGGCGCCGAAGAAAACATTGTCCGCGCATTTGTATTGGATACAACCGCGAAATATTTGGTTGTTTCGCGCCATGGGAATGGGTTTATTGTTGGGGGTGAAAATTGCGTTGCCCAAACACGCAACGGGAAACAGGTTATGAACGTTGACGATGCAAATCCGGCAACATTCTGTGTTATGGTTGATGGCGATACGGTTGCAATGTCGGGTTCAAATGATAAATTGCTGTTGTTCCCAACCGCCGAAATTCCGGAAATGATTCGTGGCAAGGGTGTAATACTGCAAAAATACAATGCCGAACGGACATATGTTTTGGATGTTATGTTCTTTAATGCGGCGGATGGTTTTGGTTGGACAACGGGCCGCGGCACGACCAAGTTGGATGACTGGCGTCCATGGTTTGGCAAACGCGCATCCCAGGGTCACACCATACCGGTTGGTTTCCCACGCAGCGGAAAGTTCGGGAAATAAGTGGTTAGTATTAAGTAATAAAAAACGGTGCATTTGCACCGTTTTTCCTAATAACTGACACTAATCACTAACAACTAGTGTGGCATTTTCGCTTCGGTCATTTTCACATGCTTGCGCAATTTTGGGTCATATTTATTACGTGAAATCTTGCCCGTTGCGGTTTTATTGTTTTTCTTAACTGTATAGAAATAACCGGTTTCTTTGTTTTCCAGTTTGATAATTTCTTTGCTACCTTTTTTAGATGCCATTTTATTTGCCTTTTTTATTTGTACTGCATGGGATTTTAGGTTATTTTTTACTGGAAATCAAGTGTTTTTTATCATAATATGTTTTGCATCAGGTTATGGGCCCGTGGCGAAATTGGTAGACGCGCTGGATTTAGGTTCCAGTGGGGCAACCCGTGGGGGTTCAAATCCCCCCGGGCCCACCAAGAAGTTTATTTTGCTTTTATCTATTCTTTATCTAGCCATCTTTTATCAAATTTGACGATTGGGACCGTTTTTTCTCTTTCGTTCGCAGAATATTCCACCCTGCCAGTCTCTTTTTTATTAACAAGGTACTTTATGACACCTTGGTCTGTACCCGATGTCTTATACTTATATACCCCATCATAGACCATGCATTCGTTATTTTGTCTCCGTATTTTTACCCCATCATACAACATATATTTTTCAGATTTTGGTAAATATACAATTATTGGCTCTTTAGCTGTCGTTATGGCTAATGCCCCATTATCAACCACCTGGAAAACCGTTACTTCTTTGATGGATGTGCAATTCGGATTCTTTGTGTACAACACATTATTTTTCGTTGCACAACCGCATAAAACCAATACTATCAATAAGAAATATAATTTTTTCATATTTTACCTTTTTATTTTAGGGTTTAACTTAACACTCTATCTTTGCCGAGCATATCTTTGATATTTTTAACGTGTTTTGTTTGCATATCTTCATTGGCCCCATTATCAACCGCGGCCTTTAATATACGCATAACTTCGTGTTTATCTGTATATTCTGCATCCGCACTGTCAAAAATGATATCTAATACATCTTTTAATCTGTGCGGTTTTATAACAAAAGTTCCGTCCGGAATGAAACTGATATCACGCAATTCACAATTTCCGTCAAATACAATAACGGAATAAAACGGTAAATTGGCAAATTGTTTTGATTGTTTTTGTAATACTTTGATATGTGATTCATTTTGTAATACAGGGTTATAAAAACGATAAGTATGCTTGTCACGTTTATACTTATCATAGAACCCTTGGGTCCATTTCATATCTTTGCCCCGACCAAAAATCCAACCGGCATAATCTTTTACCTCAAATACAATCAAACCGACCTTGGTCGCAACAACAATATCTATTTGCGCGAAACCATATTTCCCATTTTTAACATACAAATCATGAAATATTGCACGTGGTGGGATATCATAATCAAGCAACGAACTTATCAAATCACGTTCCGACTGCGTTCCGCGATCTGCAGAAGTTATTTCGTCCAACCTTTCGTCATATCTTTTTCTAAAAAATCGTGGATGAGCGTAACAATAATTACAAGTGTAATGCGATTTATGCCCTTTGCGTTTACGCGAGCTAAAAATCAACGCAAATAACACCACAAACAAAAATGCTAATACAAAACCCATGTTTTGAATTGTAACAAATTATGCCTAAATTTCAATATTTATCTCTTTAAATCGGAAAACTGTTTATATCGTGTAAAGGCGGCGGGTGGCCGAATTTCGGCGTTATGCGCGCATGCGTATGCGTGTACATCGTCCATAAACTTTTGACCGGCCGCGGTCATATCCGCAAATAAATCTTGTAATATTTCCGCATTTTCCGCGTTTAATATCAGTTCGCTAATCGGTGGCAATGGAACATGGCCGCTGTCTTGGGCCAAAGAATTTTTTATTCCGTTTGCAACCACATTATGTGCCAACAGCCCCAAAACCATTCCGTCATCGGTGGCATCTGTTGGGAAATATCGTACACTAACATGTTCAGAGTCACTAATATTATTCGGTCCATCGGTTGTTTTAAACCGCTGTTTTACCACAAACACATTGCCATTACGCCCGGATAAAAACATTGGCGGTAAATTCCATTCCCAATTTGGAACGCCATTGCTGTATCGTACGGCTTCGGCCAAACGATTATCCGAAATATATTTAAACACCCAATTATTCGGCACATCCACAACATAATCGTACGCGGACATAAAACTGATGAATTGGAATTTTGAATCCCCAAGTGCACATGACGGTGCATATGCCGCAACAAGAACCTGGGCCATTACTTGTTTTATCTCTTGTTCGGTGTATCCCATTTTGCGCATCGCATAATACATACTTTTTTCCATCATACGCACGACGTGGCCACCGTGGCATTGCGCCAATATATTTATTTTGCGCACATTACGCAGGGCCGTATCCAAATCTATACGATGGCCATGACCGTCCGATATGCGCGGCAATAAAATTTGTTCAAACATTTCCTGGGGGTATGGGGGCGCGAAATCGGTATACGGCGAACAATTCCGCAGGACAAAATTCATTGTTGAAAAAATCACATTTTCTTGGAAACCCAACACGCCCATTGTGCGCCGCACTTTGCCAATTAACTGTGCAACAATTTCATCCCAGTCGCCATCTATGGCAAATTGAATTCGCATAATTCCAACTGGTCCACTATGTATCAGTAACGGCAACACCCGGCGACGATATGCAACATCTAAATTTTTATCATTTAAATAAACCGTCGCAGAAACACTGGTACGTGGCAGGACATCTTTCGCACTTTTATCCATTTCCACCAATCGTTCACCACGATTATCCGCCACCATCAGCGAATCATATACCACGACATAATTTGGGACATCTGCGACATAACGCAAAACTTCGTGATCCACAACTATACCAAGGCGCAATGCCTTATCTTCGGTAACAATACCATTTCCGCCAAAATATATGGTGCATACGGAATCTGCCGGTACAGAATCGACCGGTCGCACACCATATTCGTTATCTGTGCGCACGACTTGATATACTTTGAACGATTCCATCATTTTAATACACCGGATAGTCACGCAATGGTCCGTTTGGCCGCGCCAGGTCAGATTTAACACCGCACGCGCCCAATATCAACAAACACCCCAATAAAATTAACATTACTTTCTTCATACCTTTAATTATATCACACCATATGCATATGTCAACGCGCACCTGTTGCAATTCCCATATATTGTATTATAATCAGGGTATAGAAAGGGGATAAACATGCAACCACTATCAAAATTTCCAAATACAATTAAAACCGCACGTCTGGTATTAAAGACCGTTGATGCAACCGATGAAAACGCAAAAAAGTTCCTTGATATCATTAACCAAAATCGTGATTATCTTCAGGCATGGCAGGGGCATTTTGAATACCTGAACAGCGTGGACGATGTCAAACGCAAATTGGCGCAACGCAAAGAACAACAGAGTCAAAATGAATGCGTGTTATTTGGAATATATCACGATGATGCACCAATTGGCCGCATAAGATTCTTTCACATTGACGGCGATAAATGCGAAATTGGGTATTGGTTGATTCAATCTGTAAATGGCAACGGCTATTTGACCGAAGCCCTGACCGCCCTTGAATCTGAACTATTCAAATTCGGTTTTAACCGCATTGTGTTGGACATAGATGACGGCAATGTAAAATCTGAAAATGTCGCAAAACGCAACGGATATAAATTGGAACAACGTTTGCCAATGGCATCGTGGGCAAAATCTGTGGGTAAATGTGATTCTTTGATTTACGTAAAACACAGATAGATTATAAAAATCAATATCTGGCATGACTATAGATTTCCCATTCAACCATGCGCCGATGATTCAGGCCGCTTGATACCGCACCATGTGCCCTGTTCCATGCCAACCATGCCGATTTTAATGTTGGGTATCGCACGCTGTGAAAATTGGGATTATTTATATATTTCACAATTGTGGAGACCATAAAATTCTGGACCCCGATATTGTATACCAATATAACCACCGCATCATATTGATTCTGGGCCAGCGGTATTTTTACGATATCGCCAACCCTGCGTTCAACCAATGCGATATCCCGGCGCAATAATTCTGTTGCACATTCTTCGGTGATACCGTCCATAAAATCTTCACCCGGCCGTATCAAATGTCCGTACCCTATTGTTGCACCCGTTGGCAACGGTTCATTTACATTGACCGGTTTGCCGGTTTTATCATCATAAACAACGTGTTTTCCGCCACATTTAACACAACCTTCTAATTCTTTTAATTTGTTTATGCCCATACTGCTAAGATTCATAATAATAACC
>JAFZTZ010000051.1 GCA_017618595.1 Alphaproteobacteria bacterium
ATTTTGTCTTGGCCAGGTTTAATACATTTACCGAACAAACCTGATCCATCATTGCAATGCCCAATGCAACAGTTCCCGCATAGGCCAATGTGCTGAACCGATTAACATCTGTCATCAGGCATATTATTGCCCCCATCAATAATATGGAACACAGGCCTATTACCCATTTAAAATCACGCTTGGAACAAAATCGCCCGAATAACCATGTTGCTGTTGCGGTAAGAATCGCAAAAAATGTTGTCCATGCCCCAAGGTTCATATCGGTATGAAATACATACACGATATATAACACACCAACCGTTTCCAATTCGTATGCCAAACCGCGCAGAAATTCTGCCGTAAATAGAGTGCAAATACATGGTGTATCAACCGATTTGCGCATAAAACCAACCAAATCAGATTTATTTTCTGAATGATTTTGTATCGGTGGCATCATGAACAATAGGCCAAATTCAATCATGCCCATCACCGCCATAACCCACGCTATATTTTGCAGCGAACCAATTGTTATTAACGCCCCCAATGTAATTGGAATAAGAATCTTCATAATATTTGCGGTTGCGGTATCTGTACCATAGAAAAACATCATACGGCGCGCCGGCACTTTATCTATCAGCATTTGTTGTTGGGACATTGAATACAGGGCGTGTTGCACACCGTACAGCATTCCCAAAACTATAACCCAATGCGCAGCATGTGTCCCCAGCAATGCAATTAAAATTATCAAGGCCAATTGTACAACGATATGCGAACCAAAAATAACCTTGATGTTTCCGTGCTTGCATCGGTTTATCATGAACACAAAAGACAGCATGATGGCAAGATAAAAGAACAGGTCGTACAGCGAAACAGATATAAATTCGTTAATTGAATTGCGTATCAAGAACGATAGTACAAATGTCCCAAGAAACAGCTGTGAAATACAATGAAAGACCGAAAAACTGATAAGTATTCGTTCTGTCCTGTTCAATTTATACTGAATTTTATTCTCTCTCATGACAAAAGGAAAAATATCATATATGCCCAATAAAAGCAACGCAATTTTTTATCCAATATGATACCACACAGCCCCTTGAAAACCTGATATTTTTAACTACATATAAGATTGTTGGGGGACGGCCAACAGAACCAAAGGAGGTCGCCATGACAAATAAAAAAATAGATTTTGATAAATTATATAAATCCCTGGAATCACCGGAAAAATGGATGGCATATCGCAAAGAACAAATATCCGATGTTGCCGGCGATATAGATCGCGCAAAATGCGAAAAATTTTCAGATTATATGACGGACCAATTTATTAACACCTGTAATGACCAAGAAATTGCGGGGCGCTTTAAGAATTGGGAGCAAAAATCAGATACTGATAAATTAAAACTGGCGGCGGATATCGTTCGTATATTCCTTAAAAATGTAAAGTCAGATATCGCTGGTCACCGTGTTCCAATATATCAAAATAATAACAGTAATACCTATAAAACAAATGATGAGGCGGGCAAAGGTAGGGGCGTTGATGGACCGCAAATGCCGACAATATCGGTCAAACCGATGGATACTTCCAAGGCAGACGGCACAACGATGATGTATGTTTCAAATAACAAAGATTTATGCATCAATGTTAATCACCCGATTTACAAACAGTCGCCCGCAGATTTCTTGGCGGACCTGCGCCACGAATTGACCCATGTCATAGATATGTTTGTGCCGGAAATCAGTCCGTTGGACCCAGATGTTCGTGAAAAATCGGTAATGTTTTACGTCAATGCCAAGGAAAGTGGCGAACTGTATAAAAATAATCCGTTGGAATTAAATGCGAACATGAAACGCAAAGAATATCAGGACTGTATTCAGGCGATGTTGACTATGCAAACCATAAATCAAAATCGTATGCAAAATATGAACTTTATGGGCATGGGTGCACGTGCATTTAATCGCTGATAAAGGAAAAGACGATGGCACAGAAAGGTTTTTATGACCAGGTTTACGATGTTGTCGCCCGAATTCCATCGGGGCGGGTGGCGACATTTGGCCAAATTGCACAATTGGTTGGACGGCCAAAAATGGCTCGATTTGTAGGATACGCATCAAACAACCAAAAAAGTTGGCATCTGCCATGGCACCGCGTGGTGTTCAAAGATGGAACGATTTGCAGCGGAGCATTTTTTGACCAGGCATATAAGGCATTGAAAGAAGAGGGCGTAAAGTTCACCAAGGACAAGAAAGTCATAATGGAACAATTTCAATGGCGTCCAGAATCAGAAAATATGCCCGATGACATTCGTGACTGGCCGCTGGTGTTTTAAGATAAAAATGGGCGAAACCGCCCATTTTTTATTTCTTTTTTGTATGCTTTTTTTCATTGGTTATAAATTTACGATTGGTAATCTTGGTTAGTATCATATCTGGGCTGATAAATTTGAACCGCAAGAACCAGTCGCGTTTATTCCCGCCGCCCGATTTGCGCGACAATGCATCAGATGTCGTACTTGGTGCTGGCATAATAACATCTTCGCCCGGAATCCATTCTGCCGGGGTTGCAACATGGAATGCATCGGATGTCTGCAGGGCAATTAAAATACGCTTTATTTCGGTAATATTGCGCCCAACAGATTTTGGGTAGTAAAGTATTGTGCGAATAATACCGCGTGGATCAATTATAAATACGGCCCGAACCGTATCCGTATTGCCGGTTG
>JAFZTZ010000052.1 GCA_017618595.1 Alphaproteobacteria bacterium
AACAATAAAGGACTTTTGTAAGTTTCAATATAACAAAAATAAGTGTAAGCAGTTTTGACTCCTTTATGAACACATTGTGATTATATTCAAATGGATATTTTTTTGCAACAACAATCAATTTACACCGCAATTAAATTATAAATAAAAAGGCCCAGATATAAATCTGAGCCTTTTTGTTATAACCATTCGCCCGCCCATGTTTTTAATTCTTCGGCGGTTACATCAACCGGGAATCGCGCGCCATTTGGAACACTTGTATTCGGGGCCAACAACCGCAACCTTATGGCCGCTTCTTCGGTGCTTGGGGTACTGCCCGATGTGGCAAATGGAATCATTGTTTTATCGACCAAATCATATGATGTTACAAAAGTATCAACAATGGATGGTTCGCGTCCCCACCAAATTGGGAAACCAATAAATATTGTTTTATATTTTTCCATCCCTGTCACCTTGTCCGCAATTGCTGGGCGAGAATCTTTATTTGCCATTTCAACAGATGAACGGCTTTTGTCATCGCGCCAATTAAGATCTTCGGTGGTATATAATTGTTCTGGTTTAATTTCAAACAAATCGGCACCTATTGCGGTTGCCAAACGTTCTGCAACGGCCTTGGTATTGCCGGTCGCACTAAAATACGCAACCAAAGTGTTGCTATTTTTATGTGATGGAATCAGGAAAAATAAACAAATTCCAACCACCAAAATAATTGCTAATAAAATCAGTTTTTTCATGGTTTCTCCTTTTGTTGTTATAATTATATCCTAGAACACAACTGAAATGTTTTCAACAATTCTTATTGGCCTGATTATTTATCTAGTATTTTTTCCAAAATATGTATGTGCACCCATTCATTATCAATGATGGCCGCGTCGCGTTTTATGCCAACAATTTCGTATCCATGTTTTAACAGATTATTTAAAGATCGAATATTTTTGTTCATAACTTCGGCATACAATTTATGGACACCATTTTCGCATGCCCATTTTTCAATAATTGTTTTAAGTTTTCCACCAAGCCCATTGGACGTATATTTATCAAGAATTATCGTGCCGGTTTCACCGGTCAAGCCACGATATTTCGGGTTTTGTGGTGCAACCCTGATAATCGTAGATTCCCCGATAAGTTTATCGCCATCCCATGCGCCCAGAAATAAATTATTTGGACTATCGTACATTGCCATGGATGATTCTTTGTTCTTTTTGGGTTGGCCCAGATATTGACTTGTATATTTTGCACTTGGGTCGCGGACAACTTTATCAAAAAACTTCATTACCGCATCATAATCGGTTCCGCGTATACGGCGAATTGTAACAACCTTGCCATTTTTTAATTTGAATTTTATGCTGCGATTCATTTTACCACCTTTGATAATAAGTATTGTATCATACGTGGCATATATAATCAAATTGCATCCGTTGATGTTTGTGTTATAATACATTGTATAAACCCAAAGGAAAGATTATGAAAAAATTGTTCTTGTTGCCGATATTATTAACTTTGGTTGCGTGCAATCGCCCAAGTTCCGAAACAGAATTGTTATGTAAAACCGCCGAAGTTTATAACCCCGAAAAAATCGAATCTTTTACGGCAAATGTAAAAACCTATGCTGATAGAGCGATTTTATCCATAGATGGTAAATCAGAAACACTTGTCGAAATCAAATCTGATGAATATGAACCAGGATATATGGATATACGCTATGAAGGCATATTGCCGGGCACAACAAAAGAAATTGTTTTAAGCATAGCATTAGATATGAAAAACAATATTATTGTTCAATACAACATATTTCCGGCAACCCCAGCGGACGTTGGATATTATTGCAGACCAACGATTCCAAGTCACCAGGGAACCGAATGGAGTGCAAATGTACCGTTTAAAAAATAGCACATTTCTACTTTGATATTTTTGATGTATCAATCAAATATTTACGCAGTTTTATACCGTCCGCTGTTTCGGTAATGGATGCCAAGGTGCCACCAACTTTTTCTGATATGTGCCAACCCGGAACATTATCGTCGTGATTAAATATCAAGGCCGGATTTATTCCCATCTCGCTGGCCTTTTTCAATGTTTCCGTCGTGATAATTATTCCGTACCCACGACCGCGATATTTTGGCAGTATGTGCATCCCGATATGACCGCCGTCCTTTTCCAACGCCGGACACAGATAATGCCGCAGGTTACTGATTCCAACTGGTGTCCCGTCAACATACATTACAAATGTTGTCCCCGGAACGCGTCCAGATGGCACATTTTTACCATGCGATGAATCGACCTCGCGCTGTACCCACGCGGCAAATTCCGACCGCGACAGTCCGTGCGCCCGATTATTTTTACCATTTTCAGACGCGGGTAATTCTTGGAAGAAATCGTATAATTTTTCCGCGTCCGATAATTCCAAAGGTCTTAATTCTATTTTCATATCGGCCCCTTATTCCTGGATAAATCCACCGGACTGCATTTTCCATAACTTTGCGTATATGCCGCCTTTTTTGCGCAACAACGACATATGCGTTCCTGATTCCACAATGTGTCCTTTATCCAGAACAATAATTCTGTTCATATTACGCAATGTCGATAACCGATGTGCAACGACCAGCGTCGTATGACCCGCAGATAATTTTTCAAATGATTCTTGGATGGTGCTTTCTGTTTCACTATCCAGGGCTGATGTCGCCTCGTCCAGAATCAATATCGGTGCGTTTTTCAAAAATGCACGCGCAATTGCGATTCTTTGGCGTTGCCCACCAGACAATTTAATTCCGCGATCACCAACCAATGATTTATATTTCTTTTCCGTTCCCATAATAAATTCATCTGCGGATGCTTCTATGGCGGCGGCTTTGATTTGTTTTGGTGTCGCACCTGGACGACCATATTCTATATTTTCCATAATCGTACGATTAAACATCGTCGGTTCTTGGGGAATATAGGAAATATTTTCACGCAAAGAATGTTGTGAAACCATCGCAATATCTTGTCCGTCTATTAAAATGCGCCCCTGGTTTGGATCATAAAAACGCATTAACAAATTTACCAATGTCGTTTTACCCGCACCCGACATACCAACAATTCCAACACGTTCACCGGGTTTAATCGTCAAATTCAAATCGGTTAAAACATTTTTCCGTCTGTATTTAAACGATACATTTTTAAATTCGATTTTACCATGTGCAACTTTCAATTCTTTGGCATTTTCAATATCTGTAATTGCCACCGGCGTGACCAATTCTTTATACGATTTGGATGCACTACTGATTAAATCAACAACTTCGGGAACACGATCAATAAGTCCACCGATCGCGCCCATAACAGAAAAGAACACACCTATGGTAAACACGATATCCGCGATTGTCATTTCGCCACGGAAATATAACATTGAACAAAAGAATAATGTTCCGCCAAAAAATATACTCCACAACATCCCCGGCACGCCCCAGAAAAATCTGTTCAAAAATGCGAAATCTCTGGTTGCCTTGACCTTTTTATTACGATGTGGGTCAAGGTATTTTTCTTCGCGCACCGCACCCGAAAATGATTTGACTATCGCATAGTTTGATAAACTGTCCACCAATTTCCCCGATAGTGTGCTTTGTGCATTTGCCTTTGTTTCGGACGCGTTTTTCAATTTTTTCCGTAAAAGCCATGCATACCAAATACGAAATGCAAAGGCGAACAAAAACATAACCGCGATATATAAATTCACCCGGAACAACATCCCCGAATTTATACATATCATCAACACAGAACAAATACCCCACCACAGAATCCGCATAATATCGGTTATACTTTGAATATAATTCATTTGTGAATTAACCTTGCCGGGCAACCGCGATGTCCACCATGCCAAACTTTGTGATTGGGTATAATTGGTTAATACCACCGATATCTTTTTTTCCATATATGGCCCCCACCGCATGAAAAATACCCAACGCAGCAAAGAACACGACATTAAAATTAAATCTAAGACAACGATTAAAATAATTGTTGGCAATATATGTTGCAACCATGTCATACCTTCGGGAATCGGAATCTCAAGCGTGGCAACCAACCATTTTTGATAAAATGGAAACAATACATTGTCAAACAATACCGCCAATGTAAAGAATGCCCAAATTATGATGGTCCACCAATATCCCGGAAACGCATATTTAAAATAAAATTTCCATAACGACGATGGCAACACTTGCCCTTTGCCCTCAGTTTTTTTTGTTTTCATTTTCATCTCTTATTTTTCTAATTTTTTCTCAAGCATGTATTCATGATGCCATTCGCCATCTATGAATGCGGTATCATGGAAAACGCCAACGATTTCATATCCTTGCTTTAATAGATTACCCAAGGATCTGATATTTTTATGACGAACGCCGCTTTGCAATATATGAACATTATTTTCGCGTGCCCATTTTTCAACAATCTGTTTGAATTTGGTTCCCAAACCGTTTGATGTATACTGTTCCAAAATTGTTGTTGCCGTTGTCGCCACGCGTCCAGAATATGGATGTCCTGCCTGCTTTTTGCTTATATTGGCCAGTCCTATCATGTTATCCCCATCCCACGCGCCAACGAATAAACTATTTGGATCTTCATATATCTTTATTGATTTTGCTTTATCTTTGTCTGGCTGGCCACGATATTGCCATGTCCATTTTGCCCCAGGACCACGCGTAAACTTCCTAAAATATTTCATAACATCATCGTAATCGGTACCACGTATACGACGTATAGTTACAATTTTTCCGTTTTTTAATTTGAACTTTATTGCGCGATTCATTGATGACACCTTTTAAATTTTCGCATATAATTATATCACAATTTGCCCAAACTGTGAAATATCTTTATTTTAACGACTTGGCGGTGTATAGTAATTTCAATCAAAGGAGATTTCAATGAAAATATGCCAAAGTTGTGGTATGCCAATGAACGAAGAAAGTATTTTCGGCACAAATAAGGATGGCTCCAAAAATTCTGATTATTGCATTTACTGCTACAAAGACGGCCGGTTTCTGCAAGATTGCACAATGGACGAAATGATCGCGCATTGCGCACAATTTATCGATAATGTTAACAAGGGGATGCCCACACCTATTACCAAAGAAGAATATATTGGGCAAATGAAAATGTATTTTCCGCATTTGAAACGTTGGCACGGTGAAATAACTATTGCCGATGATATGCCGGAAAATCCGGCATTGGCGGGCATCAAAGAACTTATTGCAAAAATGGCCGACACATTACCCATCACTTTTATTTCATCGGTTGACGAAGATGGTTTTCCATGCACCAAGGCAATGCTGTCGCCACGTGTCCGCGAAGGAATAAAAGTATTCTATTTCACAACAAACACTTTTTCTTTGCGCGTTGCCCATTATAAAGCGAACCCCAAGGCCAGCATTTATTTCTGCGATACCGAAGGTTTTAAAGGAATGATGTTGCGCGGCACGATGGAGGTTTTAACAGATGCCATCAGTAAAGAGATGATTTGGCGTGATGGCGATACCGAATACTATCCGGGTGGCGTTACCGATCCAAATTATTGCGTTTTAAAATTCACCGCAACCAGCGGCCGATTCTATAGCGATTATTATCCGCGCAGTTTCATAATTGAATAAAAAAGTGGCGGGTAAACACCCGCCACACATCACAATATTTTTTTTAATTGCTTGGATATACACTTTGTTGATGACCATGTTCATCAAATACGTATACCCAACTGCCACGTTTCACAGAAACCGACGATCCTGTAAATCCGTGCAATTCACCAGATATGGTTGTTACCTGACTGCCGCGTTCGTTATATACATAAACCCAACTGCCACGTTGTACTGCGGTGGATATTGCCATATTAAACTCCTTTGGTTTTTGGCGCGTAGCATAGGATTTCTATTTCCTATATTTAACATTATAGACATATCATATGACAAATTTGGTCCTGTATTTTGAAATTCGTAAAATGTTTTTTGTTTGCACTAAATAAGGAAACAAATTATGCTAAAAATTTTTGTGGGACAATTTTTCATAAATCATAAAAAACATCCGTCGAAACGGATGTTTTTTTATTCTGTTTTCTCTGGATCATGCGGCGGCATAAATCGCACAAATTCTGACATTGTTATTCCGGTTGCATTTAATACTTTTGCTATACTGTATGTGGACGGCCAACGCGGCTGACCATATTTACTGAACCGTTTGCTTTTGTTAAATGTTGTGGCATCCAGTCCAGAATACTTTGCGAGTCCCGAACACGACATATTACGTGATGCCGCCAGTTTTACGATCGCACGCCACAGATCATCATGTGTCATTGTTACCCTCTCCTTTTTTTACTAGAATTTTGTTATATATTCTTATTATGCTTGAAAATACTTCCTAGGACAAGGTCTTTTACATTGTTTGTTTTCCTATGAATTATTACACAAAAACACCCCGCACAATTGTGCGGGGCGCTTAAATATATTTTATGTGATTTACTCTGTAACCACAGAAACGGCCCAAGCATCACTTTCAAAGTTTGGTTCTTTGACCAGAACGCGATATTCGGTCTTGGGTGCCCATTCATATGAACCCGCAGGAACCACATTCACATAAATATGTTCTGCATCTGCAACCGCCGCTGCGAAATCAAATTCACCACCCTGAACAAATTTTGCGTTTGGCGTTTGCGCTTGAATTACTGTCAAACCTTCAACAACTGGGCATTTTGCAATCATATCGCCCTGTTCAAATGCAACGACTTTTTCACAAGATACATCAAAAACTTTAACTTCTTCGGTTTTGTTTTTTTCAGAACAACCCGCAACCAATGCCGCGGCAATTCCACATATAATCATTTTTTTCATGATTGATTCTCCTTTTGTTTCTATATAGCAATCATGGCACACACGTGTAATAAAAATCAAGCGGTTATTTACCATTTTTCCAATTATTTGGCGTATCATGTGGCAAAAAATCCGCAAATTCTGCCAGGCCTATCCCAGCTGCATCTAAAACACGTGCCAAACTGTATGTTGACGGCCAACGCAATGTCCCATTGGGATTTTTGCGTTTACTTTTGTTAAATGTTGTTGAATCTAAACCCGCCGCCCGCGCAAGACCGGAACATGTTAAATTCATTTTTGTCGCAAGGTTTATAATCCCATCCCATAATTCTTTATGCGTCATTTTAATCACCCCTTTTGTTTACACACAGCATAAACAAAAGCGCGATTTTCGTCAACAAATTCAATTATAACAAGAACACCACCCACAATTCACAAGGGTCTTAACAGTATACTAACTTGAATCCGAATCGTAAAAATAGGTTATTTTTCCAAAACCGTGTCGGCAATCAATTCTACCGCCCGATTTGGAACCAATGACTTTTTTGCCATTTTTTCAAGACGCGTTGGATTATCGAAAAGTTCTGTCAATGTTGCGGTTAACCATTTCTGGCTAAACTTATCCTGGGGGACCGCGAAACCACCGCCAAGTTTTTCAAAATTCGCCGCATTTGCCGCCTGGTCTGGATTTATACCCAATGGCACCAATATCGCCGGACGACCAATTGTCGTTATTTCTATGACTGTTCCGGCACCACCGCGCCCAATAATTAAATCAGCACCCGCAATTGCACCCGCCATATCGTGAATGAACGACAACACATTTGCACGGATTTTATTGTCCGCATAAAATTTCTGCAAACGTGCAACATTTTCTGGGCGCGTTTGATGCGTCACAAAAATCTTTTTATTTTTCATCGCACTAACTGCGACCGGCACAACTTCGTCCAAAATCTGCGCACCCAATGAACCGCCGGTCACTAATAATTTTGATTCACCGGGCATCTTTGCACCAGCACGTTCCATAAAATCACGCCGCACCGGCAGACCAGTATAAACCACACGTGCATTTGTATTTTTTGGAATTCCAGAAACATTTTGGAAACTGGTCATTAGTGTTTTTACCCATCGCATTGCGAAACTGTTTGCACGACCAATTGCACCATTTTGTTCATGCAGGAACGTTGGCACGCCCCACACATGCGCCGCAAATACCGCCGGCACCGATGCGTATCCACCAAATGCGACAACGCGATCTGGCCGTGAAAACGCAAAACGAATTATTAGCGCGATTGCAGACACACCAATTTTAGACAGCGCCCATAATTGTTTTATTTTACTTTTTGCACCAACCCCCGATGCCCAAATATGAACTCTGCTCGCACCCTTTGGTGCACCATCTTTGACCATTTTACTAACACGACCATCGCAAGAAATTATTACTTTGTGTCCACGCGCCGCGATTTCTGATGCCACCGCCAGTGCGGGAAAAACATGTCCACCTGTACCACCTGTTGCAATCCACACTTTCATTTTTACCCCCATTTTTATTTCCATTTATCTTCGCGAACAACCGCCAACACCATACCAAACAACAAACAGAATCCAACCAGCGAACTGCCCCCGTATGATATGAACGGTAATGTCATTCCCTTTGGTGGCAGAATATGTAATGTTGACACCATATTTATACATGTCTGGATACCAAATAATGCCGCCGTTCCACCAACCGCATAAAATACAAATTTATCACGCGCATTTAGTGCATCGCTTATCAACAGTTTTAATAGATACACCAATAGTCCCAATAACACGCATGCCAATATCGCACCCATATCTTCAACAATTACCGCATAGATAAAATCGGTGTGTGAATCGGGCAGCGATTGTTTTATAAACGCATCACTCCATTTACCAAAGAACCCACCATGTTGAATTGCCTGAACAGATTGCGTGACCTGGTAATTATCACCTGTTCCGTTTAACATCGCCTGGAATCGATTGTGCACGTGTGGCATGATGTAATACGCCAACAACAATGCGCCACCACCCAATGCGCCTAATCCCCCAACAACCAACATAGGAAGTCCTGCAATAATCAGCATTATTCCCAACACCCCAAGATACAACAAACTTGTTCCAACGTCTGGGTGTGTGAAAATAATAATCATCATCGACAAAAATACCGCCATATACGACCACCAACTGAACAGCCGTATTTTCCATGCCTCTTTATCGACGAATAAATTATCACCAAATTTTTCGCGCATCTTGGCCAAGAACCACGCAGTAATAAATATAAACCCAGGCTTCATAATATCCGCGGGCAATATATTAAATCCAGATATAGACACCCAACGCGCAGACCCTTTGATCGTATGTGGCGCAACAAATGTGACCGCCAGCAAGGTCAACCCAACAACAACATCCAATAACGCTATTTTTAGAACAATTTTTTTACTTAGCATACTTGTTACGAATAAAACCACCAGCCCCAACAAATAAAACGGCATACCCTTTAATGCAAAGAAATACCATGGCTGATTTATACGTTCGGCGGCCACACTACCGGCAGAAATTGCAAAGTACACCCCGATACCAATCATCAGCAGAACCATATACAACAATTTTCGGTCTACTTCAAAAAACCAACTGGTTAGTGCACTCTCTTCTGTCCGTTTAAACATACGCCCACCCTTTTATGCTATGCAAATTTTAACAACATCAACGCCAGCCCGGAAAACAGAACCGACATTACAAAGAACCGATCAACGATTTTGGTTTCGGTCCAACCCAATTCTTCAAAATGATGATGCAGTGGCGCACGCAAGAACACCCGGCGCCCTGTACCCGTCGCAATACGCGTTATTTTAAAGAACATTGTTTGAATAAACGATGACAACAGTATAAGGACCATCATCGCCGCCGCAATACCCATAATAATTTCTGATTTTAATAACATTGCGACCGTTCCCATAAAACCACCAAGTGCCAATGACCCGACATCGCCCATGAATATAGATGCGGGCTTTGCATTATACCACAAGAACCCAAGTATCGCACCCAGCACCGCACCCAAGACCGGGTACAAACCACTTGTTGCCGGCATAAACAAAACCGTATCCATAAATCCAATACGCGTTGCACCATACAGCGCGACCACCAACACCAACAGTACCGGCATATACAGTTTTGCCAACATACCGTCCAAACCATCGGTAATATTTGTTGCGTTGGCGCTGCCGCAAATTACGAAATATGCAAAGATATAGTACAATAATACGCTGAACGGGAAAATAGCATTTTGAAATGTTAATGGAACAATAATTCCAAACGGCAATGCCAATGAATAATCGCTGATATATGACGGCATGGTTTTATTCACCATATACGCCAATATAACAACAAAGACACCTTCGATAATCAGGCGCGTCAATGGCGACAGACCATTTGCGGCCTTAACTGACTGGCTGGTTACCTTTTTATAATCGTCAATAAAACCAACCAAACCAAACATCGCAAGTGACGATAGCGCGATCCAACCCACCATGCTGTCTGTCGGCATAAACGCAATTGCCCCGACAAATATTGCAATCAAAACCAGCAAACCACCCATTGTTGGTGTGCCCGCTTTTTTACGGTGTGATTCTGGAACATTTTCACTAATCGGTTGACCTTTTTTCTGCCAGTTATGCATTGCGCGAATAAATGGTCGACCAAAAATCAGCATTATCAAAAACGCCGTTGCAAATGCCGCCCCAAATTGAGTCCAACCACCGAAAAACAGTCCATATCCACGCGATAATAAATAATCTGTAAGCATAACTTCTCCTTTTATACAGTTATTTTATCACAATATTTTTATAATGAAAATTTTTATTTGAAAAAATTTTGACTAATCAACGCACAACCTAGAAAACACCACCAACGATGGCATTTGACTGTGACTGGTCCACGGTCCGCAACGGATTTGGCGACTGGTTCAACTTAAATGCCTCTTGGATAATCGTGCCCGATGGGTCTTCGGTGGCGGCAACCCCGGTTTTACGGTTAACCCGCACGAATTTCAGGCCATCTGGAACCGCGAACGGTTGATTCTTTTCATTTGCCAAAACAACACTCATAAAGTCAGCAAATGCTTTGGCGGCCATATGACTGCCCGCGCCTTTGCCCAATGGTTTTGGCGTATCATATCCCAAATATACCCCGGCAATTAAATTCTTGGTGAACCCGATAAACCAGACATCTTTGACATCGTTTGTGGTTCCTGTTTTACCGGCGATAGTATGACCTGGGACGGCGGCCTGGCGCCCGGTACCACGGTCAACCACACCCTGCAAGATAGAAACCAATTGATACAAACTCTGCGGATCAGACAACGGTTCTGATTCAGATTTTTCTTCGGGCGGTGTTAATTCCGGCGACCATTCAACAATTTCATTTTTTTCACCACCAATTAGATTACCATAGCGATCTTCGATATAGTCAACCAGTTTTGGTGTTATTCTGCGTCCACCGTTCACAAACGCCGAATATCCCAAAACCAAATTTTCCAATGTTGTTTCACCCGAACCCAACGCCAATGACAGATTCATATTTTTCATGTCTTTGGGATACACGCCGAAACGTTGCGCAACATCAACCGCGGCTTCGACCCCGATTTGTTCAACCATACGGACACTTGGGACATTGCGCGATGTTTCCAACGCAAACCGCAATGGCACATCCCCAAGGAACTTTTTATCATAGTTTTCGGGTTTCCATTGCATATTGTTTTCACGCCACCCAACAATTGGGGTATCAGAAATTATCGCTTCGGGCGATATGTCACGTTCCAACGCGGCCAGGTACACAAACGGTTTAATCGTACTGCCGATTTGGCGCATCGCCTGGGTTGCGCGGTTAAATGAACTTTCCGAAAACGAACGTCCGCCCGCCATCGCAAGTATACGACCAGTGTGCGGATTCATCGCAATAATTGCACCCTGTAATTTTTCGGTCCGGCCTGCATTATACGCATCCAACGCCTTGTTCAATGCAGCAGACGCGGCGCGTTGATATTCGGGAATAATGGTTGTTTTAATATACAACCCCTGGTTATACAATGTTTCCCGCCCCAGTTCATTTAACAATTGGCGACGAACATCTTCGGCAAAGTATTGGAAATCATCTTCCATTTGTGCGGTAAATCCGCTGTTGATATTTAACGGTTCTGCCGCCGCGGCTTCGGCCTGTTCGCGTGTGATATATTTTTCTTCGGCCATACGACGCAGGACATAATTCCGGCGCTCTTCGGCACGGGCGCGATCATTTGGTGCCTTGGGCAATGATGCCAAGAACGCACATTCTGACAACGATAATTCCGATACCGGTTTATTAAAATACATTAACGCCGCCGAACCAACACCATACGCACGCGCACCCAAGAATATTTGATTCATATACAGCGTCATAATATGCTTTTTTGAAAACGCACGTTCAAGGCGCAATGCCAAAATTGCCTCTTTAATTTTGCGCGACATTGTTCGATCAGACGACAGGAAAAAATTCTTGGCGACCTGTTGTGTAATTGTTGATGCGCCGGTAAATGTTGTATTGAAACCAACCGCATGCATAACATTATTCACCGATGCACGAATTATACCCTGGACATCAATACCGGGGTGTGTCCAGAAATTTTGATCTTCGGCGGCAACGAATGCATTTACCAATTGCGGTGGAATATCATCAAAATCAATAAACACGCGACGTTCTTCGGCATATTCAATTAACAAAGATCCATCGGACGCATACAGGCGCGTTGCAACCGGTGGTGCATATGTTGCCAAATGATGATAGTCAGGCAGATTTCCACCATACATCAAAAACAATGTTGCGACCGCGGCGATTATCGCCACAACGCCCCAGAAAATTATATGCGCAAAAACGCGAAGAACTTTTTTTATTTTCATAAAAAATATTTTAAAGTAAAAACTTTTTATTTGCAAGCGCGATATGAACTTGTTAAACTATTTTGTGAAAGGAATATTTTACGGAGAGATTCATGAGAAAATTTCTTATCATACTTTGCGGAATTCTGATTACTCAGGCCGGTTTTGCAGAAAAAAGAACATTGCAAACTCCACATTTGCTAACGACTGATGCGTATTTTGACGCCTGGGATGCCGAAAAAACACCAGACATAAGCAAGGTTTCCACCACGTATTCAACGGATATTAGTGGTACCTTTTCTATTAGTGGTTTTTATAATACAAATATGGGAACATGGGGTCAGGACGAAGGCAGTATTATTCCAATTATTGCAAAAAAAATATACGAGCATGGTGGCTATTTTTGCATGATTCAGGTCCAGGCGGCAAATGGTTCGGATAGTGGATACTTTATAGATTATTTTATGGATACCAATGGGACATATACATCAGGAGGCAGCAGCTATAAACATAAATGCAAGACGGTATGCGAAGAGGGATGGAGTGGCAGCAAATGCGAAAAACACGAATATAATTGTCCAAATCAAACCCCACCCAACGTAGATTACACCCAAGATTTGAACAATAGACAATCTGGGCAATTAAGAATTACAAGTGGCAAACAAAGTGACGACATCCGAATAACAACTGGGGTTGATGTTTTCTATTATAAAAATGGCAATACCAGTTACAGTTCATATGCATTGGTGCTTGGGGTTGTACAGCAAAACAAACATTCATTGGAGGTTGCGCCCGTTATGATTTATGCGAATGACCACTATATAAAATGGGCACATATAATTCCGGACACTACAAAAATGCTGTGTGCACCGGGGTACAAAGTAAATTCATCTGGGACCGACTGTGAACGGGCACTTGAATGTACCGAAGGATACGTTCCGCCATGCGATAGTGTAAGTCCGGCATCCGATAAATATGATGAAGACCAACATATACAGAAAGAAATCACAAAAAATGGTCAAACATGTTGGCGTGTATGGTGCAAAGACGGACACGGTTTTGACCCCGAAGAGGTAAGCCAAGGGACGTGTCAGTCCTGTGTCCAGGGTGCAAGGGTTGGTGTAAACGCCACAACCGGTGTATGCGACACTTGTCAAACCGCCGGAGAATTTTTCGATGACGGCCAATGCAGACCCGCGAAATACCAAATTTCAAATCTGCAAATGTCAAAAGGACCGGATTACATGAATGCAGACAACGATCGTGAATGCTGGCGCGAATCAGATATAGCCAAATTCAAAAATTGCGTTATGTGTGACCAGGGCAAGTGTTATGACGAGGAAGCCCATGAATGTGTCAATTGCCCATAATAATAGTGTTAGTTATTAGTGGTTAGTAAAAACGGTCGCGTTTGCGACCGTTTTTATAATTCTTGTTTATTACCTTAACCACTAACCTTACCATTTGTGGCAATGATATCGGCACCAATTTCTATTTTGCCGCCCGCTTCGCGCAGTATCAAATCACCCGCCGCAATTTCGGCAAAATCAAGTGACGTTGACATAAACGCATCAAATTTACCCGCGGCAACCCATGCCAAATCCATCGCCGGACATCCGGTTGTGCGCGTGTCCGCGGCATTCATTGGGTTCCCAATGATACCATTGTATGCAACCGTCATATCCGCGGTATCGGCAATATTTGATGTGCGTATGCGCGCAGAATGAAACGCAGAATATGCAAATGCACCTGCGCCACTTTCGGCATAATACAAATATTCATCAATTGGTGAATAGATTAGTGCGATTTTGGTTTCGTCCATTGTCCGCAGCGCAAGTGATATTGCGAAACGCGGATTTGCGCGAACAAAATTCGATGCCCCAGACAATGCCAGGACAAATTCGTCGCGACCATCACCGGCGCGCACCACATTTGGTGTCAGCAACCCCGCCGATGGACGAACCAATGATAAATCGGATAATATTTCTTCTTCGATACGGGTGGCGGCACGACGCACAAAATCACGTGCACCACGCAATGACTGTTGCAGGTTTTCAACCTCGCCAAAATCGTGGCGCAGGCCCGTTGCGGTCCGTTGCAACGCCATGAACATTTTGTTTAATTCTGGTGAACCCTTAATCAACAATTCCATTGCACACCCCCCCGGAATAATGGCAAATTAGAAACCAAACCCAGCAAATTTCTTTTTGAAATCTGCGGTTCTGCGGCCCTTTTCACCGGTGTTTGTACGTTGGCCGGTCCATGCAGAATGATTCAAGTTATCTGTGGACAGAACCAAGTCCTTGTTCACCGAAGAAAACATCTTTACTGTTTTGCCGTCGGTCCGCGTAACGTTGATTTCATAATAATCTGGATGAATACCCTTTTTCATCACAATACCCCTTATGTTTTAATTTTTGCCACGCAATTATACTGTGTTTTTTCGGAAAATCAAGGCAATAATGCAATTATGCCACTTAATATCGTCCAATGCACCCCAAATACGAATTTCCGGTGGATTCAAGTATGTTTACGAACCGATTCTTGTCGCGGCCGGCAAACAATGCCAGTATCGTTCCCGCATCGGTGGCCAACATATCGGCAACCGTCGCGATTTCCGAACTCATTTTCTTGAAAAATCCACTAGTTGGGTATATTTCTGCCGCAAATAACTGGTGCGTGGCCCCTGTTTTATGTCCATGCGTATTTTTGGCGTGTTCTATGACCATTAACTGACATTCTGGGGAAATTATTATTTTTTCGGTTACAATGGCGTTTCCGCCCAATAATTCACCCCACCAGCCCGTCGAACCATAGAAAACCGGATAATAGATAACCGCATCTGGATGTTCTGCAAAAACATCGGCGACATTTAAATCGCCTGTTATAACATTTGGCATTTCGCCAATTGCAGAATTTATTAGTTTGCGCGCGGTCTGATACTCGGTATCTGACTTTGTACTGCGTGGCCAATAAAGAATCGGAAATCTACTCATTGCTAAGAATTATATCAGATTCGGTGGCATTAAAAAAGGGGGTAGGCAAAAATAAATTACTTGATTTTTTATTTTTTTATTGTTTCCCACCATTTTCCAAGCAATTTACGCCCTACGCCAAAGTCAGTTTGCAGCTTTTTATAGAACTTATCCGACACACTTACATTGAATAATGTCTTAATCAATGATGGTATAGATGTCATAAACAACGCGAAAAATGCCCCCATCAGTATCATGGTCAGTAAGCTATCGTTGCGCAACATCAACCCATCTATCAATAATTTCGCATCGTTTTGGGCAATTGCCTCGGCCACACGCGACACGCTGCCGATATCGCCAAAAATCGCCTCCAGGAACATTATCGCAAATGTTACAAACACCGCCGTCATCGCAATTCCAACCGCCCCGGATATAACATCATTTATCATGGCCTGGATGGTGCGCCCGCCCTTTGGAAATACATCGGTCCATCCGCCAAACAGCCAGGTTAATAACATGAACGGCAACATAACCAAATCCAATGACAGCATAACAAATATTTCCAGGAAATAGGTTAATATTGGCAATACTGATATGAAAAACAGGACCAAAATCAACATTCCGATAAACAGCATCGGTATATTCGGAAAAACCGGGATTTTCCACAGAATCTTGTGCATATAGTCATAATTAAATGCCATATTCATCATGGTCCAACCAACCGTCATCCCAAGGCCGTTTAACTGGTGCACCTGGGCAACTTCGCAGGCAAGACCGCTGCGCAATTTTGTTGGAAACACGCCACCCGCCATATCATTATTGGCAATTGACACTTTGTCGTTATTACCATCCATAATCGTTGTTGCAACCATACATTCGGTAAATTTATTCGAATCGCCAACAACATGATTTATGGATAGGCCAATATTGAATATCGGTTCTATAACAATATCTGTAATCAACCGCGGGAACGGCATAGCCAACAATGCGATAACAAGCCCAAGTTTGAACAGGTGTGTGCCAAATGTCGATGCCATTGACCAACCTACTTCTACTTTTTTGTTTATAAAACCGTATGCAATCGTCCATGTAAAATATATTAATGTTAAAATTGCCGCCATTGGAATCATGACTTCGCCAAGATTTTTATATATACTTGGCAATATATTTGACATCGTCGCCATAATTGAAGAAAACATCGTGCATGTCCAACACGATGAAAAAAACCGCAATGCTTCGTTCATATCAACCGGCGCAACCGTGCGATATATAGAAAATCCGGTCAATGTGGCCGCCGCACCAATAAGCGCCCACGGCAACACCGCACCAGCCGACAAAGGGAAGAACGATAAAAATACAATTAAAAATTTTTTTAACTTGCTCATTTCTTTTAATTATATCACAATTTTACCAAGATGTGATATAAATCAAAACAGAAAATGTAGGATAAATGTTTTTTATACGAAAAAATTTTCTAAATTGGACACGATGGGTGGCCTTGCCCGTGGTGTTGTGTGCAATATTATTCGCACCAAATGCCGCGTTCGCACGTTGGGAAATTGTTGAAACATTAAATCTTGCACCGTTTGTTCCACGCGTATTGGATGCTTTTATGATGGTTGCACGCGGCGGATATGAATATTTTGTTGGCAACGGCGATGGTATTATATACCTATTGATTTGGGGATTTTTGGCGATATCGGTATTTATGTACGCATTTAAAATGTTTTTTCCAAAACGTTGGTTGGAATTATTGGGGCTGTCTGGCGGCGGCGAAATGTGGGACGGTAAAATCAAAGGATTTAACATGGCCGAAACCACATTAAAAAATGCCATGCGTGCGGTTGTTGCCGCAACATTTTTGTTGCAAATAAAACCTGTGTATATAACAGACTGGTTGGTGAATCCTTTCTTGGAATTTGGTGCTATTTATACCGACGCGATTCTTGACACACAAAACGACCAAGGAATTGTTCGGCCGGAAATATCGTGTCCCGAAGGTGTGCTTGCAGGGGAATGGTTAAATGTTCGCAGTTGTGAATTTATGATTCGTCCCGTTGCAGATGTTTCGGCGGCAAATAACAAAGTTATTAAACGCGGATTTGATTTCTTTACCCGTGGAATTAGGGGACTGATGACACTAATTCCGCATGGTGGCCAAAACATAATGGATGTTATTACCGGCATTTTGTTAATATTCGCATTTGTTGGATGTAATTTCTTTATGGCATTGCTGATAATCCAGGGCATATTTAATTTTGGTATGGCGTTAATATTATACCCATTTAATGTATTGGTATGGGTGGCAAAACCAAATGATAAATGGTTTGATGTTTTGCCCGCATTTAGCGAAATTATCAAGGCGCTGCGTTCCTTAATTATAACAATGATTGCATGTGCATTTATTCTGATTGTTAATGTTGCCGTGGTTAAAGCGTTATTCCATTTTGATTCATCGGCATTTGTGGTTAGTGCCGGCGGAACCGCATCTGGAAATCTTGGTGGTGCGAATACAAACGCGGTAAGTTTTGGTGGACATTCTTTGTTATGGTTGTCTTCAATATTAACGTTCTTTTTAATGAACGCAATATTTGATAGAACCCGTGAACAATTGGAAAAATATGCGCCGGGGATGTCTGGGTTATACAACCAAACAAAAAGTGATTTCAAAGCAAATGTCGAAAAGGCAAAGGGAATTTATGAATCAACAAAAAAGATAATTAAGTTAATAAGGTCATGAACGGTCTGTTAAATAGTTTTGTTGATAATACGGTTCAGTGTTGGGGCTGTGCGGTATTTGATAATCTGTTCCGCGTTGTATCAAACGCGGGTGCGGCCGTTTATGAAAAAATTGCCGATATATGTTTTGCAATTTTCTTTGTATTATTTGTTTTCTATGTTCTGTGGGCGGTTTGGAAACGTGTTAATCCAAAAGATCCTGACTCATCAGATCCATTTTATGTAAAAAGTGTTGTACGCGTGATAATAAATTCTTTGTTCGCGTTAACCCTGCTTGGAATCGGCGTTGGCGTTCCACGTTTTATAACACGTATTACTTTTGAACCTGTTGCGAATGTTGCATTGGTTTATAGCAATGCCATATTAAACACCGCACCAGAGGTTGTAAATATGCGCGTATCATATCAACCAATGGAAATGCCGGATACCGGTCTGTATCGCCCCAAACTGCGCAACACCATCATATCGTTAATGAAAACAACAATAACAATGTTTCAATCTTTTATGAAACTTGGTATCGCCGTTATGGACGAGGCATTTTCATGGAAAAACATTTATGGTATTAGCGATATATTCAGGCATATTCTAATTTTCTTTGTGGGACTATATTTGTTCTATGGATTCTTTAAACTGTTCTTGCGTTTTTGTTTTTATTTCGTTGACGTTATTATTGCAATGGCGATGTTTGCATTTCTGTTTCCAATTGCGTTAATGATGATGTCATTTCGTGGTGGTGATATGCCGGCATGGATGTCGACACTCGGCAAAGGTTTGGGTGCGAATCAAATTAAAAAACTTATAAACGCGATTATAACATTGGCAAGCGCGGTTATAACCTATATGGTGATACTGGTTATCATCGCACGATTCTTTACTGATTCTGGAACATCTGTTAATGAACTTATGAATGCAATTACATCAGGTGATGTTATATCATCCGATTTATCCGAAAGCAATCTTGCAACATTAACACTTGGTGGTACCGTAATTTTGATTTATGTTTTAAATTATATTTATAGTATGATTCCACAAGTATCAAAAATGATATTAAATACATTTGGGGTTGAAGAAGAAAATAAATTAAGTGAACAAATGGCAAACGATGCAGAAAAATTGGTTGGTATCGTTACCAACGGTCTTAAGACCGTTGGCCATACAATTGTAAATGGTGGCGAAAAGAAATCAGATGATAAAAAATCTGATGGGGATAAAAAGTCCGAAAAACCATCGGGGGATGACAAAGGCGGAGATTCCAAAACGAAATGAAGCGCTTATTGTTACTTTATCTTGTTCGTGTCGTATTCATTGCAATCGCATTGGGGGTTGGTATTTGGTATTTAAGTTCATCAATTGGTGGATCCACATTATCGTATACCAGCATGGATACCTTTTTAACAGCCATTGGCGCCCCAGATGGCAATATTGCAAATGCGAATGGATGTTTTCTGTGTACATATATAAATGATTTATTCATTGTGTTGGGACGTGCGGCTGAAAATTTCTGGACGGCGATGCTTGATAATCTTTGGATTTTGATGGCGTTGGGATTTGGAATTTTCTTGATAGTACATACCATAAAGTTCTTTATGAAATCTATTACCGAGGCCGCCAAATTAGATACCAGCGAAAAAAAGTTTGTATTTAATGACTGGTTCGATCCGGCGTGGCGTCTGGGCGTTCGTATCATGATTGTTGGTGCAATTATTGGTGCATTTGGCATGGGGGGGATATCGGCAATAAAAACTTTATCCAGCATTACAATTGAACCTGTTATGTATGTTGGCAGCCAGTTATCTATGGCGGCAACGGGTGTACTAGATTATGCCGAATGCATACCATCCGCCCTGCCCCAGACAAACCCGATGTCAACGCTTGCAAATTCATTTATGTGTATTGTTGCAAATGTAAATACTGTTATGCTGGCCGGGGCGGCGGGCGGCTTTTCATTGATGAATTATGCGTGGCTTGGACTGGGCGGTGGTATATTAACATGGATTGCAGGATTATTGACGGTAATAATGTTTTTGGTTGTTGGATTTGATTTATTCTTTGATTTATTATCCGTTATATTTAAATTGATATTCGTTATTATCTTCTTACCGTTCTTTGTTGCGGCGAACGCATTCGAGAAAACATGGAAAATGGCCAGCGGTGTTTTAACACGTGCCCTGGATATGTTAATTGGCGCCGCGGTTAAAGTTATTGCGATATCATTAAAGGTAGTCATCCTTTATGCAATTGTATCATTTTCTGGGCGTGAAATATTCCCCGGATCTGGTATATTCCCACCATTGTTGAAAAACAGCCCTGAAACAGAACAATCTATTGCTGTGCATAATGTGTTTGCAATTTGCGAAGCCCAGGCGACCCAAAATGGAGAAGTCGATAAAGATTTGTTCACGGAATGTTTTAATGCACAAAAGGTCAGCGTTGAACAACATTATCCACACGCATTTGATTTCCTGCATGATGGATGGGGTTTCTTGATATTGATGATTGGTATTTATTGTTTGTACATGTATGTACTTAGCCCGAAAGTAGACAAACTGATCGCGGCGGCCCCAACAATTACAGTATTTAAGAAAACTGGCGAAGATGGCGGCGGCGGCGGACTTGATGACTTTGGTGGCGAAATGCGTAAGTTTGGAAAACTGGCGTGGAATAAACCAAAAGATTGGTTGGAGAAGTATATAAAAGAAAATGTGTAAGTTTATAAAGAAATTTTTATTGTGTATCATTGCGACAATTTGTGTAATTGGATTGTCTGGGGTTGCACATGCCGCCGTTGGTAATCTAGATCCTGGCGACATCGGTGATTATGGTGTTTGGACAACAGAACATAATCGCCAAACTTTGGTGCAAAATATATCTAATGATGTTAATGAATTTCAAACACAATATGAACGCGCTTACATAGAAACAGGCGTACCAATCGAAGCGAAACTTGGTATTATGTTTATCAAGGCGCTGTCATATATATCCGAGGTTTTGAATATATCGCTGGTTAACTTTGCAATAATATTTGTTATTACGGCATTTGTATTTTGGATAATGTTCCAATCGTACAAAATCATCACAGATAAAAAGACAGAGATAAAACCAACTGTACGAAAATTTGTTATCCGCGGTGTTACATTGGGCGCGTGGCTTATTGTATTGGGCGCGGGGCTACCACGATTATTTGGTATGATTATGGGCCCAATTATGAGTTTTGGTTCATATGTTTCTAATTTCATTTTGGATGCCACCACGGCAAATGGCGGATATATGCTGTCTGATACATGCGCGGCAATTCATGCATATGCCGCCCAACATATGACGAATACTTCCATCGTGACAACCGATTTTGCCGCCGATATTATATGCGTTCCGGCGCGTCTGTCTGGATTCTATTATGGGGCTGTCAAATATGGTTGGGAACTTTTGGTATCTGGTATCGGGACCAGTACATTCTCATTCCTTACTGGTTTAATATTGGTGTTCGTATTTACATTTACGGCATTTAAATTTATGTTTACCGCATTTGGTGTTATCGCCGATTTATTCTTGGTGGTTATACTGTTACCATTTACCGCAATTGCCGAAACAATAAACAAAACAGATTACGAAGGCATCGCAGGAAAAATATATAACGGATTTTTGGGTATATTTAATTTGGGCAGTTTTTCTTTATCTAATCAAATTAAAAAATTTGTTGATGCCGCAATATATTTTGTCGCGCTGTCCATTGCGATTGCAATTGGTGGTGCGTTACTTGCCAATGGTTTCCAATTCGATCCCATAACGCACATTATACGCATTGTTGACGGCGATAGAATGACAATGTTGTTAATCGGTGCATTGGTTGCATATATTGCGACACATGTTGGTGATATCGCACAACTTATTGGTGGCGCAATAGAATATACACTTGGGACCGAAATATCCAAAGACGCCAAAAACTTATACAAAGACACCAAGAAAAAAGTAGAAGAACTAATTAAAAATCTGAAAAAGAAATAAAACTAATCAACAAATTTAACAAAATCACGTGCGACTTTTTTGATTCCGGCGCGATTAAATGCAATTGTTAAAATATTGTCGCGTTCTTCTATGACAACACCGCGGCCCAATTCATCGTGTACGACCAATTTTCCAACCACACTTTGCAGTTTTGGTTTTTCAGGTTTATGTTGTGTTGGTTTGCGTTCATATGGTTGCGCACGTCCACCAAAATCAAGATAACGTGCATCCATTTCGGCAATAAATCGTGCTGGTGGATAATATTGACGTGCGCCAAAAATTACACGCGACATCGTATTGGTAATAATCGCACGGCGGCGTGCACGCGTTAATGCAACATATGCCAAACGGCGTTCTTCCTCCATTCCTCCTTCTTTGATTGATTTATCATTTGGAAACAAACCATCTTCCCACGCAGGCAAAAACACCGTATCAAATTCCAAACCCTTGGCGGCATGAATTGTCATTATATTTACCGCCTGGGAATCTGCGCCAAATTCAACATCATTATCATCCGTGGTCATTAACGCCGCATGTTCCAAAAATTCTTGCAACGAATTATAGTTTGCAATTACGTTTGTTATTAATTCGCGCACGTTTGATATTCTGTCGTTGGCGTCCGGGTCTTTTGATTCCTGCCAATATTTAATATAACCCGCATTTTCTAATAATTGTTTTGTGGCATCTGCTGGTGCCATTGATTTCCATTCAAAATCAAATACAGCCATAAATTCCTTGGCCGTGTTTCCTTGCTTACCCCCAAAGTTTGCTTTCTTTAAACCATCAAATAAATATCCACCACTTGCACGCATTTTCGCAATTGCCGATGGGCCGAACCCACGACGTGGTCGCGCAAGTATGCGTGCAAAAGAGATATCATCTTCGGGATGGGTCAATACACGCAAATACGCAATCACATCGCGTATTTCCATACGGTCATAAAACTTGGTCGTTCCAATTAACCGATATGGAATATGTGCCGCGGCAAATTCTTCTTCGAACCCGCGCGACAAACTGCCTGTACGAATAAGAACCGCAAAATCAGAATACTGGCCATTTGCATATCGCAGAATTGTGTTTGCTATTAATTTGGCCTCGTCAAAATTTGATGGCACGGTTAACACGTAAACTGGCTCTCCAATATATTTTTCATCCGCTGGATGCAAATCTTTGCCAAGACGACCGTTATTGTGCCTGATTAAAGAATTTGCCGCGCCAAGTATATTTCCGGTACTGCGGTAATTAGTTTCAAGACGAATAATTTGCGCACCCGGAAATGTTTTATCAAATTCCAAAATATTCCTGATTTCCGCACCACGCCATGAATAGATAGATTGGTCATCATCCCCAACACAGCATATATTTGGATTTTCCCGCCCCTGCGTTAGCAATTTTATAAACTGCATTTGCGCATTATTGGTATCTTGGAATTCATCCACCATAATGTATTTAAATTTATTTTGATATTTTTCCAGCACATCTGGGGCATTTTCAAAAAGGTTTAACACCATTAGAATTATGTCACCAAAATCTATGGCCGATTGACGACGCAATTCCGCATTATAATCATCCAATATTTTTTTCGTACGTGGTCCAACATCAATATTTTCCACGCGGCCGTTATCTTTGATTCTGGAAATTTTTTCCACCCAATCGGCCGCATCATATTCTTTGGAATCTGCGCCCATCGCAGCGAATACATTTTTAAGAACCGCCTTTTGTTGTTCTTCATCAAAAATGATGAATCCGGGATTTAAACCTGCACGAATAGTATTTTGCTGTAATATGCGCAAACACATAGAATGAAATGTTCCACACCAGATATCTTGGACATGAAAATCATCGAATTCATTGGCAAGGCGGTCCGTAATACGATTTTTCATTTCGTTTGCGGCCTTGTTGGTAAATGTTAATGCCAAAACCTGCCATGGTTGCGCAAGGCGACTTGCCAAAATATGCACAAGACGCGCCACCAAGACCGATGTTTTACCGGTTCCCGCCCCAGACAACACCAAAATTGGTCCTTCGGTTGTCTCGACAGCCCTTGTTTGTTCCGGGTTAAGATTTTCTGGCATTAAATTCATTGTTCTATTATAATATCATAAAATTTTCTTATAAAAAGCATAAAACGACGGTGTAATTATGGCAAGAATAATTTGTTTTGATATTGAAACAACCGGTTTTGAATACCAACGCGGTGATCGATGTATTGAAATCGGTGCCGTTGAAGTTTTAGATGGTAAAATAACCGGCAATAACTTTCACGAATACATTAATCCCGAAGGCAAAATTATTCCACGCGAATCATACGAAGTGCACAAAATTTCTAATGCGTTTTTGGATGACAAACCAACAATGGCGGTTATCGCACCAAAATTCTTGGAATATGTCGGTGATTCGATAATGGTTGCCCATAACGGCA
>JAFZTZ010000053.1 GCA_017618595.1 Alphaproteobacteria bacterium
ACATTAACCGATGATATGCGAAATTGGGTGCGTGATTATTTGCAACACCAAGATCCTAATAATCCAAATAGTCCTTTATCAGTGGATGGAGATGGCAATTATATTCCGAATGCATTACCCAATGATTTGTCAGATGAAGATGCTCGTAAATTATTTATAACATTTCAACAGGCGTTTGCCGGTATGCACGCCGATTTGAGTTCTTTCCAAGACACAGATCATCAATCAGCGGACTTTGTTAATAATTATTTTGGGCCCGGAAAGTTATTCAAGATATCACCTGCGACAAGAGATTGTGCCACCGGAATAGAGGCGATACTTAATTTATTAAATAGCCACCCGAATCTAAAAGATTACATTGTCAAGAATACGCAAAAATCAGATGGTAAACCGGTGTTTGAATCCGTGGCGAACCTGGATCAATTATTGGGTAAATGCGATAGCGCGCATAAAGAATATGACACAAATAATTCTATTCAGAAAAAGATTCAAAGTGTAGCAAGAACATTAGAAGGGGTTGTTGGGTTTGGGTGGTATTCTTCTATAGATAGGGATAGTGAAGAATATAGAGCCATTAATGGGATAAAAGATCAAATCGCTAATGTGACCTCTGATGACGCCTTTGCAATGAATCCCGCCAACATAGATGCTGTAAGTTTGGCGAATTTCCGTTCTATCTATTTGGGTGGGGCACATACTGCGGACAACCAAGGCGGATTGTTACAGACATTATATTTCAATAAAACAATTCGAAATAGATTTGCAAAATATGACAATGGTACTATCACCGGACCAATAGAGAAAGCCGAAGAAAGTGTTAACTGGCAGGATAAAAGTAAAGGCAATTACGTTGATCCAAAAATAGATGATGTGTTAACCCCATATCAGCGTTTGCAAGAATGGTTTTCGGATACATATGATGACGCGTTCAAGAAGTATGAAGAATTACGCGGTGGCCACAATTTCTTTAAACAAGAAGCCAAAGACATATTCAAGGCCATAGATAAAGAAAAGGTTAAACCAGTTGATGGTTTAAAGGGGCTGCTGGACAAGAAAAGCGGCATAGAAGGCAGATTAAACAATCCTGTTGCGCGTGAACATTTTAAATGGTTTGTTGAAACCATGGAACCAATAGCGGCGAAAATGCCAAAGGCTATTGAGGGCGCATGGAAAGACGCGAAACAAATGCGTGCCATTGTGTCCCAAATAATATTGCGGGCCACCGATCCAAGAAATGATGATCCGCATGCAATGGAAAAAGCAAAAACGGCCATGGAAATTATGACCGCCATGAAATATGGTATGCTGACCAGTAAAGTTATGGACGCAATCAAGAGCGACAAAGAATTGTTCAGCGTTTTTTCCAATGAGAAATTGTCGTGGAATAAATACGAAGGTGTGCAATTTGTTACCAAGGCATTTGATAAAACCGTTCGGGCCGCATTTTTGGGTGTTGGTTACGGGGTAACAATTGTAAAGAACAAAATAAAATTGTCTGGTCGAAAATATAGACACAGACATAATAGTCTGCCCGGTGCACTTGCCGAACGTTATCGCCAAGAAGACGCAAATGGGCGCCAGGCATTGGAAAATCAAAATGCCGCGGACGAAGCAACCCGTCGCCAAAGACGCCAAGAATTACGTAATCTGAATACCGGACCAAACCCCATTAATGGTCAAAATGTGGCTAATATGGAAAACAATGTTTTGCCAAGGCTTAATCGAACAATGCAAGGTGCACAGGGCGCCCGGGATCAAGCACAACAGGATTTTGATCGGATTAGTGGACAAACACAAGAGGCTCGTGATCGTTTGCAAGCAGATAGACAATATGGACAACGTCATGGTAATTTATTGCGAGAAATAGATAATGCAAATCAGGAAATCACAAGATTAGAAAATGAAATTTCACAACTTGGTACAACCCCCGTTGACGATGCGCGTCGCCAAATGTTAACACAGCAACTCCAAGAACAACTTAGAATTCACGATGAAAAGAGTCAAGAATTAACAGACTTGGATGCTACCCATAATGCATATATTGGTGCCAATGGGCAAAAAACACAAGATGAACAAGCAGAGTATCAATACAATCAAGCGCAAGCAGGGCTGACCACCGCACAAGATGCCGCAGATACCGCCAAACAAGAACATGATAATCTAAGCGATAGAATTCAACAATACAAGGATGCAACCGCAGAAGTTCAAGAATTGGATAGGGCAATCGCGGATCGTGAACAGGCATTGCAGAATTGGCCACAACAAAATACAAACAGGGTTGCTGAACTTGAAAAATATTGGAACTTCTTGCAAGATAATTCTACAACGTGGGGATTAAGTCAGAAACGTTCACAGAAAAGATTTGATAGAAATAAACAGCGTATGTGGCAAGATTATATCTCGCAGCATGGAATATAAAGCTTTCCCCACCGAATTGGTGGGGATTTTTTTAATTGAAATCTATGTTTTGGGGTGCTAACCTTTTGGCGTAATTTAATCAACCAAAAGGAAAGAATATGTATATTATGGCCCTGAACTGTGGTTCATCCAGTTTAAAATACCAGGTTTTTGATGCGGATTCTAAAAAGCAAATCGTCGGCGGTAATGTTGAAAAAATCGGTTCTGATGATTCTTTTTTAACCCAGAAATATCCTGATGGCACAAAAACTAAAAAAGAAACCCCAATGAAGAATCATAACGAGGCATTAAATGTCGTTATGTTCATGTTGCGCGAAGCATCCATTGATATGAACGAAATCAAAGGTATCGGCCATCGTGTTGTTATGGGGGGGGCAAAATTTGCATCTTCGGTGGAAATTACCGACGAAGTTATGCATGAAATTCAAAACTGGCGCGATTTGATGCCGTTGCATATTCCGGCATCACTGATGGGTATCGAAAGTGCACGCCAGATTTTGCCAAACGCAACCCAGGTTGCCGTATTTGATACCGCGTTCTTGCAAACTATGCCGGAATATGCATATCGTTATGCAGTACCAGATGCATGGTATCGTGAATTGGGTG
>JAFZTZ010000054.1 GCA_017618595.1 Alphaproteobacteria bacterium
AGACAGGTATTCATGATAACCAGCCATCATTGCAGAAAACGCGCGCATAATTGTTGCACCACGCGGACTGCGTAATGACAAGAAACGCCAATCTTGTGATTTTTCCGGTGTGACCTCGGTACTGCCTTTTTGTGTAACTGGGATTGGGGTCGCCTCGGCCAATGAAATTATTTTCAGTTCAGAAACCTGAATTTCAAATCCGCTTTCTGTACTTTTTGTTTCAACAACTTTGCCTGTTACAGATATAACAGATTCTGTCGTGATTTGTTTTACAGTTTCAAATGCTGGACATCCTCGTTCAATAACACATTGAACAGTTCCTGTTATTTCACGCAGAACAATGAACGCAACAGAGGACTGTTCGCGAATTGTTTGTGCGTGACCCATTAAAGTTATTGTTTCGCCAATTTTTTGTGGAATTTCGGCGATATGCGTTCTTATCTTATACATTTTAACCTCCTTTGTGTTTCGTTATTTGTTTTTCAATAAGAACACAAGGACGTTAAATATCGCGCATATCCATTTTGATAAACACGACACCAACGCGGTGCCACCTTGTTTTACAACATTGTCGCCAATGTTGCCTTTTCAACTCTCGCTGGATTCGCCATACCATTAAAGAGTCTTTTGCTGTAACGGGCAATCCCGGGAAGTTCTAATAAGCGCAGGTCACCCCGCCACCGTTCTTCTTCCGCCTCCCCATTGTTAGTGGATTATCGGCTTTCACTTGTGATTATAGAACAAAAATTACTAAATTCAAGTGGTTTGCCATAAATAACTTTTTTGGACGCTAATTAACCATTGCTTGCATTTTTTATTTGATAGTGTTATGCTAGGGTTCTGCAAGAAGGAATTTATGTCAACTAAAACCAAGAAAGCATTTAAAAAATTACTGGGGTATTCCGGGATAGTATTCTTTTGTTTGGCGGCCTTTATGCTCTGGTGGCAACTGCGGAGTTATTCTTTTCATGATATTGTGCGCGCATTGTTGGATATTCCATTTATAAATTTGGTGGCGGCATCGGTCGCATGCTTGGCGGGGTACGTTGCGTTGGCGTTGTATGATTGTTTGGCGCTGAATTATGTCGGTGCTGGTGGCAAAGTTTCTTGGTGGAAATGGATGTTGGCGGGAATGCTGGGCTTCGCAATCAGTAATAATGCCGGTCATGCCGTGGTTAGCGGTGGGGCAATTCGTTACCGGTTATATACGCGTTGGCGTATTCGTGGCGGTGATATTGTAAAAATCGTAACAATAAACGGTTTTACATATTTTCTTGGCGCAACGGCGATCGCGGTTGTAGGGTATTTCCTTATACCATCTGATATTATCTCTACATCTGTCGGTGCGTCCGTTGGTTTAAATACATTATTTATATTCTGTTTGGCGGCATTATTGGCATACTTTGCAATAACCGTATTTTTCCGTAACAAAAGTGTTAGAATAGGGCAATTAAAGTTCGATATTCCATCAACCAAGATGGCATTTTTGCAAACATTGCTTGGGATGACGGATAGCGTGCTGGCTGGATTAGTTCTTTATTTCTGTATGATACCATTCGTTCATATGCCGTTTGGAACATTTATCGGATTGTTCGTTGTTGCGCAAACAACCGGGGTATTTAGCCAGGTTCCCGGTGGTATTGGGGTCTTTGAAAGCGTATTTTTGTTGGCATTGCCTGATGGCGCGGACAAGGCAAGTATATTTGGTGCATTATTGGCATACCGTATTATTTACTATGTGTTGCCATTAATCGGGGTCGGCGGTCTGTTCTTTATCTATGAACGTTGGTTGCGTGCCCGTATGCGTCGTTGGCTGGAAGAGGCCAAACAGAAACTTCCCCATTTTTCGCATGATTTTAAGAATAAAGACACAGACAAATAAAATACCTTGCGAATTATTTTCCCTCATGTTAGAATGACGGGCAAGTATAACTATGGGGTATATGTAAAGTGTTTTTATTATCACTTCTTTCTCTAATCCGCTGGGTGCTTTTTGCCATCGTTGCACTATCCCTTGGCATGGGCTTGGACGCCCCACGGGGACGGATTATTGCCCACAGATATGCGTTAAACACAAAAGGATTATTTAATGTCAAAAAAGATATATGTGGACGCAGTCCACCCGGAGGAAACACGCGTTGTTGTTGTAGATTCCTCAAATAATCGCGTTTCTGATTTTGACGTTGAAACCACCACAAAACCCCAGATAAAAGGGAACATTTATCTGGCCAAGGTTATAAGGGTGGAACCGTCGCTCCAGGCCGCGTTTGTTGATTACGGAACAGGCAAAAATGGATTCTTGCCGTTTTCGGAAATTCATCCGGATTATTACCAAATCACACCGGAACAGAAAAAGAAACTTATTGAATTGGCGCATGCGAACATCGTTGATGATGACGATGATCCTGATGACGAAGCCGACGAAGTCGCCGATTATGACGATCACAGCGCCGGCGAAGATAACAAGGAATTTACAAAACGCGCACGCGAATTTAAAATTCAAGATGTTATAAAGCCAAAGCAAATCTTGTTGGTCCAAGGGGTCAAAGAAGAACGCGGACAAAAGGGCGCATCTATGACGACATATCTGTCGTTGGCGGGTCGTTTTGCCGTTTTGATGCCAAATTCCCGCAAGCGTAACAGTTATGGTATTTCCAAAAAGATTTCTGACAAGGCAGAACGTGCACGTCTGCGCGAAATTCTGCATTCGTTGAAAATACCAAAGGGGATGACGGTTGTTCTGCGTACGGCGGCATTTGGTGCAACGGCGGCAGATGTTGCAGCGGACTATGATTACCTGGTCAATTTGTGGAATGAAATTAGCAAGACGACATTGGAATCTGTTGCCCCGGTTATTATCCATACCGAAGATTCTTTGCTTCGTCGTGTTGTTCGTGATTTCTTGTCTGACAAAGACGATGTTTTGACCATCCAGGGCGAAGA
>JAFZTZ010000009.1 GCA_017618595.1 Alphaproteobacteria bacterium
CGTTGCCGGTGGTTTTGCGGGACGTGCGGCAATGAACGGTCTTGTCAATTATGTCAACACCAATACAGACAGCAACCTGTTCCGAACAGAACATCAAATTATAACCACACATGAAACAACACAAAATCAATATCCAGACGGCTGGATCGAAGGCAACGAACATACGTTGTCACAATGGGAAAGCCCACAAATGCTGGAGGCACATATTAACGGTTTGATGGATGCGGGTCTGTCGCATGATGACGCGGTTCGTTACTTGCTGGCATGGCATGATGTAACAGATCATAATTTGGGTGGCGGTTATTTCGATAGTATCGGGATGAGTTATAGTGATGTCGCGGCATTACGCGGATCCATAGATGGTACAATGATTAACCTGACGCCTGAATCTATGTCGGCATTTAACCATTTCAATGACTATATATCAGGTTCAAATACCGTAAGATATCCGGTTGGTCTGTTTGAACCGTATCACACCCCGGTCAGTCATATATTGCCACCAAACGCAACATGGGATGCAAACGGGATGCTGGTTCCGGGACATGATGTTTATTCAACATGGGTCAACTGGGGCGGCGAAGGTGTCCAACACATCCCGGTCATAACCACAGATATTAGCAGCGTTTTCACACCAAACGAACTGATGTTCCCGGCGGGTATTGGCACATTGGGTATTTATGAACCACGGGTAATACCAGGTGATTATTTTGCACGCATGCGCGACCGCGCCAGCGCAACCGCAGACCACGTCGAAGATTTGGCAAATGGTGGAAAAGATGGTAATGGCGGTAAACCCAGCAACCCGGGTAATACGGATCCAACGCATACCGGTGGCGCGGGGGGCAACCATGGTGGTACAGGACCAAACCCAACAGATACGGGTATCGGCGGCGGAACCGGTCCAAATCCAACCGATACGGGAACCGGTGGCGGCACTGGTCCAAATCCAACCGATACAGGAACCGGCAATGGAACTGATCCACAACCCAAAAAACGCGGTTTCTTTGGCAAATTAAAAGATGCCACATACAAAGTTTTACAAACCGGCTATCACGGCTTACAAAGAATACAAAAAGGAGTAAACAAAATGAAAACAGACCACATCAAAAATCAAACAGAACGCGAGCTTGCACGTATTAACGGCGACACAGAAATATTAAAGGCATTGGGCATAAACGCACAGACACGTAAAGATTCATTCCCAGACGATGTTGAAACCATGCATGAATACGCATTGCGCGAAGCCGCCGAACGTGCCGCACTAAATAAAAGATTGCTAGGACGCATCGGTGAAAGAAGTTTAAAATTGTATGCCGCCCTGCAAGAAGCAGAAAAACAACAGGATGCGCACACAGCCGCGGAAGTTGCCATAAGCATAGTGGAATACCAGATATTAAAGGCCCAATTAGATACAATTAAAGACATGGGCGATGAAGCAGCGATAAAATCACTACTTAAATTGAAAAAAGACGTTGATAAATTCATGCAACAATCAGAAATTGATTTAGAAGTTGCACGTCAAAAAGGCCTAAACAGAATCCAAGGTATCAAAGACGAAGGTCGCATTGACCACGCCAGACGTGGTGGTTGGTTAAAAAGCGTGGCCCAACGAATCAAGGCGGTTTTTGATAAAACACAAGAAGATGTTAAAGAAATGGAAATTCAAACCCGTCTTGAAGAAGAACGTATTGAAAGGTCCAAGGCAAGAGCCGCCCGCGAAATAATAGAAACCGCAACAAAACGACTGAACGAATTGATGGCAAGCCATGAATATACAGATGAACAAAAACAAAAACTTGCGGCAATGATTCTGGAAGAAGCAAAAGAGAAAATCCAAGGGAACGGGAAATAAGTTTCCTATTATCAAAAACATAAAACAAGACCCATCTCTATGGGTCTTGTTTTTATAAAATCACAAAACACTTAATAGTTTTCTTATATCTTTATCCGGTGATTTTTTATTTTCAATATTGTTTCTGATATTGTATAAGAAATTTACCATGGAATGATACTTCTGGCGCTCACCCAAATATATATCACCATTGTCACCATACCCAGACAACAAATCTTTTATACCATCCCCATAATAATATTGCATGTCTCGCGCAGGTTCCGCCAAATGCGCGGCACCAAAATCTATCAAACCAATAATTTTCTTGGTATCTGTATCAAACATAAAATTGGCAAAATGCATATCCGCATGAACCAAAACCAAATCAACCGGATGCTTTACCGATAAATATTCATATCTGTCGCGCAAAGTGTTTATCCGCGCCTTGTCAGATTCCGAAAAACATTTCTGAACATCATCTGTAAAATTTCTATCGAACAAATGTAATTCGTCTTTGTAATCACTAACAAACAGAATTTTTTCTTTATCTGTAATTTTTATGCTGTGTAATTCGCGCATAATTCGCCCAATTTGACGCAAGACATCAGATTTTGTATTTTCATCAAAAGAATCATGCATTTCCTGGGTATAGGTAGTGCCGCGGACCAAGGTTTCACCATTTATAACCCCTATTTCCGTTTCTTTGTTATAAAGGATGCGTGGTATTTCAATTGATAATTTATTTTCTAATTTTTTTAATACATAGTTTTCTTTCTTGCCGTCATTAAACCTTTTGCTAAATTCAAATGGGATTTTGAATACGACATTATCATTAACCAAACAAGCGACACCAAAGGATCCTTTACCCAGAACTCTAAAATTTTTAATATCTAATTCTGGAAAGTTTTGCTTAATAATATTCAAATATTCTTGTTCTGTTGCCATCCAAACACCCTACATTTTATGATTTTGCACAGGTTCATATACTGGTTTTATATCTGGATTCATTATGAATTCTGGTTCAAAATCTACACCAAAGTCATTAAATCCATAATACCATACATTTGATGCCATTGATGTATAAACGGGTCTTGAAATTAAAAATGCGGTTTTATTAGCGGTTTCTGATTCTCGATGAATTTTCTCTTCAAATTTTTGTCTTTGGTCCGCTGTTATATCAATGGTATGTATCCGTGGCATCACTGGTTCAGATTTATTAACAGGATTCGCAGGATCATAGATATAATTATGCCCACCTAAAACAAAAGATATAAAACTGTGTCGTTCACCATTGTAACCGATTTGCCGAACCAATTCACCGCCTATGTACTTTGTTGGTATATTCTGTGTCTGAAAATATAATTGTGCCAACAAAGCAATTTCTTTACACGTGCAAACCCCTGCATTAACGGCCTCTGACAGACTTTTTGGTTCATCATAAAAATTTGCGCTATCCTGTGAATTTTTAAATGCATCTGGATAAACCATTCTGAAAACATTACCAAATGCGTACATATGCGCAAACATATTTATATCGACCCCAGGGGCCGCAGAATTAACCCATTTTTGTAAATTTATATCTTTTGCCAACCGCGCAGCATTTCTTGCCACTTTTTCAAAAAATCCCTCAAATTTATTTGAATCAACTTTTACAAACTTGCTAAATCTGCTGTTAAGGGTCGAACCACCTACAGGCACCAAATCGCCATCTTGTATATCAGTTACCCTGCAATTTATTCCATCTATTATTTCAAGAATCATTTTATCCCCTTTTTATAATTGTATCATAAGCTTTCACAATATACACAACAAAAAAATGAATTTAACACCAAATCAAAATTAAAACCGGGACACGCCCGGTTTGAATTTTGGTAGCGGCGAAGGGATTCGGACCCCTGACCAAAGGATTATGATTCCTCTGCTCTACCACTGAGCTACGCCGCCATCTATCTCAAAATGACCGCATCATTATAACAAACATTTTTCCAATTGCAAGAATTTCCATAAAATATATTGCCAACATGATTTTCTTCCGCTTTTTAAGATTTTTAAATGTAACTTGGTTGTAAACCTTGATAAAATATTGTATAATGCTAGGCCAATGAAAAAGTTTATTGTTATTTTATCCTGTCTAATTGCTATGCCCGCAATCGCATCAAACGGGTCAAATCCACTTATGCGGCATCATAAAAACCAATTATCTTTTTACCTTGGCCAGGGCGTAAACAGCGGTTTTATTATTCCACCACCAACCCAGTTTGTTCCATTTTATCTATTAAATTTACAATATTCGCAACCCGCGACTTTCTTTGGTCTGCCGGCGCGACAAACCTTGGAACTTGGGCAAACAATTGGTTTTGCCGATAAATACGGGTGGCATTGGCGTGATTATACTATACCGATGGTGCTTATATCTGGGGATGTTTTATTGGCTGATTTTAACAAGTTTTATTTTACCGGTGGTGGTGGCGCCGGCCTTCAGGCCCAGCAAAACGAACGTCTTGGCGCAAAATTATTGTTTTTATTTAAACTGACAGCCGGGTGGCACATAAATGATAAATGGGGCATGGAATTTTCTATTAAGCATTTTTCAAACGCGAACACCGCACCCGAAAATTATTCTTATGCTTTTTATGGTCTTGGTGTGACATATAATTTCTAATCTACCAATCAATTGGTGTTTTTCCATTTGCAACCAGGTATTCATTTGCCTTGCTAAAATGCCGGCAACCAAAGAATCCCCTGTATGCAGATAGTGGCGACGGATGAACGCTTTTCAAAATTAAATTTTTATTTGCATCAACAAATTCGGCTTTGTGTTGGGCATATGAACCCCAAAGCATATAAACAACACCACTTTTTTGCGTGGCAATTGCACGAATTACCGCATCGGTAAATTGTTCCCAACCGCGTCCCGCATGCGATGCCGCCAAATGTGCCGCAACCGTTAGTGTGGAATTTAATAGTAAAACACCCTGCTCTGCCCAATGGGTTAAATCGCCATGCGTTGCACTTGGCCGCCCAAGGTCTGTTTCAATTTCTTTATAAATATTTACCAACGATGGCGGTGGTGTAATCCCATCAGGAACCGAAAAGCATAAACCATGCGCCTGGCCGGGTTCATGATATGGGTCTTGGCCAATAATAACCACGCGAACCGCATCATATGGACATAAATTAAACGCATTAAAAATATTTTTTGCCGCCGGGTAAATCTTTTTACCCGCCAAATATTCAGAGCGCACGAAATCGGTTAATTTAATAAAATATTCTTTATCAAATTCATCCGCCAACACACGTTTCCAAGATTCTTCTATTTTTACATCCATAAATTTCACCCTAAAACTTAATTAACCCTATTTGACACGATTTCCACAACACAACATCAATATATCCGCGGGGCAATTTAGTATCACGCACCAAATGTGCAAACATATCATCACACGCACGTTTTATATCGGGTGTCAATTCGTCTGTACCTTGTATTCCGCCGTATAGCGCGCCCAACCGACGAATCCAAACATCATATTTTACCGTATCCACCCCAAGATTACGCGCCAAATGATTCGCGGTTATTTTCCCAATATGCGGCAGGCGCGCCAAGTAATTTAACTTTTTATCATCGCCATCACACATATAAAAACCATCGCATAAATCCTGACGATTTTCCCAAATCTTGCAAATTGCCTTGATTTTATTTTCATTATGAAACATTTGATACAATCCACCGTAATCTGCACCATTTTTATAAATGTATTCCATAATATTTTTATGAATACGCTTTGCGGTCTTTTGCGAGAAACCGCCTGCCAAAATAACATACGCGCACATAGCCGCAAATTCATCGGGTTTTACGCGTCGCGGATGCGCCAGATTATCACGAATTTCATCAAAGGACTGATCATCGCTATCGGCACCCAGCGCACGAATTTGTTTTTCCAAATCAAAGAACCATACCGCATCAAACATTACCGGTATTACTCCGTCCTTGTAAAACTTTGCGTCTGTATGCGGCAAGTGCCTGCTGATTAAGCGTTTTCTTTTGCGCATCACGATTGTTATCCATATCGACAACTTTTTGATTACCCTTTTCAAAATTTTCTGTCTTGTGTTTGTTCTCATTTTTCTTTTGTTGTTCTTCACGATTCAGCACATTTTCTGGTTTCTGTGACAGATCTTTGTTCTCGGGCTTTTTCTCATTTATATTATCTTTTTGTGCTTCATCACGCTTCAACACATTTTCCGGCTTCTGTGATAAATCTTTATTTTCCGGTTTTTTCTCATTATCCTTATCTTTTTGAATTTCCTCGCGTTTTATTAAATTTTCCGGTTTTTGCGCAACATCTTTTTGTTCAGGTTTGTGTTCTTCTTTTTGCGCCATTTGTGTCTTAAGGTCTGGCTCTTGGTTTGTTTTTTGTTCTTCTGCGGCTTTTTCTGGTTTTTGTTTTAAATCTTTTGGTTCGTCTTTCACGCCTTTACTTTCCAGCATTTCTTTCTGTTTATCGTTTAATTCTACCATCTTTTCAATACCATCTGACACGACCTTAAAATCTGTTTGTCCATAAACACCTTCTATCATTTTACGATACTGTGCGCCATCACGATGCGATATCAGTCCTTCTTTGACTGATTGGTTAATATATTTAGTAAGGTTATCTAATTCATGCGTTGCTTCGCCAAAATCATTAGAAAACATATTGTCATAAACCATTATAGAATTTTCTATTTTTTTCAATACTTCCTGTTTTCTGGCCTGCATATCTTCTGATTGGGTCTTTTCTTGCTTTACATCTTCGCGTTGCATTAAATCTGCGGGCTTTTGTGAAACATCTTTGGCTTCTTGTTTTTTTGATAAATCTGCTGCATGCAGTGTTTCTTGTGGTACTGGTTGATCAACTGGACCCTTTTGTCCCATATTAAAGTTAAATTTATCATGTTGTTCTTTATCTTTTACTTGTTGCTGAGATTCTTTTGGTTCAACAGTTTTCCCTTTACCATTCTGTCTTTGTTTTTCATTTTCAGATTCTAACTCATATAAATGTTTCATCAACACACCTTCTAAGTCATGGACTTTTTGATATCCGTGTGTACCATAATTTTTAGAATCAAAAATCTTTTGTAAATCTTGTACAATATCGTCTGAAATGACCTTGTCTTCGGCCATTTTTTGCACTGCACTTTTTATTTTGTCATACCCCAAATTGTCTTCATAATCATGATTAACCATTCCCAAAATATCTGCCAACGCCTTTATTTTTGCATCTTGCGGTCCCGGTTCTATTTTTTGCCCGGTTTCTTTGGCCAATTCCTGCTTTATCATCTCATTTAACATATAATGCCGTAAACCTTCCCCTGGATTAGAACTCCTTGTCTTCTTAAAAAAATCTATCTCAAAATCATGTAAAAGCGGATTACCATAAGCATTCCAATATGAATTTCCTGTATCTTCAGCGTACTTCCTGCGTTCTGCATAAGAACCATCTGGATACCCCCAAGCCCATAACATAGCATCATACTTCGCTAATTCTTCTTTTAGTTTTTGTAACGCTTCTGCTTTGGTTTGTGGTTTTTGATCGTTGGCGTGTTCTTCACGCTTCATTTCTGGCGCGATATCCTTGGCTTCTTGCTTTTTTGATAAATCGGCTGTATGCGGTGTTTCTTGGGGCGCGGGTTGTTCAACCGGACTTTTCTGCCCCATATTAAAGTCAAATTTATTCTGTTGTTTTTTATCAGGTTGCTTAACTGGTCGTTGTTGACCCATATTAAAATTGAACTTATCCTGTTTGCCCAATTCGTTATCTATCATTTCCACTGCTTGCTTATAAAGCGCATCTTCACCCGCACCGTTCTTTTGCAGTTTTTCACCATTTTCAAAATATTTCTTGGCAAAATCTTTTAAAATCGGTTCATGCAACGCATTCCAATATTTTCGCCACTTATCTAAATCATTTCTATCTTCGTTATATTTATCCAGGGCCTCTCTTAACTTTGCCAAGGCCTCTTCTTTTGTTTTTGGGCCTTGCTGTTTTTGCGCCGCATCTTCGTGTTTCAGTGTTTCTTCTGACTCTTGGGAAACATCTTCTTTGCGTTGCTGTTTTGCCAATTCTTGTGCGGGTACCGCACCCTGTTCTTGCAGTTTTGCCTGTTCTTTATCATATTCATCTGCGGCACGCTTTGCACCATCTTCTATTTTATCATTTATTTTTTTTAACGCCTTTACAGTACTTGTAATCGCCCGTCCCAAAACGGTTCCCGCAGAAGACAAGATACCTTCTCTTGTTTGTTCCTGCCCTTCTCTTGACTGTTCGGGACCTTCTTTTTCGTTTTCACGGGCTAATTCTTGAATGATTATGCTTTTGAACGCATCATATGCTTC
>JAFZTZ010000055.1 GCA_017618595.1 Alphaproteobacteria bacterium
TTACAAAAAATTGTACGTCTACGTATAAACGTGGGTTCCTGGGCATAGGCCAAAAGAGCGAAGTAAATTGTTCAGAATCTGAACCAGTTGAAAAATGTGAAGATATAGAAATGTAAAAAAAGGAAAATCCAATGGAAGCAGGGGTCACAGAAGGTGTTGTCGATAATGCCGTAGAGGCAGTACAGGCCGTTCCAGAAAAAATTCAGGCCAGTGCCGAAACATTAAAGAATATGGTTTCATCATTGACCGGGATGGCGGTCGATTTTGGAATAAAACTGTTGGCGGCGATAGTTGTTTTGGTCGGAGGTATGTGGGTTGCAAAACGCATTGCACGTTCGTTTAAGCGTATGTTGCAACGCCGCGGGGCCGAAGCATCATTGGTATCATTCCTTGGGTCATTTGTGAATATATTGCTGCGCGTGTTTGTGGTAATAATATCATTGGCGACGGTCGGTGTTCAAATGACATCTATCGTTGCGGTTTTGGGTGCGGCATCGTTGGCGGTTGGTATGGCATTGTCGGGAACGATGCAGAACTTTGCCGGCGGAATAATTATTATGTTCTTGAAACCATTTAATGTTGGCGATGTTATTGTAACCGCCGATGGCACAATGGGTATTGTTAAAAAGATTATGATTTTCACAACGGAAGTTCATACATTTGATAACCAGGTTGTGTTGTTACCAAATGGCGCACTTTCCAACAGCCAGATTACAAACCTGTCGGTAAATAACACGCGGCGTATGGATTTTACGGTTGCGATTTCATATGGCGACAATGTTGATGCGGCGCGCAAAGAAATATTGGCGATATTAAAGGCCGACAAACGCATACTGAAAGATCCGGCACCAATGGTATTCGTTTCTGATTTGGCGGATAGTGCGGTTGTACTTGGCGTGCGTTATTGGACATCGGCGGAAAATTATTTGCCAAGTCGTGGCGATATGCTAGAGGCGATTTATAATAAATTACCGAAAAAGAAAATACACTTTCCATTTCCGCAAATGGATGTGCATGTTAAGAAATAGTGGGGGCAGGGTAATAAATTTTTATAGGGCGCGAAACTGCGCCCTTGTTTTTTTGGAAAAAAGGGTTATAATGGTGATACGTGCGCCCGTAGCACAATGGATAATGCAACAGATTTCTAATCTGTGGATTGCAGGTTCGAGTCCTGCCGGGCGTGCCAGATTTTTGAACCGACAGCAATGTCGGTTTTTTCTATAAAAAAATCCCGGGCGTGCCCGGGATATTAATCACTAGCCACTTACATCCTAACCACTATTTGTTGGTCAGTTTTAATTCTATGCGGCGGTTCTTTTGCATGCTGGCCGGGTCGGTGCCCAATTCCATTGGATGCAAATCGCCGAAACCACTTGGGACCAAACGGCGTGGCGATACACCGTCGCGTACCAATTCGTTCATTACCGCGCGGGCACGCAATATAGACAATTGCATATTATCCGCATAGGCACGATTACCCGGAACGACCGGTTGTTTATCGGTGTGGCCGTCAATGCGGATAATCCAATCGACGTCGGTTGGAATCTTGGCTTCCAGCCCCTTAATCACATTAGAGATAAGGCGAACCTGGTTTTTACCTTCGTCCGATAATTTGTATGAACCGGTTTGGAACAATATATCACTTGGGACAATAAATCGGTCGCCATCCGCCATAACCGATGTTGTATCGCCAAGTGCAATTTTAATGGAACGATAGAATTCCGACTGGTATTCTTCCATCGCCTTTAATTCTGCGACCTTGTCCGCCAATGCTTTGTTAAGGCGCGTTGACATTTCAATATATTTAACCTCTTGTTCATGGGCCGATTCTTCGGCGGCGGCCAATGCAGCGTTCAATTTACGCAGTTCCGCCAAATGTTCCGCCGATTTTTCCGCCATTTGCGCCTGCATCTGTGCCTGAAGGTCGCGGCGTTCTTGTTCCAATTCATTGATTTGCTGTTTCGCAACAAGGGCCTGATTCAATTGAACACGCAAATCTTCAATCTGTTGATTTGTGGCGGCGTCTTTTTCTTGCAACGCGGTAACCTGTTGTTCGTATGCCGTAATCAAATCAACAATAGACAAATCTTTGTCGTTCAAATCGGTTTCCGCCGATTCCAAACGTGCGCGTGCCTGGAGCAATAAACGTGTTGCCTCGGCTTCGTCACTTTCCATTTGGCGAATGCGTTGACTTTGTTCGGCATTTGTTTGCTTTAATTCCGCAATGGTTTTAACGCCAGATGATTTGTTAAATACGCTGGTTGTGGTCCACAAAAACACAAACACAATCAGCAAAAATATCAATATGATAACAAGATTTGAAAACAAATCCACGAACGCGGGCCATGTATTTGTTTTATCACGAAATCTAAAGTTAAACATTTGTTTTTCCTCTCTCGTTCCTTTATTAAATTATTATTAAAAATCGTCCGCAATGTATTGCATGGTTTCATCTATGCGCCGTAATGAATTTACGATTTTATCCATACCTGATTCTACCTTGGGCCACATACCCAACTCTGGATGCGCAACATTTGTGCGTTTTACCAAGAATTCTTCCAGTTCTTGATATACGGCACCCTGGGCCATATTAACCTGAAGCGCAAGGAAACCGACAACCAAACTGCCCCCAAGGCCGAGCAGGGAACTGGTGAATGCGGTCGCCATACCGCCAAGTGGTTGCGTCAGGCCGGATTGCATAGAAAGCAAAACGGTTTCATCGTTAAAATTCAGGTTCCCGATCAGTTCTGCAAACCCACCAACCGTCACAATTAGTCCCCAAAATGTCCCAAGCAACCCCAAAAATATCAAAGTGTTTGTTACATAACGGACGGAATCACGATCTTCTTCAAACCGCACCAATACCATATCAAGAATCGTGTGCAGGCCACCTTCGGTTAATTGATTTGGATGCGCGCGCAACATAACCGCAACCGAACGCAACAGACCCGGTGCCGTCTTGGCACGATGGCGCCCATTTTTATACGCGTCCAACCACCGATGTTCCGGTAATAATGAAAAGATTTTAATAAAACAGAGCACCATTCCGAACAGGGTAGTGCCAATAATCACACCATTAAGATATATGTTCGCCGCCGCAATTTCAAAAAATGTGCGATAAAAGAAAACAATTACACACAGAACAATCGTCGTGAAAAGCGCCATTCTGTTAAGGTTTCCGTGAAAACTGCTCATATTTATTCCCCCATTACAATTGTATGTTAGTAAATTTTGCAAATGCGTGTCAATAGAGATTATTTGCGAAAGTTATCAAAAGTATTTGATTTGACTTTATGCGGTTTGGTGCTAATATTGTCGGTGTAAAGAAAGGGTTTGTTATGAATAGAATAGCATATAAGATGCGTAAAAGAAGAAATCGTCGCCAGGCGTTGCATTTTGTAGAAAATGTAATTTTGAATGGTGGTGTGGATATTAGATTTGAAAGTAAAAAAGCACAATTGGTTCCAGGGTGTGAAGATTGCGTAGATAGTTACACCATATATCCAAAAGGTGAACAGTTTTTGATGCTTGCACCAGAATGGTTTGATAAACAAGATATTACAGATATTTCTTTGGTGAAAACGGAATGTGAATTTTTTCCAGATTATGCATTAGAATTTAATCATAAAGAATTTGAAGTCCCAGAAAGAAGTGCACGTTGGTTGTATGACTTGGTTCAACAGTTAAAGGTAAAACAACCAATAACCGAAAAAGTTATGTAAATTAAAACCCCGAACAAATGTTCGGGGTTTTATTTATGGTTTCGGCATTGCTATTAACGCTTTAATTCCTTGGAAATTGGATCATTTTCGTATTTTTCCAGGATTTTATGCATGTGTTCTGGACGTATTTGCACGTCGCCTTGCAAAATTGTGATGGCCAAATTTCGCAGGTTTTCATTGTTTTTGGTTCTGATTTCGTCTTTCATAACCATATTAAAATATAGGGATCCGGCATTTGATGCGGATATATCCCGCACAATGTCCGGAACCAATTTCAATACATCATGTAATTTGCCGTCATCAAAATTTCTAAAACCGCGATAGTCGCGTAAATCCATCATAATGTCTATGGCATAGCCCGCGGCCGCATCATAGCGTTTCTGACGCGCCCGATGCCACATGTATGTTAATGAAAACAAAACGATGGGTATAGAAAAACATACTGCCTTGTGAACACAGAATAACCAAGTTCTGCCTTCTATGATGCAACACAGGGTTATCGTGATAATAGCACATGCGCAAATCGAACATATCCATTCCGTTAGTGATGCAATTATACCATCATTTCGGCGCATTCGATCCAGGCGCCGTGTTCGGATTGTCATTGGATTTTGGCCAGACGCACGTATTATTGATGCGCGTTGATATAAATCATCGGCATATTGTTCCTTTGCACAACGTTGTCTAGCACGCTCATCTGTCCCTTCCTGGATCGCGCCAGGAAAGGAGGTGTGGCTGTCAGGCATTTGTTCTCTCCCTCTGTTTTTTTTTAGGCCCATTTTGAACCTATCTCACGGATATTATATCATTTTTTTCCTAGTAATGCAAATGTATAACAAAAAAACTTGATTTTTTATAAAAAGTTGTAATAATTGTGCCTGTTCCTGCTGTGGCTAATGGTGGTCACGGCTGATATAAACCAAAGGAAATAAAATGGCTTACTATGAAAGTGTTCTGGTGTTTCGCCAGGATTTGACCGAACCGCAGGTTAAAGAAAAAGCGGAAAAATACGCAAGTGTTATCAAAGAATTAAAGGGTGATGTGAAATCCACAGAATTCTGGGGATTGAAAAATTTGGCCTATGTAATTCGTAAAAATCGCAAGGCACACTATGTTATGATGAACGTAGAAATGCCGGGCACCGCAATCGCGGAATTGGAACGTCGTTGCCGTATTGACGAAGACGTTATTCGTTTCCTGAATGTCCGTGTTGAAAAATTGGCCGATGGCCCATCTATCATGATGAAAAAGAATACAGAGGAGGCAGAATAATGGCAGTTCGTGCAGCAATTTATCGTAAAAAATCAAACCCATTAAAGGGCAAGGTTATCGACTATAAAGATGTTAAAATGTTGGGTCACTATATTACCGAACGTGGTAAAATCGTGCCAAGCCGTATCAGCGGTGTTTCCCAGAAAGATCAACGTTTATTGACACGTGCAATTAAACGTGCACGTCATTTGGGACTGTTGCCGTTTGTTCGTAATAACATCGGTTAATTAAATATTTGGGTTCTACCCTAACTTACAACAATAAGGACAGATAAAATGAAAGTTATTTTAACAGAAAAAATCACTCGTTTGGGCAATATCGGTGATACCGTAGAAGTTAAAACAGGTTATGCACGTAATTTCTTATTGCCAAACAACAAGGCATTGCGCTGGTCACGTGAAAATGTTGCATTGTTCGAAGCACAAAAGGCCGAATTACAGGCACGTCACGAAGCCGCGAAAAAGTCCGCAGAATCCAAAGTTGATGCGGTCAAGAATGCCAAGATGTATATGATTCGCCAGGCCGGTGATACAGGTCAATTATATGGTTCTGTGTCCAGTCGCGATATCGCACGTACATTGAAAGAAATTGCGGGCGTTGATGTTTCTTCGGCCCAGGTTATGTTGGGTGCGCCAATCAAATCTATTGGTGCGTTTGATACAAAAATCGCATTACACCCAGATGTAATCGTTCCAATTAAAATCTATGTTGCGCGTACCAATGATGAAATTGAAGCATTGGTCGCAGGCAAGGTTTTGACATTCGGAACCAAAAAGGTTGAAGAAGAACCAGAAGCCAAAGAAGAAACAAAAGAAGAAACCAAGGCAGAAACTGAAACCGCAGAAACAACAGAAGAAGCGGCGCCAGCAGAAGAAGTTGCCGAATAAGTTTCTAGTTTGTTTTTCTGTTATTTGTTTACCCCGGGTTTCCGGGGTAAATATATGCAAAAATATTTAGATTATTTGACTTGGGTCTTATTTTATGATAAAACAAAATGTAATGAGCAAAAAGATGTCTTGTAATAAAAATAATACCAATACAAATTCCCCGTTTCCGATAGATATTGTTTATTTGTGGGTTGATGGTTCGGATAGGGCATGGCGTGCCGAAAAAGATAAATGGTTTGAAAAAATAAATGGACAAAAACCAATCTATTCTGGGGCATCGGGTGAAGAACGGTTTCGTGATAATGGCGAATTGCTGTATTCAATGCGCAGTGTCGCAGAATGCGTACCATGGGCAAATCATATTTATATAATAACTGGCTTTAATCAGGTGCCATCTTGGTTGAATACCAGGCATCCCAAGATAACTATTGTTCCGCACGAAAAAATTTTCCCATCGGGTGCATTACCAACATTTAATGCCGCGTCAATTGAAATGTGCATTCCAAACATACCTGGTTTGGCCGAACATTTTATAATCATGAACGATGATACATTTTTTAACAAAAAGGTTTCGCCATCGTTTTTCTATGATTCGCGCGGTCGTGCCAAGGTTCGATATTCTAACAATTCATATAATGAATTTATACCATTTGAAAAATGGAAGGCGGGCTTGGATGGATATACGCAGACATTGGCGTTGTCCGCAAAATATATTGACGATATATTTAAAATGAAACTTTATCATATACGACCATCACATGGTATTGACCCATATATAAAATCATCATGGATAGAATGTCGCAATCATCCAAAGTTGGTGGCCCAAGTAGATCGTCAGATTTATAATAAATTTCGTACCAACGATGAAATACAACGTTGGGCGATGAATATGTATGATTTTGCAACCAAAAGGGCACGATTTATTCATGCACGGGCGGCAAAATATGGTCGGCACAAGATATTAAATCTGATTTACAATATTATTCATTGGTTTGGAATTAGGCATTCAAACATTGTTTGCACTAATATACTGCCTGCGAAATCTGTGATTAAATATGCACCTATATTTTGCATAAACGATGCACCTGAAAATGATGCCAAGATACTGCGTGGAAATCTGGAATTTTTAAAGGCGCGATTCCCAAATAAATGCGAATTTGAAAAATAAATGATAATATAATGTTATCAGTTGTTTTTGTATTGCGTCGCGGTAAAAATAAATTGACTTTATGGGTGTGTAGTTTTACAATATTTTGGCAAAAATTAAGGTTTTTGGCGCATCGTCAATAGGAGTTTTTTCATGCCCCGTATATCTGTTATCATACCATGTTATAATGCATCTAGTTTTTTGGAAGAATGTCTGGTAAGCGTGCAACAGCAAACTTTACAAGATATTGAATTGGTTTGTGTTGATGACAAATCAAGTGATAATACCGTGGATATTTTAAAATCCTTTGCTGATAAAGATCAAAGAATCAAAATTATTACGAAAAATACAAATGAAGGGGCAGGCAAGGCCAGAAATTTAGGAATAGATAATGCCACAGGGGACTATGTTGTTTTTATGGATCCTGATGATTATTATCCCGACGACAAAGTGTTGGAAAAGTTATATACGGCGGTTTGTGAAAACAATGTAAAAATTGCCGGTGGAAATTTAATAAAATTAACCCCAAAAGGTGAATCCAAGGAAACCCGATTTACAAACTATGGTGTTCGGTCATTCAAAGATGCACCATTTATTTATGGATACACGTTGTTTATTTACAGTCGGGATTTTTTGGTAAAGAACAAAATATATTTCCCAGATTATAAAAGATTTCAAGATCCACCGTTTTTTGTTAACGCAATGATTTTGGCCGAAAAATATTATACGATTCCCGATGATGTTTATGTCTATCGTGTCAATTACAAGCATATTGATTGGACAGAACGCAAAGGCATAGATACCTTGAATGGTGTTGCGGATATATTGAAATTGGCGAAAAATCACAATATACCTGCGCTTTACCTAGAGACATTAAGAATCTTTTGGAACAATGTATCTGGGACGTACGAACAATGTTGTTCATTTGACGCGGTAAAGGCAAAGGTAGTTGAGATTCTTAATGATGTTGATTTTGATATTCTTGCAACGCATTTAAAGAAAAAATTACCATATAAAAAATGTTACTGCGATATTATTAAAAATAATCCGGAACTTTACAGTAAATGGAAAAATTATATTAAATGGCCGTCGTGGATATCGGGGCTGTTCCGTAAAGAACGTTCCCAAGATGGTCGTCGCCGTATTTATTTTTGTGGGTTTAAAATTGCCAGTTATACGCGCAAGATTAAATTAACGGGGTATAAGTTTGTGCATTTGTGTCATAACGACAAATTTATAAAACCGTTTGTAGATTTCTGTAATCGCAACTTTGATCCAAAAGAACATGTCTTTTTGTGTCAGAATTGTTTTCCTCAGTTTGAATATCCAACGGGGGCGAATGTTATTCCGATGCGGACATTGTATCAATTTGATTTTTCGTCCAAAGACATCAAGAAAATTATATGTCATTCATTGTTCGTTGGGGGAATACAATCATTCTTGTGGAAGAACAAAAAACTGTTAAAAGAAAAGTGTTTGTGGATGATATGGGGTGGCGATTTATACAACGCCCCAAGAGATGAAAAAAATGATTATATTCGAAAGAACTTCCGTGGATATATTTCTGATACAGATGGGGATATTGGGGTCGCAATAAAAAAATATGATTCACATCCGGCCGAAACATACGATGCGGGTTATACTTTCCCAATTACAAAAGAGATGATAAAAAATGCAAAACGCATTGAACACGATTATGTGGCAATTCAAATAAACAATTCAGCGGATGATTCTACGTTGGAAATGTTGGATGTTTTATCAAAATTCAAAGATGAAAATATAAAAATCAAAACGATTTTGTCATACGGTAAAACTGAATACAAAGAACAAATTATCCAAAAGGGTCGTGCCATTTTTGGCGATAAATTTGAATATCTTGATTCTTTGATGACACCGGCCGATTATGCGCAATATATGGCACAAAATGACATTTTGATATTGAACCAGAATCGCCAACAAGGTCTTGGAAATTCTTTTGCGACGCTTACATTGGGGGGCAAACTTTTCATTCGGTCCGAAATTACGACATACACACACTTTAATTCCAAAGGGATTAAGGTTTACGACACAAACGAAATTAAGGATATGAATTTTGAACAATTGGTTGAATATCCTGCGGACATTAAAAAGGCAAACCAAGAAAAAACACAAATGTTTTTTGAAGATTCGTATTTGAAGAATTTGTGGCGACCGGTATTTGAAAATTAAAAGGGAAAAATAATGAAGTGCAAGTTGTATGTTGTGATGCCGTCATATAACAAGGAGCAATATATTACCCAGGCAATTGATTCTGTGTTGGCGCAGCAAACAAATTTCAATGTTACACTTATTATAACTGATGATGGTTCAACCGATAAGACATTAGAAATTGTTAATGATTATATTAAAAAATACCCAAATAAAATTGTATTGTTACCATCCGAAAAAAATCAAGGGCTGTTAAGCAATATTATCAAGGCATATGAATATTTGATAAAAAACAAAAGTGAATATTTTTGCTGTTTGGATGCGGATGATTTTTTAACGGATGACAAATTCTACCAAAATGCCATAGATTTTTTAGATAAAAACAAAGATTTTAATATATATGCAGCAAAAACTTCCGTTTTGTTCCCAGATGGCAAAACAGTTGTCTCACGGCCGGCTGACGGTATCACATTTGTTGATTCAACATTTATGGATATGTTAAATGGTACCGCGGTATTGGGCAACACTATATCATCTGTGTTTCGTAATTGTGTACTGAACAAAGAATTGATAGAAAAAATGAAACAATACGTCGGCGATCATTATTCTGAACATTCTTTCCGCGAAGATGATTTTCGAGACAGAATTCACCTTGAAAATGGTAAAGTACATTTTGTTTATGACATAGTTGGAGCATACAGATCGACGCCAAACGGGTTATTCCAAGGGAGCAATGATTTAAAACGTATTTTGTTGAAAATACGTGCTTTTATTGATATGTATTATTTCTTTGATAAAAAATATCCCGAATTTATTGAATTGGCGTTGAAACAGTTGGAAAGAATAGATAACGAGGCCGTAAAATCCGATTTGAACAGATTATTTAAATATAAAACCCAGGATATTCTGGAACTGTGTAGTGTTATTGCCGAACTTAAAAAGCATGATGATGCGTATGTATCTGGGATTATCGAACGCGTGCGTGGGCGGCACACGAATTTCTTGGAAAAAATATTTTCAATCAAAAATTATGACGAAAGTCACAAGATTATGCGTATATTGGGAATTAAAATCAAACTAAGAAAAAATAAGGTGCAATAAATGAAATTATTGAAACAATTATTTTCCATAGATAAAACAAAACATCATCGTGTTATTCGTGTGCTGGGGATAAAAATTAAAATACGCCGGGCAATGAAACCGCAGAATTTTTTTGAACTTTTGCGAAAAGATATTCGCAGCGTAGAAAACAATAATATGTGTACGGGGTGTTCGGCGTGTGCAAATATTTGCCCGGTTGGTGCAATTTCAATGCAAGAAAATATAGATGGGTTCTTGCGCCCGGTCATAGACAAGAAAAAATGTATTCATTGCGGTCTGTGTAATTCTGTTTGCCCAATTATGAATTTTAAATATGACAATAAACCAGAAAAGCAAGATTGTTATGCGTGTATGGCGGATGATGATACGCGAAAAATCAGTTCATCGGGTGGAATGTTTTCGTTGTTTGCAAAATACGTATTGTCAATGGGCGGGTATGTATGTGGTGCAAAATGGAATGATGATTATACTGGTGTGGAACATACAATTATTCATGATGTCGCACAATTGCCAGAACTGTGCCTGTCAAAGTATGTGCAGAGTAATCCAAAAACCGTATTTACCGCAATAAAAACATTGTTGGATGATAATCAGTTTGTATTGTTTGTTGGAACGCCATGTCAGGTCGCGGGATTAAAATCGTTTCTAAAGAAACCGTATGATAAATTGGTGCTGGTTGATTTGGTGTGTTGTTCTGCCCCATCACCAAAAGTATTTAATAAATACATTAAAGAGTTGTTATTACCCAAAGAAAAAGTAAGAAATATTCTGTTCAGATTAAAGGATTGTGGTTGGTACAGTCGGGCAATGGTGGTTGAAACAAATTTGCGAAAAATTCGCATACCAAATGATAAAAGCTCATATCTGCAAACATTTTTTAAAGGAATTTCAACGAATAACGTTTGCCAGGTATGCCCATTTGATACCAAATATCGTCATGGTGATATAACATTGGGTGATTTCTGGGGTATTAAAAATTTTGATAAAAAACTTGATGATAACAAGGGGACATCGTTTGTCCTGGTAAATACCAAACGCGGTGCGCGATTTATAAAACATATTGATATGAAATTAAAGAAAAAGACAAAATATAAATACGCGTTACCCGAAAATTCTAATTTGTTGCGCCCAATTTCGCATCCAGATCGTGACCAATTCTTTTATAATTTGGATAAAATGACGGTGGCGGATAACTATAAGAAATGTCTGCGCAAAACATGCGACTGTATTATCTTTAATAATGCCATAACTGAACGAAACTATGGGTCAATGTTGACCGCATATGCCGCGCAAGAGGTTATGGCAGAACTTGGCTATTATGCCAAAATATTAAATCATGCTCGCGTTCCAATGAAACGGTTTGATGGGTATTTTGCTGGAAACTTTGCCAAAAAATATTTCCATTTAACAGATTTGGTGCGGACCGAAGAAGATTTTATTGCCTTGAATGATAAAACCGACATATTCTTGGTGGGATCGGATCAAATGTGGCGACCAATGTATTGGCCTGATAAACAGGACAAGGTATTGTTAGATTTTGTTCAATCGGATAAAAAGAAAATAGGATTAGCCATCAGTTTTGGTATGGATTTCTTTGAAGGAACCGAAGAAGAAAAACAACACTATATACAATCGTTAAAGACATTTTCGGCCATATCGGTTCGTGAAAAATCGGGTGTGGATATATGCAAAAAAGAATTTGGGCAACCAGCCACATGGATTTTGGATCCAGTATTTATTATGAATTCGGAAAAATGGCGTGATATGGCGGCAAA
>JAFZTZ010000056.1 GCA_017618595.1 Alphaproteobacteria bacterium
ATGATGCATCGCAATTGCATCAAAAATTGGCACTACAAAATCTGGTGTTCCCATTAAAACAACTTTCATTTATGCCGCCTTACTTTCCGCATTACCATTTCCCGCTTTGCCGGTGGTAAATAGTCAATAAATAATATCCCATCCAGATGGTCCGTTTCATGCTGGGCAATACGTGCCATTATACCGGACATTTCGGCCGCATATTTTTTCCCATCATCACCCATCCATTCAATTGTTACAGCCGCCGGGCGTGTCACATTTGCATATACCGGCAAATCATCTGGCCCGAGTACCGACAAACAGCCCTCTTCTATCACGGCGGTATCTGTACTGCGTGATGTGATAACCGGGTTTATCATTTTGAACACTTCCCCAGAATCAGGATTCATCATTACCAAAAACCGTTTAGTTATACCAACCTGGGGCGCGGCAAGACCAACCCCATTTTGTTCACGCATCATTTTGACCATTTCATCCATGCTATCCAAAATTTCAGACGTAATAACATCAACGGGCGAACATTTTTCACGCAACACCAAATCACCACAAAGTTTCATTTGCAAATCACTCATCTTTGTACTCTATTGCTATTTTTTTATTTGTTGTTATACCGCTTTTATCTTTGATTTTATCAAACCAGGTAGACATATTCCCCTTGCCTTCGGACAATTGTTTCAACGCATTATCATAAGATTTACGTGCACTTTCAATACTGTTACCAACCGAATTAAAACTGTCAATGAACCCACAGTACTTTTCGTATAATTTGTTCACCATATCCATAACTTCGGCGACATTTTTACTCTGGCGATCCAGTTTCAATAACATTTCAAGCGTCTTTAACATTGGGAATAACAGCGAAGATGTAATTAGCGCAACATTTTGTTTCTGGGCCGATGCATAAAGTTCCGGTTTTTTACGCATGGCAAGGATATATGCCGATTCCAATGGCATAAACATAAACACATAATCTAAGCCAGAATCTTTTACCTTTTTCTGATATTCCTTGCTGGACAGTTCATCTATATGGCTCTGTGTCGCGGCAATAAATTCATTTGCATATTTTTCACGCAACGCATCATCTTCGGCATTTTCATAGTTCAAATAACTTTCCATTGATACCTTGGAATTGATAATAATGCGTTTATTGTTCGGCAGATTCACAATAAAATCAGGACGGATATTTTTTCCATCATCCACATGCGAAAATTCTTCACGCACATAATCAACGCCTTCAACAAACCCCAGCATTTGCAAAATATTTTCCAAATATGTTTCACCCCAACACCCCTGGGTCTTTTTATTCTTTAATGCATTGGCCAGATTTGTCGCCTCGTGTTGCAGCGAGTCGCTTTTTGCAATCATATTTTTAATTTGTTCATCTATACTGGTTTTATTTTCCGTAGATGTCTTTAATATTTCGCTTATTTTCTTTTCAAACCCGTCTTTTAACGCCTTCATCTCATCCTGCATTGGTCCAAGTACAGTTTTCTGGGTTCCAACCACAGATTCTTTTTGCTTTTCAATCAGTTCTGCCGATACCACCTTGAAATCATTCAGCATTTTCTCACGCACACCCGCCAGCGTTTCGGCCTCTTTCTTGTTTTCGGCGGCCTCTCTAACCAATGCCAAATTATCACTGCGCAATTTTTCAATATCTTGTTTTTGCTGGGCAAGTAAGGCGTTATACTGCGCCAATTTCATATTATCGTCTTTTTTTGGTCGCAGAACAAACACGGCGATTCCGCCGAACAAAAAACCAATGATAAATGCGACTATGTTCATACCAGCACTCCATTTTTTGTGATTATACAATAAAAATGCCAAAATTCAAGACCACCCAAACATATAATATCCAATCATATAAAAAACCCGCTATGCAGCGGGTTTATTTATCAACAGACATATTATCGTGTTTTATCTTTCTTTTGATTTTTATACATAACATCCACGATATTTGGCGATTGCAATTCAGATAATCTTTGTCTTTGAGCATTTATCTGTTTATCCAAATTACCTTTGACAGATTTATATTCTGCTGTTGCCTTGTTGTACTTCGCACGCGCATCATACATCTGATCCATCTGTGACAATTCACGTTTAATCAAACGATCCAATTGGGCCAATGTAGACGGATTGAATATCATTTGGGAATTATCCAATTTCCCCAAGAATTCCTGAAGTGTTAATAACACGTCCGTTCTGTATTCAACTGAATGGTCCGCTATACATACCAATATCCCCTCGTCAGAATAGATATCTTCATCCGATGTCATCGCAGGTATACACATCCGTCGCATCAAGAACAAGAACCACACCGGATCATCCACAACAAAGTTGAGTTTTTTATGCCATTGTGAACGATCATCTTCGTCTGGAGTAATACCTTCTCTTTCCAACGCGGCCAGATGCAACAATGTAAGCCCTGGGTCATACTCATGAAAGTCACCAGGCATTTCTATTTCAAAATCTGGTCTATAATGTATTTGGTTAACATAATATACCTCACCAAACTCATCAAACATCTCATCACCCGTTTGTGCAACCACACCCTGGTGGTGCAATTCTTCAACAAGTTGTTCAATATCACTCATTGGCCCAATAAGGTCAATATGCTTGTTCCCATCTTGGTCTTGTGATGTTTTAATTTGGCTCTGTTCCACTACTGTGGTCAAACTATCTTCTGTATGTTTTAAGCCGGCTATTTCTGCCTCGTAAAAATCAACAATAGAATCACGTCTTGCGACCAAAGAATCTATTTTTCTTTCGGTCTGCGGAATTAAAACTTCCTTAACATTTTTTTCAATTTTCTTTTTTGCTTTATGCTTTCCGACCATACTTACCGTAATACCGCCACTAAGCACAAGCGCCAAAGCAATTATAATGTCTCTAATCAACCGTTTTTTGTTTTTTGTCATTCGTTTTTTGTTTTTTGTCATTTATGTTTTCCTTTATTGTTAAACCGATTCGGTTTTTCTGTATATAAATATAACACAAAAAAACAAATTGTCAACATATAATATTCAAATTCATATATTGTCCTTTAAAAAACAAAACGAGCAAAGGCCCGTTTATATACGTCAGACACTTTTAACACTATTTCGGCAAACCAGTTTTTGCGTTTATCCAAACCTGTTGATCGGCGATTTCCATCATGGGCATATCACTTTTGCTGTCTGAATAAGCCCGAACAACATGTGGCACAAAGCGATTTTCACGCGCCCATTCATCCATTGCGTAAACCTTGTTCATTCCATGGCATAAAAACCGATATTTCCACGGTTGCTTTTTAAACATTTTAGAGCAAATAACCGCATCAAATTTCATATCTGAAACCAATTTTGGAATCATGTAATCGGATGATGCCGTAACCAACACCACTTTATTTCCTGCATCATGCTCTGCCGCGACACGTTCGGCCGCCCAACCAAACCGGTTACGCCGATGTTCGCGCACAAAGCCCGGAATAAATCTTTCTATCATCCGCGGTGTAATGAACCTGCGCATATTTTGCCGCCACCATACCCCACCAGGTTTTATCAAGGCGATTATTCCACATAGTCCAATAAGTGGTAAAAATAGCCACGGCCGCAAACTGTGCCGCATACAGTACCGTAAAAACGCAACATTTGAATCGGGCCACGAAAGCGTTCCATCAAAATCAAACAGCACAACATTTACTGGTTTCTGCATTTTCTCACCCTTTTGTCATAATAATATTATAACGCGCGTCAAAGATATCGCAAATAAAAATGGGGACACGCCCCATTTTTATTTTCTTTTTAACCGTTGACGTAATCTTTCCATCGCAAAGAATAATGCCGGTGTTAATGTAAAGGTCCAAATTAAACTTGCCCCCATACCACCAATCATAACCGCCGCCATTGCAGATTTCATACCATCGGCACTCCACAATTGTGGCAACATCCCCGCCATAACCGCGATAGATGTCATCAACACCATATTCTTTTTATCATTCAATTCACTCCACATTGCTACCTTAATATTTTCGCCATTATTTATTCGCTTTATCGTCGGTTCCAACACCAGAATGTTATTATTAACCACCAAACCAACCAACATAACGAATGCAAGCATCGCCCCAACATTCATTGATGCACCCGACAAGAACAACAATGTGAACACGCCTGCAAAACTGGTCAAAATGGATGTTGCAATTGTAAATGGATGAATCAAAGAATTCAAAATCGCCGCCAATAACATAAATGTTAATATTGTAGCCAATAAAAATGCCGTTCCAATTTCACCGGTGGTTTCTGACTGAATTTCCGCCATACCGCCAAATTCATATCCATACCCCGACTTCCAGTCCATTTTGTTTAACGCATTAACTATCTTTGTTTGAACAGGGCCACTGGTTGATTTACCAAGGTTTATATCTATTTCTGTCACACGATTTTTATCCAAACGGCTAATATCTGGAGTTGCCTGAACCGTTTCTATTTTTCCCAATTGTGATAACGCGACCATACCCTTTTGTGAATTAACCAAAACATCATCGAACATATTCTGGCCTTTGAATTGGCGCGCAAATTCCAACACAATCGGATATTCTTCGCCATTTTCTTTATACTTGTATGTATCATTGCCGTACAGCGCGGAACGCAATACAGTTCCCGCATAGGAATTTTTTATACCCCAATAATCCATCTTGTCTGGATCCGGAATAAACTGAATTTCGTTTCCTGGGGCTTGTTGTGCCAATACGGCGGTTTGAACCTCTGAAATATTATTTATCGCATCCAATGCCATTGCAGCATATTGCGCACGCAATGTGTCATCTTCACCATATATATTTAAAACGATGTCCGCTGATACCGAAGACACCCCTTCGCCTGCACGAATTTGAATTTCTGCATCTGGAATCTTTGATAATTCAGGCAATAATTCACGTGCAATTTTCTTATCGCTTTTCCGGCGTGTTTCCCTATCCACCAGTTTAATCTTAACAGCGATATTCTGCAGACCCCTATCCCCGATTTTTACCGATGTAGATTTTATTTCTGGAACATCATGCAGAATTTTTTCTATTTTTTCTGCAATCGCCTCTGATTTTTCATATGTTGCACCCATTGGCGCACGTGCCGTAATGTTTATTTCATTTGCATCGGTTGCCGGACTAAATTCATTTCCAGTAAACCGCATCAAAAACATCGATGCAACCAACGCCAAAAATGCCATCAAAATAACACGACCCGAATGTTTATACTGAAACGCAAACCATTTATCCAACCAATTTCGTTTTTTCTCTTCAACTTTTGCGACCTTTTTAACCTTAACAATGCGCAAAATCTTGGCAATCATCATCGGTGTCAATGTGAACGAAAACACCAATGACAACAATGTCAGATACACGACCGTCATACCAAATTGCATCATAAACTTACCAACGATTCCACCCATAAATGCCAATGGTAAGAACACCACAACATTTGTTCCAACACCGGCCAATACCGAAACCGCAACACGTTTAGTTCCGTCCACCGCGGCATCTTCGGCCGTTTTACCGGCGCGCATTTCTTGCAAGGCGGCCTCAATCAAAATAATTGCATTTGACACCAATGTCCCCAGTGCCGATGAATACGCCAACAATGTCATTGCATTAATTGTGAATCCATTGGCATCAACAAAGAATAATCCCGCTATCAAAGATGCCGGAATCACAACACCAGCAATAACCGTTGAACGCCAATTTTTTGTGAATGCAAGTAATACAATAATCGTAAATATAACCCCAAGGATAATTCCGTTTATCGTATTTGAGGTCTCGTTGGAAATGACAATGGATGAATCTGAAATTATCTCCATTGTGGCACCTGGAACATGCGCATTCAAATCTGCCTGGAAATCTGATAAATTCTTTCTTAGATCGCGCGATATTTTAACCGCGTTTCCATCTGTTGCCTTTATCACAGATGCAATAACAACCGGTTTTCCATTAAAACGTGCCCCCGTATCCAAATCACGCGCCGCATCCGTAACCGTTGCAATATCTGATAGTTTAAAGTTTTGTCCTTCGCCTGTTGTGATATGCAATTCCTTAATTGCATCAACCGATGCGAATTCGCCAATAAAACGCACATTTGATGAATCGGGGCCAAATTCTATTTTTCCGCCTGGCACATTCAAATTGTTTGTTCCCATTGCCGTAATAACATCCATCATAGTAACGCCATGCGCCGCCATGGTTTGTGGATTTAACGCAACACGAATCGCACGCTTTTCACCACCAAAAATGGATACGCTGGCCACACCATTTAATGATGTCAATTTATTCGCAAATATATTATCTGCATATTCTTGCAGGTCGCGCAACGATGGACCACTTAATGCGATATCAACCACCGATGTCTGTAATGGGTTTAATTTTTCAATCACCGGTTGTTTCAAATCTGTTGGGAATTCTGATGCAAGCGCATCTATTTTTGACTTTACTTCACTTGCCTTATCATTAACATTTACACCCAAATTAAATTCTGCCATCACATAGCCACTATTTTCATATGCATGGGATGTCAGTTTTTTTAGTTCGGGAACCTGGGACATTGCATCTTCGGCCTTCTTAATAACCTGGGATTCTATTTCCGATGGTGCCGCACCCGGATAAATAAATGTGGCCGTAACCATTGGGAAATCTAATGCTGGTGTCCGTTCAACATTCATGCGTGGATATGCAACAATACCCAACACGACAAACAACAAAACAAACATAACCGTTGTAACAGGACGCTTTACAAAGAACTTTAACATTACGAATCCCCCACTTTATTTGACATTTATTTTTTGACCCGCGGTGACCTTGGACAATATAATCACATCACCATCTTGTAAATCACCAACTACACATGCGTATTCAGAATCTTTGGCGACAATGGTTATATTGCGTGCAACTGCTGTTTCACCGTCTTTTACCATAACCGACCCATTACGCACCGCATATAGTGGTACAAAATATCCGTTCTTTTTAATAGAAACATAACGCACACCATCACCTGCACCACGGGTTCGCACAACATGCATACCGGTATCCAGGTCAATAGATGACGACACCGATATAATTTCACCACTTTCAACCTTTTGCCCGGCTTTTAAGTTATTATAAGAATCACCCGAGACATATGCACGGTTATTTTTTATATCAATTGGGATTTTTATAAAATCGTCTTGCCGTTTTGCAACCATGGTTTCAACCAGCACACCATCTGATTGCGCAACACGTATTGGGTTAAATACATCCATTCTGGATTCAACCGCAACCATCACGAAACGATATACAAACCATAACGCAATTGCCACATAAATCGCCGTATAGACGATTTTTTTCACTTTTTTATCATCATAATTTTTTCCAAATATTTTCATGATTATTCACCCAATTTTTTAACCGATTCCGCCGACATTAATATTTTGTATTTTGCATTCAACAATGCCATATCCAATTGGTACAGCCCCGATGACACATCCGCCAATTCAACCGCCGATGTTTGCCCCGCGGCGAACCGATCACGCGAAAAACTGTATGCCTTGGCCGCCAAATTGCGTGCATTTTCCAACCCCTGCAGGTTATCTCATAAATGGTTATATTGCTTTATGGCATTGGTATATTTTTCAGATGTAATCTTTTTTGATTTATCCAAATCTTGACGTGCGGCTTCGGCATTCATAACATCAACCGTCGCGTTGGCGCGATTTACACCGCCACTAAAAATCGGGACTTTTAATGCCAACCCCAAATATGCTGATTGGGCGGCTTTGTCATTGAACATATTCTTAAAATCTTGATCCATCGTCACATAGTCATATGCGCCAACCGCCGCCAGCGTTGGATACGCGCCTGCGCGTTGCGAAGACGCCTTGGCTTCATACATTTTAACCTGTTGGCTTAAAACCTGCCATTCGGGTGTATCGGTCAATTTCTTGTTTTCCATTTTTGAAAATTCTTGTGGAAAACTATCGGTCAGGTTTAACGGTTCATCTATATCTATGCCCGCCAGTATCTTTAGCATTCTGTGCGCGGTATCACGATTAAATTCTGCATCCGACAGGTTTATTTCTTTGGTCGCAATATCAGATTCTATTTTAACCAAATTACTGCGATTTGCGCGCCCTGCCCCCGACAATTTCTTTTTTGCCGATATCGTATTATCCAAATCTTTCTTGGCAAGTTTGACAATTTCATCGGTCATTTTGGCGGTCCAATACATATCGGTTGCGGCATACTTAACCTCGCGACGAACCATTTCTTTGCTGTATTCGCCCATCTTGATCGCACTACGCACGCTGTCCACCGCATTACCAATTTTTCCAAATGTATAAATAGGTTGTGTTATCGTTACCCCCGCCATAAATATATTATCGGGGACTGAAACGGTATCTATCCCCGCCAGTTGCGGAATCAACCCACCAACTTCTGGTGGCAATTTTACATCGTATGAATCAAACGGTTTTTCAACATTTACAAGATTCATATACGTTGCCGTTCCTTCGATATTAAACCAACGCGAAGAATTTGCGACATCCAATGATGCTTGGGCCTTTTTTAAATTTGCATCCGCCTTTTTTAAATCATTAGATTCGGCAAGAATTCTCTGTACCGCATCATTCAATGATAAATCCATTGCAAAACCATGTATACAGCAGAAACAGCCATATAGCGCAAAAATACCACACAACAATTTACGCATTTTTATTCTCCATCTTTGCCAAAATCGCATTCACTGTTTTAAAAGATTCTATTAGTTTTTCTTCGTCATTTTTATCAATGTCTTTAAATATAGTCGCAATTGCCTGATGAAACATATCTATAAAATGCGAGGCCAATTTTGCCCCCTGGTCTGTAACCGAATACCATGTATTACGGCGATCGTTTTCATCAACCACGCGCAACACAATTCCATCACGTTCCATTTTACGAAAGGCGGCACACAGGTTTGGCGCCGGCACAAATTCACGTGCCGCCAAATCTTTTAACCGCGACCGCCCACCTATATACAGACGCACCAATAATTGCACCTGGGCACGCGAATAATCCCCAAAATCTATCTGGGCCCGATTTATCCGTTCGGACAATTTTGAAAACAAAACGATGTTTTTATCTAACAAACTTACTAATTCTTTACGAATCATGTTTGCCCCCTATTTCTATAAGATATTATTAAAAGCGCCAATTATTATAATTTTTAATAATTATGATTTCAAGCCCAAAAATCAAATTTTTTTATTTTATTATTGCAAAAAAGCAAAATCTGACTATAATCAAGGTGCTTTTTGGGGTGTCGTCTAATGGTAGGACAAGAGATTTTGGTTCTCTTTATCATGGTTCGAATCCGTGCGCCCCAACCA
>JAFZTZ010000057.1 GCA_017618595.1 Alphaproteobacteria bacterium
AACGCACCCAATAGACCCGCATATAAAGATTGATTCTGTGCAGGATGTTGAAAAAGTTTGCGCGGATATTCAAATTGTTTGCGATGAATGCAAATTCAGCACATGTCATTTTGTCAGGGAACGTTCAAAATAATGACTATGTTTGAAACATATGTATATCCAATGATGGTATGTACGTGTAAATTTTGTTACGCGCCCAATGAATGTCCTGCGATAATCGCGGAACGCAAAGGTGTTGCGGCAGTAGAAACATGTAAAATTTGTGAGCAATGTTTTAATATTCTTGTTAGGCAACATGAGATTAGTAAATAAACGAGATTACAAATGAAAGAATTTTATGTTATATCAACTGACGAAGAAAACCCTATGCCAAAATATTTGTCCGACCGCACAGGACAGGCAACCATGGCATTTTGGCGCAAATGCGAATATGCAAAGAATAAATGCGTGGCAATGCAACATCTGGAAAACAGTGGTGCAACTGTGCAATGCAGAAATTGGAACAGAGAATATTTATTCAACTTCCCAACAGAAATCAGCATGGATGATATTCGAAAAGCTATTTATACTGCACACGATTTATGCCGAACCTGTAAAGGGATAAAAATTCATTAAAGGAGACAAAAATGCCAACAGGAACAATAAGATTTATAAACACACAGTTTTTGAATTACCCATCAACGACATGGCCACACTTTGCTTTTGCAACAAGGGACTGCTGGCTGGGTAAACCGGGACATTGCGGTTCTTTGGGAGATTTAGCTAAATGTCCAATTATGCAACAAATGAAAACAGATGGCACCAATTGCTATATTACAGACCATGTAGACCAAACATACGAAGTGTTTGTCCCAGCGGGCAGCGCAAGCAATTTCCCGTTACTGAATCTGTGCATAAATTGTAAATATAAGGGCAGATAATACGACGTTATCAATGATAGAGTAAAAAGGATCAAACATGATTCCAATGAAAAAAATAGTTATAGAATGTTTGGACGACACTTTGGCGTGGCTTAATGTTCCACAAACAAATGATGTTCCTGGCATTCAGGTAAAAAACAAAAGTTGGCATGGTGGTTATTGTAGTGGCAATGATAATTTTGTGATTTTAACCGGCGACAATATAATGCAAAATTTGGCTAATGTAATTAAGGACGCACCTATATTCACTACGTTCGGTAAGAGATTTCAGATTATCGGTCCAAATCCCCAAACTTTTAGATGCTGCCCATGTGAAAAGCCAGCTGAACAATGCAAAATTCTTTCCTTTGCCATAGAGAATAATTCTGGGGCACATATCGATATTCAAAACAGATTAGACCAGCCTGGTTGGTTTTTTAACTATGATTTTAAGGTTGTGGCGTTACCTGGGCTTACCACCGAAGAAAGTGCAAAAAAATATTACCTGGTATGTCAAGAATGTGCGAAATGTAAAACCTGTGTAACAACCAAACAAAATGGTGGCCGCTAAAATGCACTTTAATATACTGACCGTTTTTCCAGATATGTTTCCCGGCACACTTGGCGCGGGGGTGGTCGGACGCGCATTGGCGGACGGCATATGGTCATATAAAGTGATAAACATTCGTGATTTCGCCATAAATGATTATGGCAGCGTCGATGACGCGCAATTTGGCGGCGGTGCGGGTATGGTTATGCGTCCTGATGTTTTGGGTGCGGCGTTAGATTCTATTGAAAATCCGGGGCAAATTATATATTTTTCGCCCCGCGGACCACGTCTGGATCAAAAAATGGTGCGTGAATTCGCCGCAAAGCCCAATGATAGCGTATTTACCCTGCTCTGTGGTCGGTACGAAGGAATTGACCAACGGGTCATTGACATGTATAATATTATGGAATTATCTATTGGCGACTATATACTGTCGGGTGGTGAAATTGCCGCGCAAGTTTTTGTTGACAGTTGCGTTCGTCTGTTAGATAATGTGCTCGGCGGTGGTGCAGAATCCACCAACGAAGAAAGTTTCGAAATCGGGGGGCTGGAATGGCCGTTATACACCCGCCCGTCAGTATGGCGTGGACAAAGTGTCCCAGAAGTCCTGCTGTCCGGTCACCACGGCAATATAGAACGGTGGCGGAAACAACAATCGGACGAGATAACGAAACAACGTCGTCCGGACTTAATAAAGGAAAATAAAAAATGAACATTATTAAAAAAATCGAACAGGCAAATGTCGAAAAAATGAAAGCCGGCAAAAAAATCCCACAATTCAAAGCGGGGGATACTCTGCGCGTGCATGTAAAAATCAAAGATGGCGACAAATTCCGTATTCAATTGTTTGAAGGTGTCGTTATCGCACGTGACGGTGGCGAAGGCAATACCGCATCTTTCACAGTTCGTCGTGAATCATATGGTGTTGGTGTGGAACGCAAATTCCCATTGTACAGCCCGGCAATTGAAAAAATCGAAAAAGTTCGTATCGGTCGTGTTCGCCGTGCAAAATTGTTCTTCTTGCGTAAACTGTCTGGTAAAAAGGCACGTATCGTTGAAGATTTGTCGGCAACATCCGCAAAAAAGGCGGCAAAATAGTCGCATAATTGCAATTAAAAATCCCGCAATTGCGGGATTTTTTCTTTTTAACACACTATTTCATTTTTATGGTTTGACTTGCGCAATATGTGGCGGTAATATATATCGTATGAAGAAGTTGTTATACTTTTTGTTCGGCGTTGTTATCACATTTGGCGCGACCAATGCAAATGCGTTCACCGAACGTAAAACCGCGGTTATGCGTGTTATGAACAAGGCCGCCGGCAAACCCCAAACAATATATGCACCAATTGGCACGCCGGTTGAATTTGAAAAGATTTCTATACTTGTGCGTTCTTGTCGGCAATCTGATCCGTTTGATGCAGAAAATTTCTATGCTTTTACAGAAATTCGCAAGACCGATGGTGACATTATTTTCAGTAATTGGATGAACCGCAATAATCCGGGCAATAATCCGGTGCAAAACGCCGATTATGATGTTTGGGTTATGCGTTGTGAATAATAAAACCCAAGGGGGAGCAACATGAAAAAGTTTCTAAAAAAATATCTTAAGTTTATCATTGGAATTTTTGCGCTTTTGATTGTTGTGTTTGTATTTGTAATTGTTCCACGTAAATCGGCATCATTGGAAACCAGCACGTTGAAAGATTGGCAAACGGCATCATTAGAACGGCGTATGGCTGCGGCCAAAATATTAACCGCAACGGATGCAAACCTTGAATTATTGGTGGCATGCGTAGATAAAATGGCAACTTTGCCAGATTCCGCGGATATGCCGGTACGCGATGCAACAGAACTTTGCTTTGTTGGAATCAAATTAAAAGAAAACATTTAATGTGGCGGGCATTATTACTTGTATTTCTGTTTGGGTGCGCATCTGGTAACGCGCCCGATTTAATTGGCACAAAATACCTTGGCGCGCCATATATAACCGATCCACTTGGCGAAGAAACAGCCCCCGATACTGATCCGCTGATTCGATATGATGCGTTTGATTGTGTGACATTTGTGGAAACATCGTTGGCAAATGGCGACGTAAATAAACTAAACAAAATACGATATGCAGACGGTGAACCAAACATACTGAACCGTAATCATTTTATTGAAACAGATTGGTTGGAAAATAATTCTGATTTGTTTGAAAATGTTAGTGCGCAATACGCACCTGTCGCGGTTCGCCATGTTAAAATTGACAAGAAAAACTGGTTTAAAACCGTATATAACATCGATACAGATTTCGCACCACGCAATATAGATTTGGAATATATCCCCTATTCCAATGCGCATAATATCAAGGTATCAAAGCCAATGGTCGTTCTGTTCATTATCAACAGCGAAAAAATACGCAAGAATATTGGAACAGATTTGGCGGTACGGCATATGGGCTTTCTGTTGCCAGATGGACGGTTGCGTCATGCGTCACGACGCCAAGGACGCGTGGCTGATGTTGATTTCAATAAATATATTAACAGAATGGTGGAAAACAAAATTAATTTAGGTATAATGCTGCTGGAAATAAAAAAATGATGAACGACGAAACGATTATTAAAATGGATATGGGGCCAGTTGCTAGTGATACGGCAACGGGTGACGAACGCGCAACAATATGTTTGGGCATTGAATCTTCGTGCGATGAAACTAGTGCAGCAATTGTTGATTCAAACAAGAATATTTTATCGCATATCATATACTCACAAATCCCCGAACACCAGAAATACGGTGGTGTTGTGCCAGAACTGGCGGCACGCGCACATATCTTGGCGATTGACACAGTTATAAAGCAAACATTGGAACGCGCAAATCTAACCGTAAACGATATTGATGTTGTTGCGGCAACGGCGGGGCCGGGACTTATCGGTGGGGTTCTTATTGGGTGGATGGCGGCAACAGGTATTGCACAGTCGGCCCACAAACCATTGGTTGCGGTTAATCATTTGGAAGGACATGCATTGGTACCGCGTCTTGCGGCAACGGCGGCGGATAATTCAAACACAAAAACTGATGTTGAATTTCCGTATTTGTTAATGTTGGCATCGGGTGGTCATTGCCAAATTTTGTTGGTACGCGGTGTTGGTAAATATGAACTGATCGGGCAAACATTGGACGATAGTGCCGGTGAAGCATTTGATAAAGTATCAAAAATGCTTGGACTTGGGTATCCAGGTGGTCCAATTGTTGATAAACGCGCATCATTGGGTAATCCACGTGCGTTTAGTTTCCCGCGGCCATTATGCGATAAACCGGGATGTGATTTTTCTTTTAGCGGTATTAAAACCGCCGCACGAACATTCTTGTCAAAACATGATGCGCCCTATTCCGACGAATTTATAAATGATTTCTGTGCATCGTTCCAGGCATCCGTGGTTGACTGTATAACAAACCGTCTTGGGAATGCGATGAAAAGTCAAATCGTGCGTGACACAAAGCCAAAAACATTGGTCGTTGCTGGTGGCGTTGCCAAAAATAGCGCAATACGCGCCGCGATGGAAACATTGGCAAAACAGCATAATATGATTTTCGCCGCGCCACCAATGAACCTGTGTACTGATAATGGTGCGATGATCGCATGGGCGGGATTAGAAAACTATAAAATCGGGAACATTGTCCACGAACCAATTGCCCCGCGTCCGCGCTGGCCATTGACAGAATTATAAATTGAAATTAATTATGCCATATGGTACAATGTCGCAGGAACCTGGATGGATACAAGAAATAAACTATCTTACTATGATAAAGCCACGCGTGAATTGATGAAACGCGCCGCTGGTTATTCTGATGTCATGTTTGCTGAATATTCTTTACCTTATGCGGTGGCGGCATTGCGTGAGGCTTTTAAACAAAAATTAACATATCAAAAAGTATTTGGCAAAGATATGTTTCGCAAATATTATCCATCTAAATCTGACCCCGCACAAGATTTTTGCTTGATCAGCAGTTATTTATTATATATGCGCACAGGTGGCGATAAGGTATGGGACATAAAAACAGCAGGGATACATACCTGGTTACAAGCAAAAGATAATTCAGAACCTTTTGATATTACATTTACGCAATTTGTTTCTCCACACCAACGCGCAAGTATGACATACGATTATTTTATACAAAACGTTTTTCCATATGAAGATGGTCGAACAGAATCTAGAATTGAAAAAGATGAAGTATTTTTAGACGATCTGGTGAAACGCGCACTTATATTGGAACAATGTGCAGGACTTAAATAATATGTTACCACAGCCCGAACCTTTTGTTAAACCTGATATGATTTTTTCGGTTTCCGATGCATCCGCATTATTGAAAAAAGTTGTAGAAACCGCGTTTCCAGTTATTAAAATTCGTGGTGAATTATCGCAGATTACACGCGCGACATCGGGCCACATGTATATGACTATCAAAGATTCAAATGCCGCAATGTCCGCGATTATATGGCGCGGGACGCCGGTAAAATTCGCACTTAGCGAAGGGTTAGAGGTTGTTGTCACCGGTCGCATTACAACATATCCCGCACGCAGCAATTATCAAATTGTTATAAACGAAATTGAAATGGCGGGCATTGGTGCGATTCTTAAAATGTTGGAAGAACGCAAACAGAAACTTGCCGCCGAAGGATTATTTGCGGAATCACGCAAAAAACCGTTGCCCAAACTGCCGACTACAATTGGGGTGGTAACAAGTCCAACTGGTGCCGCATTCCAAGATATTCAAAACCGCCTGCGTGAACGGTTCCCGGTTCATGTGATACTTTATCCCGCAACGGTCCAAGGAACAACCGCCGCCGCAGAAGTTGCTGCCGGGGTTGAATACTTTAATCGCGAAAACAATGTAGATGTTATCATCGTTGCACGTGGTGGCGGATCGTTGGAAGACCTGTTGCCGTTTTCCGAAGAAATAGTTGTCCGCGCCGTTGCAAACAGTAAAATTCCCGTTATAACTGGCGTGGGTCATGAACCCGATTGGATGCTGGTTGATTTTGCTGCGGATTACCGCGCACCAACACCAACAGGGGCCGCCGAAGCGGTTGTGCCGACCAAAATATCATTGATTCAAGAAT
>JAFZTZ010000058.1 GCA_017618595.1 Alphaproteobacteria bacterium
GGTACCGTCCAAAGATTCAATTGGCAATGCATCTTTGCCACCGCCAAGTGTCAATGACACCAACGCCTGGGTTTCACCACGTGTAAACAACGCGGAACCATGTGCGCGTGGCAATACGCCCAATTCAATTTCAATTGGACGAACCGTTTTAGTATCACGACCGTCGATACGTGGTTTGCCCGCCAAAATGTTGGAACGCATAATACGTGCGGTGATATTTTCAACAATTTCATCTGCAAACGATTCCAATGTAGATGTTGCCACCGTTGTTTCAGGGAACATTTCTGGAATCAACGCCTTTGCCGATGCATGTATATTCGCCAATGTTTCCAAACGGCTTAATTTTTCTTTGATACCCAATGCAGATTCAATATCACCGGCGAATTGCTCAAACTTTTCTTCCATTGCGATATATTCCGCGGTCTTTTCTGGAATCGCCCAACGTTCTTTGCCGGCATTTTCCGCCAATTCATTAATGGCGTTAATAACCGTCTGTTGTTCATCGAAACCGAATTTGACCGCACCCAATGTGGTTGCTTCGTCTAATTCGCCGATTTCAGATTCAACCATCAACACACCGTCTTTGGTTGCCGCAACGACCAAATCCATTTCAGAATTTTCCAAATCTTTCTTGGATGGGTTCAGAACGTATTTGCCATCAATATAACCAACACGTGCCGCACCAATTGGCCCCTGGAAAGGAACACCAGACAATGCCAATGCCGCGCTTGATGCAATCATTGCCAAAATATCGGGCTGATTTTTACGGTCATATGAAAACACCTGGGCAATAACCTGAACTTTGTTCTTAAATGTTTCTGGGAAAAGTGGACGAATTGGACGATCAATCAAACGTGCAATCAGTGTTTCGCCGTTTGACGCCTTGCCTTCACGACGATCGCGCGAACCCGGAATACGACCGGCTGATGCAAACTTTTCTTGGTAATCAACGGTCAACGGGAAGAAATCTTGTCCTTCGACCGCGGTCTTTTCGGCACAAACCGTTGCCAAAACCATTGTCCCACCCATTGTCGCCATAACCGCGCCGTTTGCCTGCTTTGCAAAACGACCTGTTTCCAAGCGCAATGTTTCTTCACCATAATTTATTTCAACCGCAACTGGGTTGTTCAGATGAGTTTTTTCATCTTTCTTAATCAAACCAAATAACATAATTTTCCTCCGTTTTAATTGGTTCTTTTACTTTTATTCCGCGAAGAAAAATTATTCGTTATTGCATTCTGAAATCAATTCTATACAAATGCAAAAATGAACAATTTCTTCTTCGCCGATGCCGATTATACTTTCATATTTGTCTGTTTGCAAATATTTTATAAATAAAAAAGACCGGCATAAATGCCGGCCAAAAACTTATTTACGCAGACCCAATTTCTTAATCAGTTCTTCGTATTCACCTTCGTCGCGTTTCTTGATATATGCCAACAATTTTTTACGTTGGTTAACCATACGCAACAAACCACGGCGAGAATGTAAATCTTTGTGATTGTTTTTCATATGTTCTGTCAAATTGCGGATGCGTTCTGTTAAAACCGCAACCTGGGATTCGACGGAACCGCCGTTGTCTTTTTCATTTACCTTAAAGGCATTGATGATTTCTGTTTTTTTAGTTTTTGTTATGGACATTATGTTTTTCCTTATGTTTTAAATTGTTCGTTTTGGTCGCAACACACCACTTGTCACCGTACCTATACCGATAAATGTTTTACCAGAATAAACACGATACATTCCGTCGCCACTTGCGACCCCCACAAACCCGCCATTCTTATATAAGTCAACGGATTTGCCGTTAAGATCCAAAACCGGAATGTCCCCCAGTCCAGAATCTATTGGTGCCAGATATTTACTGACATCCGTGCCATTATTAAACAATTTTTCCAGAAAATCAAGTGCCAGCGCATTTTTTAATGTAAAACCACTTGTTTGGGTGCGCCGGATCATTGTAACGGTTGCCAAACTGTTGCATGCGTATGCCAAATCGCGCGCAATACTGCGCACATAGGTTCCCGGCGCGCAAGACATGCGAAAATTGAACACATCATCGATTGCATCCAATAATTCCAATGAAAAAACCTCTACGGTACGCGGTGATAATTCTGGGATTTCACCCTGGCGTGCTAATTCATATGCGCGCCGTCCATCAATATGAACCGCACTATAAATTGGCGGAATCTGACTTATTTTACCGATAAACTTGGAAAGATTTGCTTGGACCACATCCGCCGTTGGAATAACATCCGTGCGTTTGATTTCGCGCCCTGTGACATCCAATGTATCGGTTTCAATTCCGAATTTAATTGCAAACAAATATTCTTTAACACGATCGGCACGTTCTTCTATGAAAGGTACCATTTTTGTTGCGGCACCGATTGCCACCGGCAAAACCCCTGATGCCATTGGATCCAACGTTCCAATATGACCAAATTTTTTTTCTCTGAACATTTTTGCAACACGATATCCAGCTGTTCTACTGAACAGACCGCTATCTTTATCTAAAATGATAATCCCGTCCATGTTTATCCAAATAATGATAATTGATTA
>JAFZTZ010000059.1 GCA_017618595.1 Alphaproteobacteria bacterium
GCGTTATCCAATTATACGCGGTTGCGCGCTGGGCCGCAGACATTTTTTTTGAATCCCTTATTACCACCGGAATTTCAATATCGCGATTTGGGAAAATTACCGCCGCCGCAACAACCGGACCGCACAATGGCCCCCGCCCTGCTTCGTCGACACCGGCGATATATTTTGAATCTATTTCATTTTCAATGGAAAAATCTGCAACCGCAACCATCCGCGCCCCTAAATAGAATATGGAATCTCGTCCACACGAACATATTCATCTTCACTGTTATACAATGGCCAATCAGAATCTGCCAATGCCTTTAATGTGGTAAGCGGTTGATTCAACCGTGCGCGATACAACCACATATTTGCCATAACACGTTTTATATACCCACGCGTTTCATACGCCGGGAAACTTTCGATATACAGCAACGGATCACGGGTATCAAATGACTTTTCAAATTTCACCAGTGATCCCATTCCCGCATTATACGCAACCAACATTTTGATAATATTGTTGTTCACCATTGGATGCATCAACAGGTCAATGATATATTGCTGCCCCAGGAACATATTGTGTTCCGGATTCGACATATCTATATCTGACATTTTAACCTTGTTCGCGCGTGCGACACGTTTTGCGGTACTTGGCATAATTTGCATCAGCCCATTTGCGCCCGCACCAGATTTTGCATTTGCGCGGAAACCACTTTCCTGTTTTGTTATGGCAAGCAATAATGCCCTGTCAATAGACCACCCACCCATTGGTTCCCAATCAGGCAACGGATATTGCGCGGTATAAATTACATCATCATCTATTTCCAAAATTCCCCTATCACGAATAACACCGGATGCCTGAATTGCCACACGCGGCAAACCGTACGCCGTTGCAATCGCATTTATCGCATGTAAATTTCTATCGGATACCTTGGAGGTAATCATGTATTTAAGGTATTCTTCGGCACGATCCCGACGATTCAGTTGCAACAACGCCAACGCCATTTTCCCATATTTATCACGACGCACTTCTTCGACATCTTCATCTGTAAATTCTTGTTCGAAAAATTCATATTCTGGAACATTGCCCATCATAGTCGCCGCCAACGCCCCATAAAAAGCCATTGGATGTGCCGCCGCAATTTCCCAATATTCACGTGCCTTGGACCGTTCATCACGCATACTGGCGGCGCGTCCCGCCCAAAATGCTGCCTCGGTCTTGCGTGCATTGTTAATCTGTTTCAATTTTAAAATCTTACTAAAATACTTTTCACTTTCCTGATATTTTTGTTCCTTGAAATACAACAACCCCATCGTCCACAGACCATATTCAGAATCCGCATCAGATGCGACAAAACCCCATTTCTTGGCCAGTTCATATTCACCATTTGTATAATAAACATATGATAACCGCCCGGCCAGACGCCCATAATCAGATTCGGTCAATTTACGTTTAAAAGATTTATCTTCCAATATTGTACGCGCGGTTTTCGTACTGCCCGAACGAATCGCCTTTTTAAATTTTGTAATGCTTTTATCTGTTGCCCCCGAATACTGTTTTGCGGTCCATGTTTCCGATTGCGCCGTTTCAATAGACATTCCCCCGGTCAACATACTTGGCACACGCGCTGATTTCACATCAACCTTTTTCAATTTGGCCAATTTTTCCATACGCGCGGCACCCGGCATATCATTGTATTTGCTCATCCACGCCTGAACCTCTGCGCCCTTGGTATGATATGTTTTTGAAAAATAACGTTGATATAAAACTTCGTTCATCAAAATAGGATCGGAAACCTGATGTTCCAACTTTTGTGCGGTTGGGAACTTTTCACTATCCTGCAACATAAATATTTGCGAATACAAACTTTCGTCCACATCTGACAAGACATCTATTGTTGGCGACGCGCATAATGCAACCGGCACAAACAAGGTAAAAATGAAGGCAACAATTTTTTTCATCATTAAACCCTAGAAAAGTGTAGTTTTTGGCAATTTGCAAACAATCGTTTCGTCGGTAACCTCTGGGATAGTGTCTATAATCTTTTTAAAGTCGGATATCTTTGAAAACTTGCGATACACAGAAACGAACCGCACAAACGCAATAGGATCCAAATTCAACAACGAATCAGAAACCATTTCACCAATTTGGGCGCTGGTTACCATATCATCTGCGGTATCTGTTTCCAATCTGCGCTGAATCGACGCAACAAGGCGTTCAATCTGTTCGTCCCCGACTTCGCGGTTATGACATGCCAACTTTATACTGCGGCGCAGTTTATCACGATCAAACGGTTCGGTTTTACCGCTGTTTTTCCGGACAACCAAATCGCGCATTTGAACGCGCTCAACCGTTGTGAATTTTGCACCACATTGATTGCACACGCGACGGCGGCGAATAGTTCCGCTTTCCATATCAGGGCGCGAATCCGCCACTCTGCTATCAGCATAATTACAGTATGGACATCTCATACCCGATAATTTAGCAATCTATTCGTCCGCTGTAAAGCAATTTTATTTTCAAAAATTTGCTTTTTTTGAAAAAATCAAGACCTTTTTTTATCTTTTCCGGCCCCAACTGCGAATTTTTTAGTGTTGAAATATGGTATAATTGTCTTGATATGGCAGTAGAGAATGGATAAATATCTGAACCAAATTTTAATTGGCGACTGTATAGATATTATGCGCGGGATTCCCGACGCGTCTGTTGATGCTGTATTTGCTGATTCACCGTATAATTTGCAATTGGGCCAAAAAACGCTTTATCGTCCCGAAGACCAAACGGCCGCACGTGCGGTTCGTGATAATTGGGATTCTTTTGCATCATTGGCGGATTACAATAAATTTTCGCGCGAATGGATTGCCGAATGCAAACGTGTTCTGCGTCCCGATGGTGCAATGTGGGTCATTGGAACATATCACAATATTTTTCAAATTGGTGCCATTCTGCAAGAACTTGGCTTTTGGGTTTTAAACGATATTGTTTGGGTAAAAACAAATCCCATGCCGAATTTTCGTGGCACACGTTTTACAAATGCACATGAAACACTAATTTGGGCAACACCACAAAAGACGGGTAAATACACATTTAATTACGAAACAATGAAACGTCTTAATGGTGGCAAACAAATGCGTTCTGACTGGGAAATGAACATCTGTTTGGGTGAAGAACGCCTGAAAGACGAAACTGGCAAAAGTTTGCACAACACACAGAAACCAATGGATTTATTGCGTCGGGTAATTTTGGCATCAACCAAACCCGGCGATATTATTTTGGATCCGTTTGTGGGTTCGGGAACGACCGCCGCCGTTGCACGTGAATTGGGTCGCCAATTTATCGGCATTGACCGCGAAGAATCTTATGTTATGGCGGCACGCGAACGCGTTGCCAAGGTTACACCTATCGACCTATCCAATATCGAAGTATCCAAACCGAAACGCGACGAGGTTCGTGTCGCATTCAGCGAACTTATCGAAGGTGGCCTGCTCTATGTCGGTCAAACATTGGTCAGTCCAAAGGGCGAACGCGTCATGATTGCATCTGATGGGAACCTGGTCCACAGTTTATATGGCAAGGCATCTATTCATGTTATGGCGGCACGCATCCAACATTGCACCAGCTATAACGGGTGGGACTATTGGTCGGCCGAAAAACGCGATGGGCAATTGGTATCCATCGATGAACTTCGCAAATATGTACGCAACATCAAGACCGGTATGAAAAAGGTCGCATAACACGTTCAGAATTTTTCACAACAAACAAAAACGCCCTGGGGAATCCAAGGCAATTTTTGTTAAATCCTGATGTTCGTTTAGAACAATTTGAATTTATAGTTTGTACCTGCGCGGAACGATACATCATATCCTGATACACCGGCACCGGCATTAACAGACCATCTGTTTGAAATACCCATCGCGGCACCAAACGCGGCGGCAGATTGACCATTAAAGTAACCATAACCTGCGCCAACCGACATTTCGCCACGGCGGACATCAGACACCGCAACCGATGACAATGCAACCGCGCTTGCGATACCTGCTGACAAATCTTCATTCAGGTTATCAACAAGTTTATCCGCATATGAATACGCACCCTGTACTTCAGCTGCTGCATATGCTTTTGCGATACTTCTGACAGAACCCGCAACATCTTCCGCGCCATTCAATGTCGCAATTGCTGTTGCGTTCGCGGTTATGTTGCCTTCGGCCGTTGCCAACGCTGTATCCAACGCATTGATATTTGTACCGACACTGTTTGTGGCCAAAACATGTGTACCAGTTGTGGTTGAACCAATCGCGCTATCCAACGCATTCAGGTTTGCACCGATACTGTTCGCCGCCGAAACGTGTGTGCCGTTGGCCGTTGTTCCAATCGCCGCAGTATGTGCAGTGATTGTTCCTTCAACTGTTGCCAGCGCACTATCCAACGCATTGATATTTGTACCGACACTGTTTGCGGCCAAAACATGTGTGCCATCGCTTGTTGAACCAATTGCTGTGGTTGCCGCGCTTATATTACCCGCAACTGTTGCCAATGCAGTATCCAACGCATTGATATTTGTACCAACATTGTTCGATGCTGAAACATATGTGCCGTTGGTTGTCGTACCAATTGCCGCATCCAGACTTGCAACTGCACTTGTTACAGATACGCCATCGGCAAAGTTGTTGTACATTGATGTTCCTGCATCACCATCGTCACCCATTGTTGTCGCCGTGGCAATTGCTGCATTCATCTGCGCTGTCGTGCTATATGCA
>JAFZTZ010000060.1 GCA_017618595.1 Alphaproteobacteria bacterium
CCAGAACGTGCCAAAGGCGTTGCAAATTGGATGATATCTGAATTGTTTGCACATCCAGAAAATTACGATATCACAAATGAAAAATCTGGTGTTATCGATGGTATGCGTATCATCACTCCATCTGATTTATCTGAATTGGTGGATATGGTCGCCAGCAATGAAATCAACGGCAAACAGGCCAAAGATATCTTTATCAAAATGCTGGATGGCGAAGATGGCACCCCACATGCAATTGCTGATAAGTTTGGGATGAAGCAAATTACCGATACCGGCGCAATCGAAAAAATAATCGACGAAGTTATCGCAAATAATCCATCCCAGGTTGAACAATACAAATCTGGGAAAACCGGATTACTCGGCTTCTTTGTGGGCAATGTGATGAAGGCATCCGCGGGTAAAGCAAACCCTGCAATCGTGAACGAGATTCTTAAAAACAAATTGAACTAAAAAAAGGACAGGATATGAAGAACGAAGAAGTATTACAAAGCATAGAAACAACATATGATGTAATTTTTGGACAGCGTTTTATACTGCGCCCAAGATATTTTACCGAAATTAAACCAATAAAACTTCTTGGCGATGCAAAAATACTTCGCGCACAATATCAATCGCAAAGAAGACGCACCGGTCAAAATAGATAAAAATGAAAAAATACTTTATTAAAACTTTTGGTTGTCAAATGAACGTGTACGACAGTTGGCGTATCGCCGCCATGCTGGATGCACGTGGCATGGAACAAACGGATAGTGTTGCCGATGCGGACATCATCATATTAAACACATGTTCTGTTCGTGAAAAGGCAACCAATAAAGTATTTTCAGAACTTGGGCGTATCCGCGATGCAAAAAAGCCAAATGCATTGTTCGGCATTGTCGGATGTGTTGCACGCGAAGCCGGCGCAACCGCGTTTCACAGGATGCCCGATTTAAATTTTGTTTTGGGCCCACAAAGTTATCACAAATTACCACAGATTTTGGAAAACCCAGATGCACGGTTGTTAAATATTGATTTAAGTGGCCTTGAAAAATTTGATGAGATGCCCCAGATGGTTACCGCCCCGGTGGTATCATATATTCCAATCCAAGAAGGTTGCGATCATTGCTGTACATATTGCATCGTGCCGTATACACGCGGTCGGGAAATTTCACGTCCGTTCGCCGATGTTATGCGCGATACATTGCATGCAGTAAAAACCGGAGCATTTGAAATTTGTTTCCTTGGGCAAAATGTAAACGGATATAAATACACCGATGGGAACGGCAAAACATATCATCTGTCCGATTTAATTCGTGAAACCGCGAAAATTCCACATCTGTATCGTATACGTTTCACATCCAGTTATCCAACCGAGATGACAGACGATTTGATAGAAATGTTTAAAACAGAGCCCAAACTGTTGCCGTTTTTAAATATGCCTATCCAAAGCGGTTCACCCGATGTTTTAAAACGTATGAATCGCCCATACAGCTTGGATTCATATTTGGAAATCATAGATAAACTGCGCGCGGCGCGTCCTGACATTCAGATATCTAGTGATTTTATTGTTGGATTCCCGGGCGAAACAGACGCTGATTTCGAACAAACCTTAAAAATTGCGAAACAGGTTAGATATATAAATTCTTATTCGTTTAAATATTCACCGCGTCCACACACCGCGGCGGCATTGATGCCCGACCAAATACCAGAAAACATAAAACGCGAACGTTTGGCGATATTGGATAACACACTTAATGAAATTCAACGCGAATTTAACGAAACATGCGTGGATAAAACATTTACCTGTCTATGCGAAGGCAGCGATAAAACCGGTCGTCACCTGCTCTATCGTACACCGTATATGCAACAATGTATCGTTCAAAATCGGGATGATTCATCCGCTATCGCGGACATAAAAATTACAGCCGCCAATCGCGCATCTCTGCGTGGCAAAGACGTAACCTTAAAATAAAACATTTATATCCAAACCGATTTTATATGATAAAACCGAATCGTTGTATAACGCACCAAGGTTGACACCCCCACCAATGCCATCTGCTATCGACAACATATTCGAATATATCATCGCATATATACCACCATCCGTTTGAATAAATGTGCGCATCCCGGCATCATATTTATTTCCATCATGTGCGGTATTAACGGTAAATTCTATCCCAGCACGTGCATTAAAATCTGTAGTATGGTTATTTAATATGGTCGCATAATCTATTGTACCACCAATAAATGGCGCAATTTTTATTTCATCACTTGCCACAAATACAGGCCCCGTGTCCAAACCGAAACGCCCAGAAACCCCATTTGGATTTTTGACAATTTTACCATTGTCAAATACCGAAATATCACTAAACTTGGAATATAAAAGCGTTGTATATGTTCCAACATAAAAATCTTTATCCATATACGCAACATCAAGATTCGCGCCGTATAGCCAAGATTTATATTCATCTAAATCGCCACTATAACTCATACGACCACCAAATAATCCAACGCGTGCAAATATGTTATCATCCACTTTACCTGAAACATTTAATGTTCCACCAATTACATTAAATTCATCAGAAGAAATATACATCGGCGCAATATTTGCCATGGAATCAGTATTATTAAACACACGCACATCGTTCAATGTATTCACAACCCGCATTGGTTCTAATAATTTGATCGGTTTAATACGCCCAGATTCATTCAAAACATCATACATTGCCCTGCGCGTACCTACCCTATCCAATTTTCTTAATAATTTATCATCTGCATTTGCATCACGCAGTCCATCCAGATATTGTCCCAGCGCCCCATCAAACACCAACGAATAATTTGTTTGACGCAATAATGTAATTTTCAATTCACCACCCACAATATTTGGTGTTCCCACATACATTGGATCTATATCTGTCATAGTCATATATGGGGTTCCATGCACATTGGACAGTAAAGTACATGATTGTGTTAGATTGGTTCCGTTTATAACGAATGTATTACTGTGATTAAAATAAATCGGTGCCGCAAAGTATGATAAATCATCACCCAACACCAACAAAGAATCTGTTACGCGGACTTCTGATGCACCACCCGCCATAGCGACCAAATCTGCCATATTCAGTCCATCTGCATTTACAACTTTTAACGTATAATTGGTCAAATTATCTATCGCGTGAATATCATTTTGGGTTGTTATATTCTGGGTGATTGTTGCACCAGCTACTGTGATAAAATTGCTTTCTATACTATTATGATTTGTTATATCTAAATTATAGGCATCATTAAAAATAATATTGCCCCGTATAATTCCGTTGTTTTCAATTACGGTATCATCTGTGATATAAATATCTCCATCTATGACCTGGTTTGCGGCAATAACAACATTCCCTGAATAATAATAATTTTCAACCGCCCGGGCATCCAATCCCCAGGAATAAAATAAAAATGTTAAAAATGCTGCACCTATCCGTTTCATTATGGACCAAGTGTAGCACACAGGACTTTTTTCTTAAAGCAAAAAAACGCCCATAAAAATGGGCGATTTTTTGTTCAACAAATTTGTTTATTTTGCCCATTTAATTCTGCCCCATGCGGCTTTATAGCCCCCATCACGCATCAAGACAATTTTGGCATTGTTCAAATCAGCGCAATTTACACCCGAAATATTAAATGTCTGGGTTAAACGACCCGGGGCATCAATGGCCAAAACCGGCAATTTAATATTCATACATTTGTCGGCACAGCAACTGTAATCATCGCATCCGCCACACGGAAAGATTTTAACAACGTAATCTTTGCCTGGACGCAAATCGGTTACATCAACCATCATAGCCACCCCATTTTCCGCCGGTGTGAATTTAATATAGCCCATTTCTGATGTGCCGCCCCGACCATTACGCGTGTACATTTTTGCCTTCATCATCGGCATTTGTTGTGGGGCAATAACTTCTACTGCCTCGGCTTCGTACATGATAACTTCGCCTTGGTAATCTGGTCTGTTATGCATTCCTTTGTGGTGACGCATTTGTTCTGGATGGCCACCACAACCGCCACCACACGCAGCCAGCAATAACAGCGCCCCAAACGCAAATGTCAAAGTTGTAATTTTTTTGATTATGTTTCTCATATTTTTCTCCCTTTGGTTGTTACGTAAAAATTATATTATAAATCTGACGGTATTTCGTCAGGTATGATTGCCTATATTGTGCCGTTTTCTGCAAAAAATCCCCGATATTTTCGGGGATTCCCAGAACACCATAAAATATATGTTTAGAACATATACCTAATACCAACATCACCGCCAAAATTATGCAACCCTGAATTGATATCGGCATATGTATAGCGGAACGCCATATCAACGGCGAATACGCGCCAATCTATGGTTACACCCATTGTACCCATTGCGGCGAATCTTGTCTGATCGTGATTTTTGATTCCGACACCGACAACATCACGCGAAACATCCGCGAATGCGACACCGGCACCAAGACCAACGAACGGACGAACCATACTGTAATCACCAAATTCCATATAACTGTTCATCAACAATGTTTGCAATTTGGTATCAACTTTGACTCTGTCGCCTGCAAATGTTGAATCATCTCTGATTTTTGTAAAGATTGACCATTCAACTTCGGTTCGTGCTTTGTTACACAGCATGCTTAAACCCAACGCAACCCGACCATGCATTTCTTCGTCGGTCAAAGATTTCTTTTTATCATTGTAGCTGTAATTATGATTTGTATAACCGGCACCGACACGCAAACCCATATATGGATTTATTGTATCCCAGAAAGACATATTACCATGTTGACCGGCCATGGCGGGACACGCAACAATTGCGGCCAAGACAGGAATTGCAACTTTTTTCATTTTTTCTCCTTTTTGTTTTTATGTTAGGGTGTATTTACACTCTTGGACAAAACCATCTTATCATGCGCATTAAGAAGTTTATATAGGTATGGATACCTTGGGAATCGTGGCATAGCGG
>JAFZTZ010000061.1 GCA_017618595.1 Alphaproteobacteria bacterium
CAGGGCGGGGGCCATTGTGCGGTCCGGTTGTTGCGGCGGCGGTAATTTTCCCAAATCGCGATATTGAAATTCCGGTGGTAATAAGGGATTCAAAAAAAATGTCTGCGGCCCAGCGCGCAACCGCGTATAATTGGATAACGCAAAATACAATTTGGGCGACCGGCGCATGCAGTGCGGCGGAAATAGATGAATTAAATATTCTGTGGGCGTCTATGCGTGCGATGGAACGGGCGGTTGCTGGTTTAACACAATGTCCGGATACATGTTTATTTGACGGAAATCGCGTTCCAAAAAATTTAAAGGGTCGGGCGGTTGTAAAGGGTGATGCGAAATCACTTTCCATTGCGGCGGCATCTATTATTGCGAAAGAAACGCGTGATAAAATTATGCAGGACCTGTCGGCCCAATATCCAGAATACGGTTGGAATAAAAATGCGGGATACCCAACCGCAGAACACCTGCGCGCGATTGAAAAATATGGTATAACACCGCACCATAGAAAAACATTTGGACCGGTTAGGAATGCGCGGAAAACCGGCGAAGAATCTTGACTTTTTATCACTTTGTTTATACAATTTTCGTACTTGGAAAAAAGGAATATTAAAATGTCAGAAAATTTATTTGCGGACAAGATAGATGTAAAGCCAATTGTTTTTGTTAATCATTCACCAAAAATTAGCGCAGAGGCGTGGGCGGCGTTATGTTATGCATTAAATCAACGGCGACCGTTTTGCAGTAAAGATTCTGAACCACAATATTTTATTATGCCAAAACCACATCGTGAATATGGTGCATAAAAATCATTAAAAATACGGAAAGGAGAAAACATGAAACTTCGTGATTTGAGTGGGCTATCATTGCGCGGAAAATATGTGTTATTGCGCGATGATTTTAATGTGCAAATTTTAGATGGAAAAATTACCGAAAGTTTTCGTATTGAACGGAGTATGCCGACAATAGATTTTTTGCGTAATGCCGGGGCGCGCGTTGCAATTGTATCGCATCTGGGGCGGCCAAAGGGAACGCGTGATATGAAATATTCGTTGCGCGGTGTTGCAGAATATATGAAATTGCCTTTAATCGATGATTGCCTGGATAAATCTTTCCTTGCAAATATGAAAGATGGCGATGTTGTGTTATTGGAAAATGTTCGTTTCTATCCAGGCGAAGAAGCCAATGATGCAGATTTTGCGCGTGCATTGGCGGACGGTTTTGATTTGTTTGTAAATGACGCATTTGCGGTTTCGCATCGTGCGCATGCCAGTACCGTTGGTGTGACAGAATATCTGCCGTCGTATGCGGGGATGTTGTTGGCGGGCGAAATTGAAAATATCACGCGTGTTATGGAAAATCCAAAGCATCCGGTTTTGTCCATTGTTGCCGGTTCCAAGGTTTCAACCAAAATCGGTGTATTGCGTGCGCTGATAAAATTATCTGATACGGTAATTGTTGGGGGTGCGCTGGGGACAACATTTAATTATGCGATGGGTGAAAATGTTGGAAATTCATTGTATGAACCAGACCAGAAAGATAATGCACTTGCCATTATGGAATACGCGCGGGAAAATAATTGTCGGTTCTTGGTGCCGTTGGACAAGGGGGTTGGCCCAGAATTTAAAATTGATGCGCCACGTATCGATAAAGATATGGCGGATATAACCCCTGATGATGTGATTATTGACGGTGGACCAAAAACCGCGGATCGTGATGTGGCCGAGATAGGTCGGGCCGCAACGGTCATTTGGAACGGAACGGTTGGTATGGCCGAATGGATGCCGACATGGTCGCATGGTTCGTTTGCAATTGCGCGCGCAATTGCCGAAAATACGCGGGCAGGGCGTCTGCACAGTATTGTTGGTGGTGGCGACACGGTTGCGGCGTTGGATGCGTGTGGGGTAATGGGTGATATCACATATGTTTCAACTGGCGGTGGCGCATTTTTAGAGTTTATCGAAGGTCGCGAATTGCCTGGAATTAAAGTACTTGAAGCATAAATTTTGGCTTGCGTTTGGCATTTATACAAATTATAATTTTGTGAATTCAAAACAAAGGAAGTGTAAATGACAAAAGCAAAAAGAATCAAAACATTGAAAAGACCGGATGCGGTTAAGGTTAAGCAACTTGCCGCAACCGATGTGGATCCAATAAGATTGGCATCGCATGCGGCGCGGACGTGTTATGCCGCGGATGTGCCAGAATTAGGTGAAATCATAGACGTTGAAAATCGTTTGTTTAGAACAGGACATCATTCAACACTGGAACACAACTATTACACTTTTAATATTGATGGAATTCCAGTTTCCAGTATGGTGTTTGGATTGCATTTGACCGCACCGTTTTACAACACTGACCAGCGGTCTGGGCGTTTTTCAAAAATGTACGATAATCCTGATATGAACGAAATCGAAAATATATTGTACACATATTATCCAGATTTATGGGGTTCCCAGGTAGAAAGAATAGAAGATTTTATTCAAACAGGTCTTGATGTTTATGCGTACAGCAAAGATCGTGTAACCGATATTGCACGCGATGCGATTAAGAAAGAACGTCCGCATGCGTCTGCAAAATATATTGAGCAGAACGCACCAAAATTTGCCCAGGAACAATTGCGTATGTTTATTTCTATGATTGCGCCAACCGCGTTAGATTGGACGGTCGATTTGCCAACAATCGCGGCGTTTTATCGGACGGCATGGACACGCCCAATGCGTGATACAATGGATAAAATCGTTGAATTGGTCAAGAAAGATCAAAAGACCAAGGCGAAGAGAAAAAATAACGACAATACAGATAAAAACGTCGATGATATTTCGTATATGTTCAATCCAAATGCACGTGGGACAACCGATTGGACACCAGAATTCCCAGGCTACAAGGGTGTAAAAACACGTCCAGAATTTGAACTGGTTGATTTCTATTATGATGATAAGGCGTTTACAGAAAACAATGCGAATGATATGGTTGATACTTTGCAGTTTTCACCAAATACAATGGATAATTCATTGGGATATATCCACAGTCGTATTCATATTGATGCAGGTGCAACCATGGGCCAAGATCAACGCCACCGCAGTATTAAACGTTCAAAGCCGAAATTTACGGGGTACTTTTATTTGCCACCGTTGTTGGACGCGGCGAATTTGGAACCGGCGGCTAATGAATTTATGCAAAAATACGAAGCGTTGTATAATGATCCAAATTTAGATAAAAGTTTATTGGGTATGATTGCACCATATGGTTTGATGGTACAATATGATAAGCGCGCCGATTTGAATGCACTTATTCACGAGCAGGGCAAACGTACTTGCTGGTGCGCGCAAGAGGCGATATACCATATATCATGTGATTTGCGTCGCGATTTGGCCCAAGAAATTGGAACAAATGCGAAACTGATGAAATACCTGACACCACCATGTTTAAGTATGGGCAAATGTCCCGAAGGACCACGCACATGTGGGCGCGATTTGGTTGCCGCAATGCGTGATGGGTATTTCCAAAAACGGCGTGTGTAATGGCATCCAATGCATACGATTTTCACATTGTTCGTCGGGCATTTATAATGATGCCCGATGGTAATTTATTGGTAGCACCAAAAAATACAGATTTGTCGCATGAACAAATGCTGAATAATATTGGTATGGGGCGCGATGATATACCGAAATTTTTAACCACCGTTCCGCGTGGATATTTTATGAACGGCGAATTATGCGTGTACCAAGGGTTTGATATGACACCGGGGGCAATATGGCGCGTGCCAGTTGAAAGTTATAATATCGTTCGCGCGTTTATACCGAAACTGTGCCAGGAATTTCCCATCACAGACGATACGAATTTATACCTTGGGGTGCGTGTTGGCGAAATCGGCACCGTTTGGGAGAAACTTTACAAAACCACCGTACGCGCATTTGTACGATAAAAAAATAAAGGCGGAAACAAATCCGCCTTTATTTTTAATCATTTCATTATTTTACAAACCGATCATATGTCTTTTCGTTTATTTTCATTGGATATTTGCGTCCAAGATATGAATCATAATCTGCCTGGATATGTTTTGCCGACAGATTTTTGACATCGGTTGTTAACGCTTCTAATTTTTTATCGTCTTTTTGTGGCACCTTTTCATCGGCGATGTGCATAACATAAAACGCATCTTTGTCTTCGATAATAGAATTATCACCAATGTTTTTATGGAATGCTGCAGTTAACACCGCCAGAGCTGCGCCGTCGGTACGGGTGACCTTGGTGTTTTTGCCGGTGTCTAATTTTCCGGTTTTGTTCAAATCAACCAATAATTCATTGGCGCGAACATACGCGGCCTTGCGCTGTTCGGCATGTGCCCATTCGGTTGCGATATCTTTTTTGACAGAATCAAATTCCGCATCGTGTTCAGGATTTATCTTGTCAACGCGAACGATAATGAATCCTTTTTTTGTTTCAATAAGTTCACTTTCGATACCTTCATCCATACCAAATATGCGCGACATCATCGCATCGTCAATATGTTTATCGTCTGGTAACTTTGCCGACACTAATTTATCAAGGTGTTTATAATTTGCCTTGTGTTTTTTTGCGGCATCTGCAAAGTTGGCACCACCGATGATATCGTCTTCCAACTGTTGTGCGGCCTTTAACCCCAATTCGTATTCATCGGGTTTATCCATTTCGGCATCAATCATTACATATGACACATCGCGCGATTCGGCAACGCGGTGTGGATTCTTCTTGTAAAATTCACGTAATTCTTGGTCGGTTGGTGTGGCAACTTTGAAATCTGTGAATTTTACCGTTGCCAAATCAATTGTACGTGACGCGTTACGCGCATTGTACGTTGCCAAAACTGCAAATTTTGGTGTTTGCATTTCGGTTTCAATTGGTGTTTTAACCATCTTGTTCAATGCCTTCATACGAAGATCTTCGATAATATCCGATTCGGTTAGACCCGAATTGCTTAAAACAATATCGTATGCTTCGGGTGAGAATTTACCACCGTCTTGGAATTGTGGAATCGCACGAATTTCATTTGCAATGTAATGATCGGATACAACATAACCCAAATCACGTGCGTGATGTTCCATTCTTTTCAAGGATGCAATATCTTGGATAACCCGTGCCTGAAATGCCGCCATTGCGTTCGGATCGGCGTAAAGCGTACGCTGTTCATCACGTGATAACTTGTCCTTTTCTGCGGATTTCATAGAGTTATACTGATTGATAGATATCTTTTCACCGCCAATGCGCATTAGTGTTGTGTCGGATGATGTAAGACCAAATATCCATTCGGCAACACCCCAACCAACAAATGAAAAGATAAGAATCCACATTAAAATCTTAGCAACAGGTTTATCTGCCGCATTGCGTAAATATTCTAGCATTTTGTCCCCTTTTGCGATAACATAGCAAAATATATCGTAAAAATGCAACGGAAAAAAGGAAAAAAAATGAAAATAATTGCAGGAAACTGGAAAATGAACGGGTCGCATGCGGCATTACATCAAATAATGGACGAATTGGCGACCGTGCAGACCGAAAACAAGGTATTGTTATGTGTGCCATATACTATGTTGGATGTGAAATCTAATGATGTGGTGCAAATCGGTGCCCAGGATGTCAGTACACATGAACGTGGGGCATATACCGGCGAAGTATCGGGGGCTATGCTGGCCGAAGTTGGCGTGAAATATGTAATCGTAGGGCATAGTGAACGCCGTATGTATCACGATGAAACGAATGATGTCGTTCGGGCCAAGGCGCAAATGGCGCTGGCCAATGGTATAACACCGATTATATGTGTTGGCGAAACAATGGAAGAAAAACGTGCCGGCAAGACATTTGATGTTATTACATCGGGGGTGCGTGAATCGGTCCCCGAAAATGTCCATGATGATATCATTATTGCGTATGAACCGCGTTGGGCCATTGGGGCCGGAATTACCCCAGATGCCGAAGAAATTGCCGATGCACATCGGGCAATCGCGGATACATTGGCATATATGGGACTGGACGGGACACCGATTTTATATGGTGCCAGCGTTAATTCAGAAAATGTCGCAGGTATTGTGGCGATACCAAATGTTTCGGGGGTATTGGTTGGGGGTGCATCCTTGAAACCGGGTGAATTTATACCTATAATAGAGAATGTGAAATAACCAAAATAAAGACAAAGTTATGGAAGACAAAGAAGTAAAAGTTGAATCTGTGTCCATAGATAATGCGAAAAATGCGACGGCGCAGGATGACAAGAAATCCAAAAACGAATCGCCCAAAGAACCTAATTTGGACGATTTGATGGCGGAATTGGCGGAAACGCGTGATAAATATTTACGGACGGCGGCGGAATTGGAAAATACGCGTCGGCGTGCGGCGTTGGATGCAGAATCACGTGCGCGGTCGCGTGCGATGTTGGTTGCCGAAAAGATATTACCAGTTATGGACGCGGTTGATGCGGCATTAAAGCATAATCCCGAAGACGAAGGAATCATATCGTTGGCGCGGGCATTAAGATCGTCATTTGATGAAATTGGAATTACCAAAATAGAATCTGTGGGCCAGCCGCTGAACCCGATGTTGCATAATGCGATTCAGGTCATAGACGCACCGGAAAATACGGCGGCGGGGACCATTGTTGAAGAAATGCAACCGGGTTATATGTTTGGTGATACGGTTCTGCGGACGGCGATGGTCGTTGTCGCAAAATAAAATTTGGCATATGTTTGCGAACCCGCATTTTATGTGGTATAATTAAAAGTAATCAAAAAAGATAAGGATAAAGTTATGTCATTGATACCTGTTGTAATTGAAGAATCACCACGCGGTGAACGTTCTTTTGATATTTATTCACGTTTGTTGCGTGATCGTATCGTTATGATAAACGGCGAAATTGAACCACAAATGTCAACTGCTGTTGTGGCGCAGTTGCTGTTCTTGGAATCAGAAAATCCAAATGCGGATATATCGCTGTATATCAACAGCCCGGGTGGAGATATCGCATCAGGTTGGGCCATTATGGATACGATGAATTACATAAAATCGCCAGTTTCAACAATTGGTATGGGGCTTGTGGCATCTATGGCATCGGTCTTGTTGGCGGCTGGTGAAAAGGGTAAACGGTTTGCGTTGCCAAATGCTGAAATTATGATTCATCAACCATTGGGTGGTCTGCAAGGGCAGGCGACAGATATGGAAATCGGTATGCGCAAAATGCAAATGGTTAAAGAAAATTTGACCAAGCAAATGGCCGAATTTACCGGTAAAAAAGTTAAAGAAGTTCACGATGCGATGGAACGTGATAATTGGATGACACCGGCACAAGCCAAAGATTTTGGTATTATAGATAAGGTTTTAACAAGAAAATAATTATCAAAGTACAGGTTGTATAAAATGAGTGAAGATAAAAAAACACCAGATTCCAAAGAACAACAGCAATTTTGCAGTTTTTGTGGCAAGGCGGTTTACGAAGTTAAAAAATTAGTTAGTGGCCGTAATGTATGTATTTGTGATGAATGTATCGCGCTGTGTAATGATATCATGGCGGATGATATGCGGACCGAGGTCACACGTGACGTAGAAAAATTGCCGACACCATCCCAGATTTATAATTTCCTTAATGAATACATCATCGGCCAGGAATCTGCAAAACGCACTTTGGCGGTTGCGGTTTATAATCACTATAAACGGCATAGTGTTGCGATATCTTCAAATGTTGAAATTCAAAAATCAAATGTGTTGTTAATCGGACCAACGGGAACTGGTAAGACATTATTCGCGCAAACGCTTGCACGGATGTTAGATGTTCCGTTTGCAATCGCAGATGCAACAACTTTGACCGAGGCCGGATATGTCGGTGACGATGTGGAAAGCGTTTTGACGCAGTTATTGCATAATGCAAATTTTGATGTTGAAAAGGCGCAACGTGGAATTGTCTATATCGATGAAATAGATAAAATCGCGCGCAAATCTGAAAATCCATCGTTGACGCGTGATGTGTCGGGCGAAGGTGTTCAGCAGGCATTATTGAAATTGGTCGAAGGAACGGTTGCAAATGTATCGGCAAGTGGCGCCGGACGTAAACACCCAGGCGAAGCCACGGTGCGTTTGGATACTTCCAAAATTTTATTCATATGCGGTGGTGCATTTGATGGGTTAAATAAAATCATTGCAAATCGTAAATGTGAACGTGCAGGTATCGGTTTTGGTGCCGAAGTTGCGTCCAAGAAAGAACGTGAATCCAAAAATTATACCGCCGATGTTCAACCCGAAGATTTGGTGAAATTCGGTATAATTCCGGAATTGGTCGGTCGTTTACCAGTTGTTGCAACATTAACTGATTTGGACGAAGATGCGTTGGTTCGCATTTTAACAGAACCCAAAAATGCAATTGTAAAGCAATATGTTGCAATGTTGGAAATGGACAATGTGAAATTAACAATAACACCTGATGGCTTGCGTGAAATTGCACAGATGGCATTGGTGCGTAAAACGGGTGCACGTGGGTTGCGCAGTATATTGGAAAAGATACTTTTGGAACCGATGTTCAATGCACCAGACAATGCAGATTTGGCGGAAATCGTGATAGATAAAAATGTTGTCACGGGCAAGAAGGCACCAATAGAAATATTGCGTGGTGCCAAAAAGGCCGCATAAGTTTCTGCGTTTGTTTGTGGGTTCACATTTTTATACAAAAATTGCAAAATTATCTCTTGCGGCGCGTTTTCGTTTTTTGCTAGCATATATTATCGGAGATGAAAAAAGCGATAGTTTCTATTGTAATGTGCGCGTTTTGCGCGTGTTCTGCGTTGGCCGCCGGTCGTGGTGCTGACGCTGTTTCGCGTGGAACACCCACGGTCCAGGGCAGAAATTCCAACAATGTTTCATCACGTTCGGCAACGACCAAGGTCGTTGCGCCACGTGCGGTTTCGTCACGTTCGGCAACGGTAAAAACGCGTAATGATACAACGCGCGTTCAAACCACGCAAACGCGTGTAGCGCGGACTGGACGCAAAGTTGTTGGTAATTCGGCAACACGTGGTGCGATTACATCGGCGGCAAGTGCGATGCGTCCGGCGCGTAATGCGAAAACAATGGCGCGTGCGGCAGCTAATACAGGTGCAAGCGTTTTTGATGACGGATACGAAGATTGCCAGGCGGCGTATTTTACATGTATGGATCAATTTTGTGCGTTGCAAAATGATACATATCGTCGCTGTATTTGTTCATCAAAATTAGAAACGGTCAAGGCACGTGAACGCGCGCTGTCCCAGACATCCACACAATTACAAGATTTCAAAGATTTAAACATAGACGCAATTCTTAAAACCCCCGCCGAAGTCAAGGCAATGTTGACGGCAAGCGAAGGTGAACAGGCATATTCTAATTCACGTGATAAATCGCAATCTATGAAACAAATCACCGCGATAAGCAATGTGTTGGACAAAACGCGTAAAAATGCGATGTCTACATCGGGCCAGTTGGATGCCGGCGGCGATATCAAACAAATATGGACAACTACGGATTTGATATCTGGGGCAAATATTGCAAATTTAACCGGGGAATCATTGTATAATGCCGTACATTCGCAATGTGCGGAACTGGTTCGGGGTCAGTGTTCGTCTGAACATGCGTTGAATATTGTTATGTCGGCGTACGGTATGTATATTGAAAATGATTGTGCAACACTATTATCAGCATTGGATAAACAGTCAACAAGTGCGAATACCGCAATACGCCAAACAAATCGTGATATGATGATAGCTCGTTTGGAAAATTATGATGCACATAATTCGGCCGCGATAAATGAGTGTATCGCCGGTGTACGTACCAGTTTGACCGCGGATACAGCGTGCGGTGAAAATTATGTCCATTGTCTTGATTTGACGGGGCGTTATTTGAATCGTGTTACTGGGGAACCAATTTATACCGCGAACTTTTATGAATTAAATGATCAGGTTTCACTTGCGGGTGATGTATTAACGAATGCGACGAATGTAAAATTGGTTGCTGAATTGAATCGAAAAAAAGAATTTGCAAAAAAGCAATTGGAAACATGCCGTGATATCGCGGATGAAGTATGGGACGAATTTATGCGCCAGGCGATAACAGAAATATACCAAGGCCAACAGGCAAGAATTCGCCAGGTTAAAAATGAATGTATGGATGTTGTTAACCAATGTTATGACCAGACAACACAGCAATTGCGCGATTATAGTAATATCGAAGAACAATTACTGCTTGGCGATAGATTGGAATTATCAGAAGAAATGTGTGAAGAAAAAATGACCACATGCAGCAATCTTTATGGCGGTGGGGCGGCTGGATTGCAGTTGATGATTGAAGAAATGCGCAAGATTACCGATCAGAAAATTGCCCAGAATTGCCTTGCGTCATTAAAAGAGTATGCCAGCAAACTGTGTCGTGTTCCGGGGTCCGATACATTGCACAGTTATCCGTATGGTTGTCGTATTTATGCCCCGGGCGATATATTGTACGCAACCGATCCTGCATGCACATACATCAATAACCCAAGTTATGATAAAGTAGATAAAATACGGCCTGTTGGTAATCCGCAGGTTACATCTTATGAATGGGATGATGTTTGGTTGCCAATAGGCAGTACTCCTATGTTGGATAGTAACACCCATATGTGTTGGGAGAATAGATCGTACGAATCGTGTAATGATGGATATTGGCTGTACGGTGGAAAATGCTATGTGTGCCCCGACGAATATGAATGCACCGGTGGCGAAGTTCATGCCAAGGGCATTGGCAATCTGCAATGTGGCAATTATATTGGCAGTTTGTATCAAAAAATGGTTGTTTATGCGTTGCAGTATTGCGTGCGACCCTCAGAGTCCAACAATACAATTCCAAATGAAGTTTTGGGTAATGTTAATATGATGATGGATTCTATTCGCGTTGATATGGCGGCAGAGTTGGCCAAAGAATGCGACAGAATAGGTGGTGAATGGGTAACAGATTTTGAAAAAGATGAAACATCAAATTCATGTGAACCCAAGAACCCTGATGATAAAAATCCAGATTTCTATAATGAAACCAATGCGAGTTTGTGTTGGGGATTATGCAAGTCAAAGCCCGAAGAAGAATCAGGTGATAGCAGCGGTGATGGTGAAGGTGGTGATGGGAATTAAAAAAGGTTGCGAAACGCAACCTTTTTTAATCATTTTTTTATTGTTCTTGGTTTTCCCCGGGTGCCCGTTTGCGTTCAACAAACGTAATGCGACCCTTGGCCAAATCGTACGGTGTCATTTCAACACGAACGCGTTCGCCAACATTGACCCAAATACGCGCCTTGCGCATTTTACCACACACGGTTGCCAAAATTTCATGTCCATTATCCAACTTTACACGAAACATTGTGTTTGGTAATTTGTCTTCAACCGTACCACTAAAAACCACAACATCATCTTTTGCCATATTTATTCCTTGGGTTAGTTTTTGTAAATAATATGTTGATTAACCAAAAAAATCAAGAATTTTTTGTTGCCCCGGGGGCTTTGTTCTGATAAAATTATATGAAAGATGTAGGAAGGAAAATATGAAGATAAATTATTTTGTCGTTCTGATGTTTGTTGTCCCATGCCTTGCGTTTGCGGCGGGACGTAACGGTGCACGTATTGGTGTTCGTGGCGCATCTATGGCGTCTGGGAATGCCGCGCAAAAGGTGCAAAGTATTCCCAAGGTTAAAAGTTCCGCGGTAGAAGAGGTTAGCGTGGTTACCGTCGAGGAAGAAGACGAAGAAGAGGTTGTGGAAGAAGAACCGGAAAAATTGGATGCCGAAGAATGTCGTGATGAATATCGCGAATGTATGGATGAATTTTGTATGCTTGATGAATCCGAAGGTGGCCGTTGTTCTTGCTCCGACAAAATAAAACAGTCAAAATCTTTGATTCAAGAAATTCAAAATATTCAACAGGAAGCGGAAAAACTTTATACCGAAGGCGTTGAAAAAGAGCGTTTGGGTGCCAAGGCAAAATTCGTCAAATTTGGTGAAAGTGAAAAGGCAAAAAAATCTTCGCGCGCATCGGGTGTGAATTTGTCAGCGTGGATAAATGGGACCAGTAGTGAAAGTCTGTCGGCGGATGATGATATTGGTGATAACCTTTATTCTATGGCGGCCGATAGTTGCGAATATATATTGGCAAAATGTGATAAAAAACGCGGCGAAATGGAAGAAAAACTTTATCAACGCGAAGTCACAAAAGATTGTAAAACATTTAGTACATATTTGGCAGAACAGAAAACCGCCGCGCAGTCCAATAAGCGTACCGCCGAAGCCGCGGTTCGTTCGGCAACACTTGATATGCTGGGTACCACAAACAAATATAATCGTGGTGAATGTTTGTTGGCATATAAAGCGTGTATCGCAGATAAGGGCGGTTGTGGTGTGAACTTTGAAAATTGTTTGGATGCGAAATTGCTGTCGCGTCGTGCGAATGCATGTGAAAATGTTTTGGATCAATGTATGGCGGTTAAAACTTATGTTTTAGAAGATTGGCAGGATGAATCAAAACTCATCTTGGCAGACGCCGCTGTTTACAGCGATAAACATATGCGTTTAACATGTTTGGCGCAGATTCAGTCTTGTTTAGAAGATGGGTGCAGCACATCTACGAATACGGCGTGTTTGACCAATGTAAAGGTGGCCGCGGGTGTTTGTCCAATTATCACGGAATG
>JAFZTZ010000062.1 GCA_017618595.1 Alphaproteobacteria bacterium
CGGAACGAAATTGCGACGTTGTATGGTATCACCCACATATTTATAACGTGGTGGTATATCAAAATACACCATACCATTTAATGTGTGATAACTGGCGTGCAAATGTGGAACACCGTTGAATTCAAATCTGGATTCTTGGAATGCAACTTCGGTACGCAAGAACGGCCGCAGGTTCCACCCTAATCCAATTGTTGTATTCCATGATTTTTGTGTTTTAAACTTGTCATCACCAACGCGCGCTTTTTTTGTCGCCATACTAAGATTAAAACCGCCACCCATACGCAGATACATTCTTGTTGGAATGAACACTTTTTCTTCGGGTTCTTCAACCACGGCCACAGGTTCGGCTTCGTAAACAATTTCAGGTTCTGGGGTTCCACATTCCATACAACCATACATCCCCATATCTACAACTTCTGTATCCGGTGCAATGGTATTTATCCCCGTATTTATAACTGTAACCTCGTTATAATACATGGGATCTGGGCCACTATTATACTGCACCTGAACAACGGGCAGACCGCGCGTAATTTCATTTTTAAATTCAACATCGCGTGATGCATTTGCAACAACTGGCAACAAACATAACGCACCAAATATAGTAAATGTTTTTTTCATTTGAATTCCACTTTATTATATACCATATAATTGTATCATAAAAACTAACTTGATTCCAGTATGATTTTTGCTTAAAATTAAGGCAGCATGAAGAAAAATAACGATAAAAAAATTGCACTTGTTGCAGGCGCACTTGATTTACCATTTTATACGCGCGACGCGTTGCGTAAAAATGGATGGGATGTTTTTGTTGTGGGCCTTAAGAATTTTTATGACAAACGCCTTGAACCCGACATGGTTGTTCGGCTTGGCGGTGGGGGTCGTGCATTGCGCGAATTTAAACGTCGTGGAATAAACAAAATGACTTTTGTTGGTGCATTGGGCCATCCAAATCTTTCTGACCTGCGGCCAGATTTATGGACACTTTTTGCACTGTTTCGCATATTAAAAAATCAACGGGGGTATGATTCTATGGCTGTTGCATTTACCAAGACACTTGAACGCTCTGGTTTTACGGTTGTTGCGGCACAAGATTTGGCACCAGAATTAACATTTGAACGTGCGGGAATCTTGACCAAAACAAAACCAACCCGCACGGACAAAAAAAATATTGACCGCGCCATAGAGGTTTCGCACACAATTGGTGCCGCGGATATCGGTGCATCGGTTGTGGTGGATAAACAGGTTATCGCGGTAGAGGCCGCCGAAGGCACCGCAAAGATGCTGGAACGTGTCGTTGATATGCGCAAAAACCGTAAAAAAATCGGTGGTGTTTTCGCAAAAATGACAAAACCCGGACAAGACCTGCGCATAGATATTCCTGCGATTGGCGTTGATACCGTTAATGCGGTTGCCGACGCGAAATTAAAAGGTATAGTTGTTAACACGAAAACTTGTTTCATTGTAGACAAACCAAATGTTATAAAAACCGCCAACAAACGCGGAATTTTCATTATGGCCGTCGACCAATAGGTTCTTGACAACCAATATTTTTTGTTTAAAATCCCATTGTCATAATGACAGGGTGTTGTTATGCGTATATTGTGGTTCGCGATGTCGCAAAAATATTAAATGGGATAAATACGATGAAAAACAACGAAACAGATTATATTAGATCATATATAAAAAATCAGGTTAACGGCATATTGTTGTATTCTGCATTTGCGGCAGACACAATTAACCCACACAAAAAGATTTCAGAAATTATAACTTTTCCAGAAGACGTGGAACGTATCCGCGAACGCATCAAAGATAAATTTGATATATACATCCACCAGGATTTATCTAGTATGAGCCCAATGCAGGTATATACCATGATTTTTATGGTGGTTATTAATTCCGAAGAACGCAAAGCAAAAATTCTCAATTTTGCAAAAAACCAAGTCCAAGAAGAACCCGTACAGGAAATTGCACCTGCAACCGCCCAGGTTCATCATGGAAAAATGTGGAATCGTCGTTCAATTTTTAGTTATCTTATTGGCAATTTGCGTACTGCGTTTGGCCGTCCACTACAACCAAACGAAAAAATCAGAGACCTTATTAACGAAGCATACAGCACCGGCACAGAACCAACAGCATTTATGAATAAATTAAAAGAATTAGAAAGCTTTTTTGGTATAAAAATAGACCAAGAAATGCGTATTTTTAATATTGGTGATGCCGCCGAAAAATCGCTTATTGCCCAAGGCAAAGCCGTTGATTCCGCCGCAGAAAAAGAATCTATGGATCCATTGTGGGCGACGATTCACACCGCATTATCTATAAATTTCTGGCACAGCATTATATCACGCGACCTTGGGTTGCAAATATCTGTATATAAATTATCGCGTACACATTCATACCAAGAATTTGAAGCGTTAATTGCCGAAGCCAAACAGAAAAAAGACAAGAAAAAAGAAGAACCAAAAAAATTCGGCATAAACTATACGGAACAAGAAGTACAAGAAATCGTTCAAAATGCAATTATGCAAAGATTATTTGCATCCAAAAAGGAAGTTGTCCCAGGCGCAAAGATTACCGACCTTGGTGCGAATTCTTTGGATCTTATAGACATCTGCGATAATATAGAAAAATTATTAAATGTGCGTTTTGATACAACCGATTTCGCTCAATTTGGACCATTTACACAATTGACGGTTGCTGGACTGATTAAAATTCTAAGAGACAAATATGGATTTAAACCTGCAACAACCGCCGAAGCCGTAAAAGCGTATGACCAATCCAAACGCGACTTTTGTGGCACACATCGTCCAGACGCGCCAAAAAGCATGTAAAATCGCAATAAAAAATGCCGGAACATTTCCGGCATTTTTTAATTTTATGAAATAAATTTATTATTTCTTTTGGATGTCCACAACCTGAACTTTGAACACAACTGCTTTGCCCGCTAAATCTGGGACATAGTTTGTTGGGAATGTGATATTGATATCACGTGCTTCGCCCTTTTTGACACCAATTAACTGATCTTCAAACCCTGGGACAAATGCGCCACTACCCAAAACCAATGGATATGGTTCCGTTGATGTTCCGCCTGGGAATTGAACCCCATCAAGATAACCCGCAAAGTTAATAACAACCGTATCACCTTTCTGTGCGGTCACATCACCTGCATCACATCCGGCGCAAAACAGCGCACCACATAAACCCAAAGTCCCAAAGATTTTCTTCATTTGTTTTTTCCTTTTTGTTGTTTTAGTTGTTAAAAACACATCTGAACCCGTATTCGCGCATCGTTACACCTTCGGCTTCTATACGATAGTCAAAGAACGGTGTTGGACGTGTTGATTCAAATGATGGATTATCATACACCAAAACGATGCTGTCGGCGTTACGTCCACAAACACGTTTCATTTCGTAATCTGCGACCTTGCCCAAAATGGTGCGGATATCGCCATCAACATCCATACCATCGGCATTTTGCATTAAACGCAGGCGCATTTCACGCAGATCGCTGTTGCCCAATAATATTTGAACGCGAACCATTGCGCCCTTGTATTCATGCCAACGTGTTTCCATACGCGATGTACTCCACCGTTTATTCATTTCTTCTTTTTCCTGTTCCGTTTTTGGCCGATAGGAATCTATATTTCCGTATTGGTTATCTGCCTGCATAAACGTGCTGGTACGTTCATTGTACATTGGCGCATCTTCGCCACCATTGGCAAAATCGTCCGCATTGTATGGCGGTTGGTTGCTTGAACATCCTGCAAATGCAAGCATTGCGCATAAAACAAATAAAAATGATTTCTTCATGTTTTTCTCTCTTTTTTATGATTCTATCAAATAAACTCTTTTGATTCAAGTGGCGATTTATGATAAAATACGTTTGATGACAAATATTGTACTAGAATCTTTATTGAAACCGTTATCGGATTTCTATCGTCCATCCTTTGTCGAAGAAATTGCGATAAATCACGCCGGCGAAGTATGGATGCGCCTGCATGGCGCGCGCGTTCCATGGGTATCATATGATGCACCAATACTTTCAAAACAGTATCTGGTTGACCTGATTCATACCATTGCAAATATATATGAACGCCCATTTGATCCAATTCACGGAATGCCAGTTGTGTATGCCACTTTACCGGGGAATCATCGTTTTAGTGCGATTGCTGGTCCCAATGTTCAATACGATGAACGTGATGTAACTGGCGGTGTTGCGCTTAATATCCGTGGTGGCGGTGTTTCAGATACATCATTTGAAAACTATCATCTTAAACGTGGGGAAAAGTTAATGAAGGTTAAACCACGTGAAACGAATCGGCCAGACGATCCATACGATCGTTTAATGTCCGCCATAAATGACGGCAGTCCAATTCTAATCAGTGGTGCAACCGCGACCGGTAAAACAACATTTTTAAATCATATGCTAACGCTTATTGATCAGAACAGTCGTGTTATTACCGTAGAAGACGCACGTGAAGTTATGGTTCCGCAAAAGAATCGTGTTCATTTTGTATTATCTCGAACCGAACAAACCAACGATTTTAATTATGCACGCCTGTTGGACTTGGTTGTACGTATGACACCTGACGTTATTATCGGTGGCGAAATTTCAACCGACAATGCGGCGGTTATGTGGGAAATGCTTGGGACTGGTCACGAACATTTTTATACCACGATTCATGCCGAAAGTGCCGAAGCCGCGTACGCTGCTTTTGCCGACAGAATTTTACACACTCAACCGGCATACGATCGCACAGAACTGATTGAAGAAATGAAAAAGAAAATACGCGTGGTCCAATTATCGCGCGATGGTTCACTGCGCGCCGTGACCGAGGTTGTATAAGAAATTTCAACATTAAATCCAAGGAGTAAAAGATGGTTTACACAGATACAGAACAAGAACTTAACGCAATAACAGATAATTTAGAAGACGAATTGTACACGGCGGGCGCAATCAGTCCAGAAGGCAAAGTAATTAATGTGAAACTTTTCAATCAAATTATCGATGAAAAAATCACTGAATGTAATGCAATCAGCGCAAGAATGGAAGCGTCTGGCAAACGTTTTGATGCAAATTCTGCCAATATAATCGGTGCACGTATAGAATTCCTTAGGGCCATCAAAGATGCACAGTCTTTGACACCTTTTGCAAAGTCCGAACCCCAACACGAAGACGAAATTATTCAAAACTTTGAAAATCAAAAGAAAACCGATAGATTTTTAAAAGGCAGTAAAATTTTAGGTGTCTTTAAAAGAATCTTTCGTGGAAAGCCCGCACAGAATCATGTCCGTGGCAAATAAATAATTCACCCGCAAATGCGGGTGTTTTTTTACATAAAATTCTGGGGATTCACATCTATTTTCACACGAACATTTGCGGGTACCGATACACGTGCCAACCACATTTTAACCAATGGCTGCAACGCTGCTCTTTCATCGCCTGCAACTAAAAACCGCATACGGTACCACCCGCGAACCTGATATATCTGGGCCATTACCGGTCCCATAATTTTTGCGCCATTTGCACCCGGTATACTGTTTGATAAATCATCACAGAATTTTTTTAATACCGATTCTTTCTTGGCCTCTATTATTATCGCAATCAGTTGCCCAAACGGTGGCATTTTTGCAACCCTGCGTGCATCCATATCGCCACGCAGAAATTCATCACGATTTCCGGCACAAATGGCGGTGATAACCGGATGTTCGGGTTGATATGTCTGCAACATTACACGCCCCGGGACCTTGCCACGCCCTGCCCGACCGGCAACCTGGAATAACTGTTGAAATGTATGTTCTGCGCTACGGAAATCTGTCCCGAACAGCCCCATATCCGCATCAACCACACCCACCAAGGTAAGATTTGGGAAATGGTGTCCCTTGGCCAAAATTTGCGTTCCAATAATTACATCTAATTCGCCATTTTCCATCTTTGCAACAAGGCGCTCCAATGCCCCGCGCGACATCATTGTATCACTGGACACCAATGCTGTTCTGGCACCCGGAAACTTTGCGTGAATTTCTTCTTCGACCTTTTCCAGACCCACACCACGCATTGAAACATCATTGCTACAGTCGGGACATTTTTCGGGTAATGTCATTGTGCGCCCACATATATGGCACAGTAATTTTCCCAACTTTTTATGATATGTCATACCAACCGAACAGTCGGGACATGTTGCCACCCAACCGCATTTTTTGCATTGAACAATTGGCGCAAAACCACGACGATTTATAAACAGCATAACCTGTTGATGTTTATCCAACGTGTTTGCGATTTCATCACACAATTTTTGCGACAATGCACCAGTACGCACATCTTCGGTATTTGAATCAATGCGATATTCCACCGGACGATGTTCGCGCAAATCAATTGTTTCAATTGTTGGTAATTCCGCCCCCCCATAACGCGACCGCAGAACCAAGTGCCCAAACCGTCCCATTTCAATATTGTGCACAGTTTCTTCGGATGGTGTCGCACTTGCCAAAATTACCGGAAAATTTGATAATTTCGCACGCAGAATTGCCATATCACGTCCATGATAATTTCCCATATCTTCCTGCTTATACGAAGAATCATGCTCTTCATCAACAACAATTAAACCCAAATCTTGCCACGGCAAAAACAATGCGCTGCGCGTACCAACCAACATTCTTATTTCACCATTTAATACACCGCGCCAAATATCACGCCGACGCGCCGCGGTCAAATTACTGTGCCATACAACCGGTGGCGCCCCAAATCGTGATTCAAACCTTTTTATAAATTGCGTGGTCAATGCGATTTCTGGCATCATCAGCAATACAGATTTTCCCGCACTATACGCACGCCATGCCGCATCAAAATAAACCTGGGTTTTACCGCTGCCCGTGATACCATCAAGCAGGTTTACCGAAAATCCGCCGCGCGCGATATCTGCACCTATTTTATCCGCCGCACTTTGCTGTTCATCATTTAATGTGATATTCCCCATATCTTTGTAATCGTATGCAAATGTTTGAACCATCTGGCGCGATGCAACCGGGGTCAGCATTCCACGTGCAATCATAGTTTTTATAACGCCCACCGAAACACGCGAAATATTTTGAATATCAGACACCGACATTGGTTCATTGTCATTTAAATCAAATGCATCGATAACCATTTGCCTGCTTTCTGTAATCTTCTTTTCTGTATGTTCATAGTTATATGCATACAACTGTTCGGTGCGCGGTTCATCAAATGCATCAGGCACATTTATAATCAAACGCAACACCGCCCCCGGTGCCATTAATGTCCAATCAGACATCTTTTTAATCCATTGCAAATCACAAACAGACAACTTTGATGGGAATATTTTACTGACATTTTTAATTTTATTTTCTTCTAACCCACTATCGCCAATACCATATACAACCCCAATGTACGGCCGGTTCATAACCGTCACACGTACAAAGGTTCCCAAATCAGCATCCGCGGTTAAACGATAGTCATACCCGGCATTAACAACATTTGGTAATAAAACTTTTACAATGGTTCCTGACTTAAACATATTAACAAAATACTTGTTTTTTTTGTCTGTTTCAATAATATTTACACCAAGGACATAAAATATGTGGCGCACATTTTTTAACATTCTTTATTTTTTATCATGCTTCATACCATATCGCCCATGGCGCGATGTTTTCAGACGTGAAAAATTGTTTGATTATCATGCCAAATTGGTGGCTTTACGTCGCGCATTTCCGCGCCAAGATTGGCGCCATTTCCGTCTGGCCAAGGGTGGTGGCAGTTTGGTATTTATCACCCCGAACGGCACGATTTATAAAATTCGTAAGTTTCATTTAAAAGATGATTCTATCACAAAATTCACCCAGGAAAAGCGTATCACAGATGCGATTCGTTCATTATTGCCGGTTCGTGTGCCAAACATAAAAATTCACCAGGTCGGCATTTTTACTGTATATGAAACAAAATTTATTCCGGGCGAAATATTGCTGAATCTGCCACTTGAAAAAATACGTGAACACCGCGATAAAATTGGTGCGGAACTTGGGAATATCATATACATTTTATTTAACTCTAAACTGCCAGAACTGAATGATTTGCGCCCAAAGGGTGCCGACAAGAACGACATTGGTCTAACCCACGGCGATATGTGCAGTAATATATTAGTTGATCCAAAAACAATGAAAATAACTGGTATCATAGATTGGGAATATGCGCGTTTTAGTTCACTGAAACGGGAATTTTTTGGTTTGTTCCGCGTGCGCCGTAAAATGCGCTTAACCGACATTGCGCCAGAAGCGATTTGGGAATATTACCGCCTGCGCGATTCTGCGAAGAAATAATCTTTTATATATTTTGTGACAGTATTAAATCTATATCTTCTGTTGTTGGAATATGATTTATTGTAATATCGGCCGAAAATTGTGTTTTAAACCACGTTCTTTGCCGTTTTGCATATTGGTTCGTTTTTGTTATCCAATTTTCTATTGCCGTATCTTTGGAAATATCGCCCTGTAAAAATGCGCACAGTTGCTCTGCCCCGATTGCGCGCCGAACATCAAAATTATTTTTGATTATATATTCTGCCTCGGCCATCGCACCACCCGAAATCATTTCTGGAATTCGCGCGGCAATTCGCGTATGCAACACATCTAATGGTGGATTTATCAAGATTCTAAACGGTGTCGGCAAAATTGCGCCAACACGCACCGCATTTTGCCACTCATTTAAATGCCGGCCTGTCTCCAAGAACACCTCTAACGCACGTGCAACGCGTTGTGGATCGGTTGCCGCGCAATTTGGGACCAATTCACGCGCCGCATTTAAATCATGTGCGACCAATTCGCGCGCACGGGTTCGGTTTTCATCTGATATTTCGGGAATTTCGGCAATACCGTTTATAATACCGTTTATATAATAACCAGTACCCCCAACAAAAATCGGCACATATCCATGCGCAATAACATCGTCGTATTGTTCCCGCGCCATTTTGATATAGTCCGCAACACTAATCTGTTCATCCAATGTTAAAATAGAAAAAAGCCGATATGGCACACCGTCTATTTCATTTGAAATCGCGCGATTTGCAAATGGGCTCGCCGATATATTTTCGATTGCCTGGTATATTTGAACACTATCACAATTTATAATTGCGCCGTGAATCGCCCGCGCCAAGTTGTGTGCGAAACTTGACTTGCCTGATGCGGTTGGGCCGGTAATGATATACGCCTTTCGTTTTTCCATGTTTTTGATTATACCGCACTATTTTTGAAATTCAAGGCCGCATAAATTCGGTTTGAAATTTGCGCAACAAAGTGCTAGTATTATCCCCAGACAACAAAAAAAGGAAGAATATTATGTCAAAAATAAAAGTTGCTATAAACGGCTTTGGTCGTATTGGCCGTTTGGTTTTACGCGCCGCACTAGAATCTGGGCGCGATGATATTGAATTTGTCGCGGTAAATGATTTGGCGCCGGCCGAACAAAATGCTTATTTGCTGCAATATGATTCTGTCCATGGCAAATTGCCAATGGATGTAAAATTAGAAGGCGATACAATCATCGTCGGTAACCAACGCATAAAATGCCTTGCCGAAAAAGACCCGACAAAATTGCCATGGGGCGAAATGGGTGTTGATATTGTTATGGAATGCACAGGAATCTTTACCGCCGCAGAAAAGGCGCATGTTCACATTGATTGCGGTGCAAAACGCGTTTTGGTTTCTGCACCATCTGCGGGGGCAGACAAAACAATTGTGTTCGGTGTTAACCAAAACACATTGACCAAAGATGATATCATCGTTTCTAACGCATCATGCACGACAAATTGTCTTGCACCAGTTGCCGCGGTTTTGGATAAAAACTTTGGAATCACATCTGGATGGATGACAACGGTTCATGCGTATACTGGCGACCAAC
>JAFZTZ010000063.1 GCA_017618595.1 Alphaproteobacteria bacterium
GACCAGCTATGGATCATTGCTTTGGTAGGCCATTACCCCACCAACTGGCTAATCCAACGCGGGCACATCCATCACCGATAAATCTTTCCCCTTGCGGGCGTATGCGGTATTAGCGTTCGTTTCCAAACGTTATTCCCCAGTGAAGGGCAGTTTCCCACGCGTTACTCACTCGTGCGCCACTGACTTCAGAGAGCAAGCTCTCTGTCATCCGTTCGACTTGCATGCCTAAGACCTGCCGCCAGCGTTCGTTCTGAGCCAGGATCAAACTCTCAAGTTCTAAAAAAAACTTGTAATTTAAGTCCTGTGCATTTAACAAAGCTGACTTTAATCAGTTCGTCTTTACATATTATATATTCGCAAGACAAGTTTTTAACGAGGTTATAATAACCTACTACCTGTCTAGGATATGCACATTTGACTTAGTCAAAGTTTGGATATTCCAAATTCAACTGTCTGCATATCTCTTCTTGTATTTTGATGAGCTGCTTCTATTAACAATGTTGTGATTTTATCACGGAATTTCAGAGGTTGACATATCATATTTCGACAACTGCCAACTTAAAGCCCGGTTATTATGATTGCGAACTTTAAAAAAGTCAAGCATTTTTTCAAAAATAATTTTAAGAAAATCTTAAAAATTTTAAAAGTGGCAGATTTCTGGCTTTTTATAAATTTTAATATTTTTACAGATTCATAATTATTGGGTTATTTTCAACGTAAAAACCACCCCTAAAAATGCGATTCGTTTCAAAAAAGGCGATTCGCACCCCCGAATCGATAAAAAAACCACCTCATTTTGCAATGGGTGGTTTTATTTCAAACAACAATCAAGTTTTGATTAGAATCTATACATAAACCCAAGTTTTACCAATGGGAAATAATCATATTTATCTAAATCATCTTGAATGTCTTTTAATTCGGCCTTGATATTATCTTTTAATATAGCTTCCAAGGTTGGATTACTTTGAACAGGTACACCACCAACTTCCAATCCCGTTAAAGGAATATCCAAATCGGCCTTGGCAGATTTATCAGCCAACACTACGCCCGCATCAAAATAAACTTTGATTCCCCAGAATAAACCCAAATCAAAACCTGTTCCAACATATGGGCCGGAATAATTCCAATTTACTTTGGCTTTACCATGGGCTGCCCCAGCATCATATGTATATGTTTGTCCATTCAATTCGAATTCATATACACCGCCAATATTTTTATCTGTGATATCTGCTTTGGCATTTAATTTACCATTGAAATAACCCCCAGATATTCTCCATCCGCCCAAGAACCAAGTATTACCAAATGGATAAAAATCAATCATTGCGCCATAATGTTTTCCATCCAACGCAAAATTTTCAATTTTCATATCTCCAATTTCTACACCATCTTCACCTTTACCAGCGATTTCATTTATTTCTTTATTTAATTTAGATTTAATTGGTGAATAAGTGGCCATATCGAATCGGACACCGAATCGTTTTGCCCAGAAAGAATTAAAGTTTTTATTATTATATCCAACAAATCCGTTTATACCACTGGTTGGCGAAACACCGATACCCAATTGTCATCCACGTGGAAATTTAATTTTTGGATTGCTTTCTTCAAATTTATTAGAAATTTGTTCTGTTTTTACAACTTCTGCATTAACTTTGTCCGCAACAGTTGCGTCTTCCGTTGCCAACGCAGGCATTGTAATCAAAGCTAATAAAGAAAGAATTGAGATTTTTTTCATGTATATTTCCTTTTGTTTAAGAACTTATTCCCATTATAAGTTTTTTTGTACATACACACAACAACAAATTTTTTATTTAATATATGTGTTTTTTGTGATAAAATGTATAAATATGAAACGTTATATACCTTTTTTATCATTATTGATAATTGCGTTTGGCATGAATGTCGTGAACGCATCTGAATGTGTTGATGAAGATTGTGATTTGGCACCTGCTGAATACGTTGAAACAGAAACAGTTGTTGATGTATTGGAACCTGTCGCGCCAAAAGAAAATCTGTGGTACGATTTTTCTTACCAATCAACAAAGTATAATACGGACAATATGTGCGATTACGATTACAATTGTCCTTTTGAAACTATCCAGGAATGTGAAGTATGGTATAAAAAACCCGTTCACAAAACTAATGTTTTGCGTCGCAGTGCACATTTAAGTCCTGTCAAGGTTGACGACATTATATTTGCAATAAATTTGCAACCTGATTTTTCTGCGAATGATGTGGCTGCAAAATCTTTGATGGAACGTTATAAAATATTAATGCGCACATCCAAGGCATGTTGCACCGCTGGTTTTATACACGAATTGCAAAACGAAGGTGCCAGGGAAGACCAGATATACGAATTTTTGAAAGATGATGCAAACAGTTTTGCCATTGGACAACGTTGTGTCGTTTTATCGAACAATGATATAACGGGCGATTATTCTTATGGTGTTGACGGTGAAATGGTTGCAGATGTTCGTAACAAATGTCTGTGCAGAAACAAAAAATGGTTCACTACTTTGTTACAACCATTTAACGACATATATGAACGCGCACCACAATTTGCATCTGATCCGTTTTATTACACATACAGGGACAGCATGAAACGAACTGTAACGGTATCTGTAAATCAAGATGTTCAAAATGTTTTAGATTTATTAGAATATTGCCCAGATTAATGGGCAATATCTTTTTTACATTAAATTTATTTTGCGTTTTTATTTAACCACGCATAATGGCGCAGGAATTCTATACCCGGCCCCGCAGGATATCCCATCCAACGTGAACCCGCAGGTATATTGCGGAACACACCGCTGTTTGCACCAATTTCAGCATCATCACCAATATGAATGCCGTTTGAAACACCCGCATGTCCACCGATTAAAACGCGATCTCCAACAACAACACCACCGGCCAAACCAACCCCCGATGCCAAGAAGCATTCTTTGCCTATAACAACACCATGGCCAATTTGGCATAAATTATCAATTTTTGTTCCATCACCCACAATTGTGTCAGTC
>JAFZTZ010000064.1 GCA_017618595.1 Alphaproteobacteria bacterium
CATCCGCGTGCGAACGAAAATTAGGTTGACATATTTGTGGAAATCTGGCACAATTACAGGCGATGACAATACCATTTATAAATTTTTACTGTTGTTGTTAAAATTTTTTTTTGCAAACATAATGTTTGCTTATTTTTCATAGTTTTGTTATTATAAACAACACCAAGATATAAGGATTCGTTATGCAAATAAGATTATTTAATACTATGACCCGCAAAGTTGAAGATTTTGTGCCAATTACCCCAAATCATGTCGGGTTTTACGGGTGCGGTCCAACGGTCTATTGGGATCAGCATATCGGTAATATGCGGGCGTTTTTTAACAACGATATACTAAAACGTATGTTTTTGGCAAACGGATATACGGTTACGCATGTTATGAATATTACCGATGTCGGCCATTTAACAAGTGATGAAGATACCGGCGAAGACAAAATGGAAAAGGGCGCGGCGCGCGAAAATATGTCGGTATGGGATGTTGCCAAGAAATATATGGATAACTGCTTTGTCGATATGGATTTGTTGAATATTATTCGTCCAACATACACTCCGCGTGCAACTGATCATATCAAAGAACAAATAGAACTTATTCAAAAACTGGAAAAACTTGGGTTCACATACGAAATTGCGGGGGATGGCATTTATTACGATACATCCAAATTTGCCGATTATGGTGCATTGGGGGGGCAAAAATTATCTGAATTGCGCGGTGGTGCACGTATTGAAAATAATAACAAACGCAACATAACCGATTTTGCACTTTGGAAGTTTTCGCCAACTGATGTCAAACGCCAAATGGAATGGGACAGCCCATGGGGCATTGGGTTCCCGGGTTGGCATTTGGAATGCAGTGCAATGAGTATGAAATACCTGGGCGACCATTTTGATATTCATACCGGTGGCCAAGAACATATCAAGGTTCATCATACCAACGAAATTGCGCAATCTGAACCGGTTGTTGGTAAACCGTGGGTGCACTATTGGATGCATTGGGCTTGGCTGATGTTGCGTGATGGTAAAATGTCCAAATCATCAGGTTCGTTCTTTACGGTTCGTGGTTTGGTAGAAAAGGGTTATGACCCGATGGCGTACCGTTATTTATTGCTTCAGGGACATTATCGTCAGCCGATGGAATTTTCGTTTGATTCATTGGATGCGGCGGCGTCTGGGTATAAAAATATGGTTCGTAAAATCGCCGATTTGATGGCAAATCCAGGAAACGATACTGTGGACCAGGGCACATATAGCGAATGGCACGATAAAATTTTGACACCAATGTCCGATAACCTGAAAACCGCGGAAACATTGGTTGTGGTCCAAGATATGTTGAAAAATCAAACGGTAAATACCACGACAAAATTGGCGTTGTTGGATTTTGTTGATGAACTGTTAGGGTTGCAATTGGCGGACAGGGCAAAGAAGCTGTTGGCGACAGAATCAGAGACCGCACCAGATGAAATTCAAAAATTGGCAGAACAGCGTATGGCGGCAAAACAAAACCGTGATTTCGCCACGGCTGATGAATTGCGTTCGAAAATAGATTCTGCGGGTTGGACAGTAACCGATATTCCGGGTGGTTTTAAACTGGTGAAAAAACAGTAAAATATTTTATAAAAAACCCCTTGAATATAATAGTTTTTGTGCTATATTTAGCGACAGCGAACAAGAGGATTTTTTATGAACTACCCATATATGCCAAAATCCACTGCTTTGTGGTTAATTGAAAATACCGCGTTAACATTCGAACAAATCGCAGAATTCTGCGGCTTGCACGAATTAGAGGTAAAAAATATCGCGGATGCCGAAACACAAAAAATGCAGGGGTTAGACCCGATTTTGAACGGACAACTGACGCGTGAAGATATCAAAAAATGCGAAGAAGACCCGAATGCGCGTCTGACTTTGTTGGAAACAATTGTAAATGCACAAAACGCCCAGAATAAAAAGGGTATTGGTTATACACCAAAATTGCACCGTCAAAATCGTTTGGGTGGCATTTTGTGGATTTTAAAGAATTGCCCAGAATTGTCAGATGGCCAAATTGCACGTCTGATGCGCAGTACGAACCCAACCGTTGCGTCTGTTCGTAACAAGACACACAAAAACTATGCGGACATCCAAATTCAAAGTCCGTTGGTTTTGGGGTTGTTGTCTGAATCTGCATTGCATGATGCGGTGGCCAAGGCAAACAAGAATAAAAAATAATATCAAAAACCAAAACTTAAGGGTTTTTAATGTCCAAAAAAATAGATGAAGCAACACGGTTATTGGTAGATTCCCTGCCAGAAAACCTGCAAAAACTCGCCGCATCGTCAATGGAAAATGGCTATCTGTCGCAGTTAGATTTCAATTCTGCGGTTGATGCGGACGAAATCCCCGAAGAAGAACAGGCCGAAGTCCTGGAATTCTTTAAGCAAGATTTGGGATTGGAAATTCTTGAAACCGGCAATTATGCCAAGGATATTGAAAAATATTATGACGAAGATTCCGATGAAAATGCGGAAAAATATCGTAATCTGTTAAACGCAGATGCAGAACAGGTTGATGTTAACGACGAAGATTACGAACACTATGCAAAACAGTTGGAACGCAGCCAAACAGGCAGTTTGGTTCTTGGTGTCCAAGATTCTGTTCAGTCATACCTTAAACAAATTGGAACGGTTCAGTTGTTGACCGCCGCCGGCGAAGTCGCAATTGCCCAACGTATAGAAGCGGCATCGCGCCTGATGGTATATGGTTTGTGCGAAAGCCCAATGACGATAAAGGCGATGTTGGATTGGTATCAACAATTGTTAAATGAAGATATCCGTCTGCGTTACATTGTGAATTTGGAAGCAATGTATTCATCTGATTCCGAACAGAAATCATTGGCGGCAATTTCTGAAACCCTTAAATCCAAGGGCGTTGACCAGGTCGATGAACTGGATGACGATGATTTGGATGATTTGGAAGAATCTGTTGGTGGCGCCGAAGATGACGAAGACGACGAAGATGAAATGCTGGACGAAGACGGTGTCAAAAAAGACGATGCCCCGCGCAGCACATCTGGTGTGCCAATTCCTGTGATGGAAGAGGCCTTGATGCCGATGGTTTTGGATTTGTTCTCGAAGATTAAACGTACATTTAACAGTATGCAGAAACTTCAGGCGATGCGTATGGAAAAATTACTTACATCGTCCAAACCAGACAACGCATTGGAAGAAAAATACAACAAAATGCGTTTGACGCTGTTCGAACATGTTAGCAAGATTCGCCTTAATGACGACCGTATCTCTGAAATTATGGAAACCCTTACTAAACGCGACCAGTTGTTAATGGGACTTGAAGGGAAACTGTTACGTTTGGCGATGGCGAACAAGATTAAACGCGAAGATTTCTTGGTTGAATATGCGGGTAATGAATTGAATCGCAACTGGGTCAAGAAATTGGCAAAGCATAAAAACAAAGCATGGGTTAACTTCGCAACCAAACATGGCGCAGATATAATCAAAATACAAAACGATATTACCGCAATCGCCCAAGAAACCGGCCAGCCAACCGAAGAATATAAAAAAGTCGTGGAATTGGTCCGTCGTGGTCAAACCGAAGCGGCCCGTGCAAAGCGCGAAATGATAGAAGCAAATTTGCGTCTGGTTATCAAATTCGCCAAGAAAAGCAGTAATCGCGGGTTGGGCCTTGATTTCTCTGATTTGGTCCAAGACGGAAATATTGGTTTGATGAAGGCTGTTGATAAATTCGATTACCGTTTGGGTAATAAGTTTTCAACATATGCAACAAACTGGATACAACAGGCGATTTTGCGTAGCATTGCTGACCAAGCGCGTACAATTCGTATCCCGGTACACATGATCGACAATATACACAAAATACAACGTGCATCGCGTCAGTTTATGCATAAATATGGCCGCCAACCAACCGCCGAAGAATTGTCCAAGATTATCTATCTGCCGGTTGACAAGATACACAAGGCAATGAAAGTTAATCTTAAACCAATTTCATTAGAAGCGCCAGTTGGTACCGAAGATGATAGTTCACGTATGGAAATCATCGCGGATGAAACCGCCAAGAATCCGTTCACATCGGCGGCGCAAAAGAATCTGCGTACAATTATGACCCAGATTTTATCAGAATTGGATCCAAAAGAAGAAACAGTTCTACGTCAACGTTTTGGTATGAGCACCAACAAGACCAGCACATTGGAAGATGTTGGTAAATATATCGGGGTTACACGTGAACGTATCCGCCAGATTGAACAAAAGGCATTAAACAAATTGAAACATCCAACACGCGCGCGAAAATTACGCAGCTTTTTGGAAGATTAACAAGGGGGGACGTTTCCAACGCCCCCTTTTCTTTAACAACTAACCAAAGGAGTCGCACATGGAAAAATCTACATTATTGTTTTTTACCGGTGAATCTGGAGCTGGCAAGACCCAGTTTATAATAGATAGAATACCAGCGGGCTTATTTTATACTTTACGTTCGGCGACCACACGTAAAATGCGTAAAAAAGAATCCGAAGGTCATCCGTATTTCTTTCGTGATGAAGGATATTTTGATACAACGCCGCTTGCTACACATCTGTGGGTGAACGAGGCAGTATGGAAACCTGGCGATGAAAAGTGGATGTACGGTGTCCCAGAATTTGAAATCATAGATCATTTAGGGTGTAACTTTATCTATGATGTCATTGAACCAAAATATGCGCGTCAGATGTGGAATTGGTTTGTAGAAAAAGGTTTGGATAAAGAATATACTTATAAAATTGCTTGGTTTATTCCGCCAGCAAACAGCAGAGAAACAATTAAACAACGCGCCAATATGAAGGATGATGAAAAAGTCCGGGATATTAACACGTGCAAAATTGAAGATTTCTTAGATGTTGGTCTGCGCCCAGATTATATTTTGCGCCCAATAAAAACCGAAACAGCACCAAGTTTTATAGATCCCCAGTTAATACGGTATATAGATGTTCTGTATGATGATATGATGCGCAGACAGTCCAAACCGCAGTATCCACCGCGGTCAAACAAAAGGTAAACAAATATGGGCGCAATAATGCGCCCATATTTAATAAATAATTATTACTTAAATATATTGCACCAAGGCAGAATAAATTATACCTAAATCTGTCTTTAATAATGCCGCCGCCAACTGATCCGGGGTATCTGTTTGCTTTGCGGCGCCCATAATCTTGTCAAACGCACGAACAAATTGTGTTGCCTGGGAATTAAACACAGAATCAGATTTAATCATATCACGAATTTGCTTCTTGTTTGCAGCGCGCACCATCTTGGCCATCCATTTTGCAAATATGGTTTTGTCGCCGTCGTGATATTTCTTCCAAACGACATCGGGAATATCCGAACCCATTGCGCGCGTTAAATCCAGTGTTTGTTCATACATTTTATCAAATTCGCGTGTTGACTGGGCCAAGAAATCACGGCTGCTGGCGCGTGGTGCGGTTGTTGGTGTTGTGCCAATTGCATCCATTGGGGCCGCCGCACGTGCAACCATCATTTGTTTGTTTAATGTTTGCATGGTTTCAACGGCCTTGGCATAATCAGCCATTAAATCTATCATTTGTTGACGCGATTGTCCGGCCAGGTTATCTAACTTTGCTGCAGATTCAGACACAGACGTTGATGATTCTTCAACGGTGGCACGAATGCCTGCAATCTTGTCATCCAAATCTGACACAATTTTCGCCAATGATGTTCCGGCATCTCCCGATGTTTTAACCAAATCGGGCAGGGCAACATAATACTTTTCAATAAGTTCAGACAGCGGTTTCAATTGTGCCGTTGTATCAGTTGTCATCTTAATCAAACCTTCGGACTGGCCGGCCAACTGTGTATGTGCGGTATTCATTTCAATAAGTGTTTCGCGCACGCCGGTTGCCATCGCCTTTACCGATTCCGAGAACGCATTTGCTGATGTCTTGGTGTCCTGTAATGTTGCGTCTGCCACCCCAGAAACCGTCTTTAGTTCAGAAACAACATCGGTTGCGAATTCTTTGATTTCATCTTCAAAATGATTTGTTAATCCGGACAGTTCGCTGGATATGCCGCGCACAGCACTTTCTGTTTCGGTTGCACTAGTTATAACCGCTTCGACCGCATCGGTCAATTTGCGTACCTGTTTTTCGACCGCAGATTCTGTAATTAACACTTGTGCGCTTAACAGATTCACCGTGTTGGTAAGTGTTGTTGCCTGGGCATTTAATTGTTTCTTGCTTTGTTTATCAAATGAATCAAGTTTTGTAAGATATGTGCTAATGGTTTTATTGTTGTCTTTTAAAATGTCTTCATAGTTTGATGCAGTTCCTTTCATTTCTGTAAAACCATCGGTCGCACTTTTTGACAGATTAGCGATTTTTTCTTGGATGTTTTCTGATTCACCGATCATCTTTTCAAAGTGTTCTGTGTTATCATCAATTGATTTTTGTAATGTGTTGGTAAGTTTTTCGCTGGTTTCTGTCCATTTTTCTATGGTATTATCTATCTGGGTAATTTTATTGGTAGAATCAGCGGTTGTATTTGTAATTTGGGTTAATGTATTTTCAACGGTCGATGCAAATCGATCTGTTGCATTTGCGACATCGTTCCAGCTATCCGAATTTACAACATCACGCAGCCCCGACACAGTATTGTCTATGCGGCCAGACATTTGTGCAACACGCGTAACGGCGTCATTTGCAATATTAACAAGTTCTTCGTTTTGCACACCTAATTTTTGGCGCAATTCTTCGGCCGCCGCAATTTGTGTGCGCAATGTTTCGTGCATATTTTGAAAACATGCGGATATTTTACCAATTTCATCGGCCATAATTGTTTGTAATACGCGGGATGCATCCTGTATTTTTGCACGATTCGGGTCGGTTATAATGGATATCATAGATTCCATAACGCGTTGCGATTTGCGCGATATAAAATATAACACAATCAGCATAATAAACAAAAACGCGCCAATTCCGGCGGAAATAATAAACCAAGTATTGTTGAAATCCATTGTTGTATGCCCCCCAATAAAAGTTGAAGATATATCTCTTGAAGTCCTGATGCCTTTATACTAAACTTTATTGAATAAAGCAAGGACATAAATGACAAAAAAAGCACCGATTTCCGAAGAACAAGAAGTGGCTGCAGAACCAACAAATAATGTGTGGGTCCAGGCCAATGCAGGAACTGGAAAAACAAGCGTTTTAACCGAAAGATTATTGCGCATTTTATTCCGCAGCGGTGAACCAATTGGGGGTATTTTATGCCTGACCTATACGAATGCGGCGGCGGGCGAAATGCGCAACCGTATTTTGAAATCTTTGCGTGAATGGGCAATGGCAAGCGATGATGATTTGCGCGAACTGTTACATGGGATAACAACAAATGCTGTTGCAAGCGACGACGATATTAAACATGCGCGTGATATATTTTTTAAATACATTGATAATCCCGAAATATTAAAGATAAAAACCATACACGGTTTTTGTGAAGAAATTTTACGTCGCTTTCCAACCGAGGCGGGCATATCGCCATCGTGGTCATTGATATCCGATGCACCACAAAAAGTTATGTTGCATGATGCATTGGAACAGGTTGTTAATTCAACCAAATTGGATGAAAATACTGTGAACGCATTTGAGCATATTATCGGGGTGGTATCAGAGTATAAATTTGATGATTTATTGGAAAATGTTGAACAACAATACAAGAATTTTTTTTGCGTAGATAATTTTGTTAATTATCGTAGTTATTTTGTTGATACGATTAAGAAAAAATTAAATTTAACACAAGAAAAAATATGGACTTTTGACCCAAATTCAATGAAACTGCTGCTTTCACAATGTAGTGGTGTGAAAAAGCCAACAGAAAGATTAAAGGGACTTATTAACTATCTTGAACAATATACAGAAAATACAACAGATTTTCAAAAGTATAGAAATTGCTATTTATTTAATAATGGCAAGGTAAAAACCGGTTTAAACTATGATTTTCTGGCTGACGAGATAAATCGTGTTTTGACGTATAATAATTACATCGTAAACAAGAAAATTTATGATGATACAATCGCACTTTTTGATTTGGCTGCGGCATTTGCAAAATCATATCAAGAATTAAAACAGTCGCGAAACGTTCTTGATTTTGAAGATTTGATTTTATACACCCATCGTTTGTTTTCAAATTCTGAAACTATGGGTTGGGTGTTGTCACAAATGGATACATCGTTGTCGCACATTCTTGTTGACGAAGCACAAGACACCGGACCAATTCAATGGGAAGTATTTCAACTGTTGGTTGGGGATTTCTTGGTTGATGGTGACAAAGGAAATTTACCACGTTCGTTATTTGTGGTTGGCGATACAAAGCAATCTATATACGGGTTCCAAGGGGCAGATCCGGCGGCATTCGCGCAAAGCCGCAGTAAAATCGCATCGTATATTCAAAACAATGCGCGCCAGATAGGCGAACCAGCGCTAACCCAGAATTTTCGGTCTGTTAAACCGATTTTGGATATGGTTGATATGTTCTTTGGTGATACAACGGTTATTGCCAAGACCGGGTTTCAAAATAATTCGCATAAATGTTTTCGTGCAAATGATCTTGGGTGTGTGGAATTATATAAATCGGTGTCTTCGTATGATCAAGACACTAAAATTGTTCGCCGCCAATATATTCACGATATTGCCGATAAAATAGAAGATATGATTAAATCTGGTCGTCATGTGCCCGGGGATATTATGATATTAGTGCAACGACGCAACCAGATGGTTTCTGGGTTGTCCAATGAATTAAAACGTCGTGGTATTACCGTTGCCGGCAGCGATCGTATCGTATTGCCCGAATTTCCAGTTATCAAAGATTTAATGAATCTTGTGCGGTTCTGTATAAACAATAATGATGATTATAGTTTGGGTTGTGTGTTAAAAAGCCCAATATTCGCCATGGATGATGCGGCAGTATATGATATTTGTGCGGCACGCAACGATGAAACCAAACGGCGCAGGGCATTGGATAAAAATGCGCCGTATGTCACGGTTTTTGAATTTGTTAAAATTATGCGCCCAGATATTTATGCTGTATTAAATGATTTTATAGAAAAATGCGCTAAATCTGGTCCGTATACATTTTTTACCTATGTGTTAAATAACTATGATATCCGGGAAAATATGATTGCGGCATTGGGCGTACAAATCATAGATCCATTAGAAGAATTTTTAACAATGTGTCTTGCATATGAAAGAACCCAGACCGGAACATTGCGTCATTTCTTGAAATGGTTTATCACCAGCGCCAGCGAAATAAAGCGTGATATGGATTCTGGTGATGGTGTACGCATAGTGACTGTCCACGGCAGCAAGGGGCTGCAATCACCGGTGGTATTCCTTGTGGATACAACCGTCGCACCCAAGTTTGATAATTTCTATAACATAGTAAATGATGATGAAATCCATGATAAATACCATGTGTGGTTATGGACACCGCATAAACCAGATGAAATAAGTGCGGAATTTAATGAATTTAAATCTGCAACCGAACGCAAATCTATTGAAGAAAGCTTCCGTTTGTTATACGTGGCAATGACGCGTGCGTGTGATGAACTGTACATCTATGGTTTTACGACCAATAAAACAACACCGGAATTATCATGGCATAATATGCTGTGGCAAACATTGGGGAAACATTACAATGTGGGTGATGATGCCGATAAAATAAGGATATCTAATTATGACGAATAAATTGAACGCATTAATGAATGATAAATTGCATCAAGATTATGCTATTGAATCGGGGGTGGCGATGCACGTGCGTATGCAAAATATATTCTTTGATGCGGATGGTAATGCATCGGGCGATACAGATATAATTGCCAAGATATCAAATAACAAAGAATTGGTTGAATATATGGGGCCGTTGTCCAGAACAGAAGTTCCAATTGCGGGATATATTGGGGGGCGGTTTGTTTCATGCCGTGTGGATAGGTTGTATATAAACGAACAAACAAAGCAGATAGTGGTTGTTGACTATAAAACAGATATAGATAAAGAACGGTTTCGTCGTAAATATATTGACCAATTAACCGAATATCATAAATTGTTATGCGATGCGTATCCAGAATTTACTGTGCGTGGATTCATCCTGTGGACCAATGATTTTAAACTGGAAAATATAATATAAAAGGTTATATAATACCGACATGTTAACAGACCTGCATATCTCAAATGTTGTTTTAATAGATAAACTAAATCTTGAATTTGGTTCTGGGCTTAATATTTTAACTGGGGAAACAGGTGCAGGTAAGAGTATATTGCTGGATGCACTATCGTTGGCGCTTGGTGGACGTGGTGATACTGGGCTTGTTCGAAATGGAACAGATGTTGCAACGGTTAGTGCTGAATTTGATGCATTAAATGACGCTGTTAAGGAAATATTGCAAGAATCTGGGATAGATGCGGATGATGATACACTTGTTCTACGCAGAACGTTGGGAGCGGATGGTAAAAGTCGTGCATGGATAAATGATACGCCGGTATCTATTAAAACATTAAAGGCCGTTGGTGATGAATTAGTAGAGGTTCATGGCCAATTTGCTAATCATGCATTATTGAACCCTGCGATGCACAGAATTGCGTTGGATGATTTTGCAGTTAAAAATATTTCGGGTATGGCGTCAATATTGGCCGATGTTCGTGGCGCGTACACAAAATATAATTCCGCATTAAATAAATTGCATGAAATAGAAGAGTTTTTGGCAAAATCTGCGATGGAACAAGAATTTTTGGAACATAATGTCGCGGAATTGCGCGCGTTAAATGTGCAACCCGGCGAAGAAGAAGATTTATCAAATCGTCGCACCGATATCATAAATGCCCAAAAAAACACCGCCATTTTAAATGATGCAATTGCTGCGATGGGACGTGGTGGTGACACGTTGGATGCGCAAATATTTGCGGTGGCGCATATATTGGAACATATAAAGACAGACCCAAACCCATACGCCGAACAAATAGACGCGTTGTACAATGCGGCCGAAATGGTTGCGAATGTTGCTGGGCAAATTGCGCCAGATGATATAGATACGGATACCGTTGATTCTATCGAAGAACGTCTGTTTGCAATACGTGCGGCGGCGCGAAAGCATCATGTTGCCGCCGATGAATTGCCAAACAAATTGGCGGAGATGGAAAAAGAATTAAATACAATAAACAATTCGGATGCGGAGTTAAAAAAATTAAAGGCAGAGGTTACAAAATCAAAGCAAGAATACGATGATTTGGCCAAGAAATTATCGAAATTGCGCAAAGTTGCGGCGGGCGAATTACGGGCACAAATTTTACGCGAATTGCCTGATTTAAAATTGGCCAATGCAGATTTTAATGTAGATATAGAAGCAACAACACCAACCACGTCGGGCTGCGATAATATTGTGTTTATGATAAAAACAAACCCAGGTATGCCGTTTGCGCCATTACATAAATCGGCATCGGGGGGCGAATTGGCACGATTAATGCTGGCGCTGCGGGTTGTATTGGCGGGCGAAAATACCGCACACACATTCATTTTTGACGAGGTTGATACCGGAATCAGTGGTGCTACCGCCAGTGCGGTGGGTGATCGGCTTAACCGTCTTGCCGCTGGATCACAGACGTTGGTAATAACTCATTCTGCCCAGGTCGCTGGATATGGGGATAAACACTTTAAAATTGAAAAGACATCTAATGGTAAAACCACGACGACAAGTGTACGTGAAATTACAGGTGAGGATCGGTTAAATGAAATTGCGCGTATAATTAGTGGTGCAAAAATAACACCGGAATCGTTGGCAACTGCCAAGACCTTGTTAAAGTAGGGTTGGTTTGCAAAATATTATATTTTTTACAATAACACTTGACAATTTTATTTTTTGGGTTATATTTTATATCGTAGAACCAAACAAAAAAGGAACCTGTAAGATGAAAAACCAAAGATTGAAGATATTGACATTGACTGTATTATTAGGAATTGCTGGTAGTGCATGTAATAGACAACAAAATAGCAACGATGCTCAGCAACGTGCCCAAGAAGAACAAGTGGCATCCGACAGAGCGCGTGTAGAAGCAGAACAAAAAGCAGAAAGACAGAGACAAATCGAAG
>JAFZTZ010000065.1 GCA_017618595.1 Alphaproteobacteria bacterium
GGTTGAATCGTGTATCATCCCATACATACGCGCAATTTTACCAGTTGTATCCGCAATAATTGGGAATGTTATATCGACATTTTTCCACCCTTGGAAAACGATATCATTTTTTATGGTTTGAATCCACGCAATATGCGATGCATTAGAATCAACGGACAGGCCAACCAGGTCAGTATTTAACGCCTGAAATTCGGCCATCATAGATTGGAATGTTATAAATTCTGTGGTACAAACAGGGGTAAAATCACCCGGGTGTGAAAAGAAAATGACCCAACGACCACGATAGTCATCTGGAAAGGTTATATATCCGTTTGTTGTATTTGCACCAAATTCTGGCGCCATTTCACCAATCAGCGGTATGCTGGTACGGGCACAGTTGCCCATGTGTTGTGTTTTATTCATATTAAATCTCCCTTTGGTTAATGCCAAGATAACATATCTGCGTGCACATTTCCCCAAGACAGATTTCTTAAAAATAAATTAAATGTGGATTTAGCCCTTTAACAAACGGGCTTTCGATTTTTCCCATTCGCGACGTTTAATGGTCTCGCGCTTGTCGGTGCGGTTTTTACCGAACCCGACCCCAAGCAATACTTTTAATTTCCCATGGTTATTAAAATACAATTTTAATGGGAATATGGTCGCGCCTTTTTCGGTTAGTTTTCCAATTAGCCGATTTATTTGTGCACGATGCAACAGCAGTTGACGCGGACGGCGTTCATCAAAATTTATATACCGTGCCGCCGTTGGTAATCGTTGAATTTCAATGCCAGCCAAGAACAAATTGCCGCCCCTGTGTTGAACAAAACCATCAACAATTGTAACCAAACCATAACGCACAGATTTAATTTCTGCCCCGGTTAATGATATGCCGGCTTCGATGGTATCTTCGACAGTATAACTGAACCGCGCTTTGCGGTTTTCAGATACAGCACCAAATTTTATCATTTGCCTTGGCATAGTTAAATCTTTATCTTTGGATATAGTTTCTTTACGTTTTCTAACATTATACCAGACAATTTTTCAAATGGAATATTTTTTATTTCCGCCAGGCAATGCGCCGTTTCCACAACGAAGGCGGGTTCACATGGACGGCCGCGATATGGCACCGGGGCGCAATATGGACTGTCGGTTTCAACAACTAATCTATCCAATGGTATTTTTGAAAATGTTTCCCGAATTTCCGCCGCATTTTTAAATGTTAAAATACCACTTGCCGAAAAAAAGAATCCGCGGTCCAACATCTTTTCCGCCAAATCCCAACCTGATGTAAAGCAATGCATAACCCCACCAATATCAGAATATCTGGCAAGAATTTCTGCGGTATCAGATTCTGCATCGCGTGTATGGATTGCAACCGGCAATTTTGCACGGCGTGCCATTTCTAATTGCGCCTCAAACAATGCGATTTGCTTTTCGCGTGGTTTTATATCATCGCCATGATAGTCCAAACCAATTTCGCCAACGGCCAACACACGTGGATGTGACAAGATTTCATCATTTATAAAATCATTTGGATTGCAATCGGCATGTTCGGGGTGGATTCCAATTGTAGCAAATACATTATCATAATTTTCCGCAATTTTGATGGCCGCGGGGATATCCTCGGGATCGGCGGTTGGGCAAATTATATAATTAACCCCAACAGATTTTGCGCGTGCGATTACGGCATCAACACCGCCATCTGTATCAATTTCATAGGTCAAATGACAATGGGTGTCTATAAGCATTTTTTAATCTCTTCTATAATCTTGAATATAGCAATTTCCGGTTCCAAATTGACGCGGTTAATATCGTTTATTGTACGGGTTGCCATTGGATATAGTTCCGCCAAATTAAACCGTGCAATTGCATCCAATAATATTTCATGTAATTCCGGAAAAGGTGCAATTTGTCGTGCAAGTTCCATTGCATCAGTTGCGGTAGAATTTTTATTCTGCACCAGCTTTATTAGTTTGTCATAAATAACATCCCCGCCCGATTGTTTAAGCCCCGCGATGCGCCCAAAAGAACCATTGGCCAGGCGCAACGTTTCATCATCTATCATTTCATCGGGCATAAACCGCGCGCACAGGCGACGCAAATCGGAAATGGACAAAGGATGCATCTTTTCAACGCGGGCCCGTGAACGCACCGTTGGTAATACATTGGATAATTGGTGCGTCACCAGCAAGAACAAGGTTTTGGCAGGTGGTTCTTCCAATAATTTCAATATCGCATTTGCCGCCGCTGTTGTTAATTGGTCCACAGAATCTATTAGAACGACACGCCATTCGCCCGACATAGATGACATCTGCATCTTTTCAATGGTTGCGCGAACGGTGAAAACAGAAATGGCTTTTGCATCAGATTTGATTTTGCCGTCTTTATCAATATTGCGATCCATATCTATGATGAAAAAGTCGCCGACATTGCCGTAAACCATTTTTGCAATTTTATACGCCAATGTTGCCTTGCCAATGCCACGTGTCCCAGTCAGCATCCAAACGGGGTGCAATGGATAATTATCACGGTTGTTCCAGGCATCCATAAATGCGGCAAGTGTGGCATCGTGTCCAACCAATGTGTCATTATCCATTGGATGCGGAAATTCGTAAAGGGGCGTGTTCTTTTTTGCCATATCTATTTTCCAAATATCATTACCATAATATTCTTCCACGCACGTGCCAAGAACTGTATTTTACCAACATGTTCGCGTGCGACCAAATTACCACGTGCAATAACCTTGCCATCTTGTTCAGCAACAATTTCGCCAACAACATCGCCGGCATTTATTGGGGCTGCAACCGGATCATTGTATCGCGCCAATACGCGTACACCACTAAGCCCCGTCTTTTTATCGGCGGTAACGGCAAATGTTTTATCGACGGTTGTCATAACTGTATTGCGGCGACCGTACCAAACCGGCACCGCAACCACATCATCACCCGAATGATAGAATATGCGCGAAGTTGTTGTTGTGAATCCATGGGTCAGCAGTTTTTTCATCTCGGCCGCCAGGGCATCATGACCTTTGCCTTTGAAACCGTTAATAACCCCGATAAGACGGCGCCCCCCAGATTTCGCACTTGCCACCATGCCATATCCACCCTTGTCGGTATGCCCGGTCTTTAAACCATCTGCACCTGGCATAATAAACAATAATTTGTTGTAATTAACGGTGTGGGTGCGTCCCCAATCGCGACACCAATCGGTCTTGTATTCATTAAACTCAAAACGTTTGGTTGCGAACATTGGATACAAATCAGGATAATCAGCAATTATATGCGATGCCAATGTGGCAAGTTCCCGACTGGTCATCATATTGTTTTCATTTGGCAGACCACTTGCATTGCCGAATGTAGACATCGGCATACCAATTTCGCGTGCTTTGCGTGTCATGTTTTCGGTAAATTTTATTTCAGACCCTGCGATTTTTTCCGCCACAACAACCGATGCATCACCGCCCGATAACACAATTAAACCCAAAATCGCATCGCGCACAGTAATTTTCTGACCGGTGACCAGGCAAATCTTGCTGGCCGGGTACCATAGTGGATTTTGATAATCGGCATTTTCACTAACATTTATGCGATCATCCAGACCAATGCGTCCCGCCTTAATTTCATCAAATAATACCGCCAATGTCATCAGTTTTAACATTGAAGATGGTGGCATTAGCATATCGGCATCTTTGGCAAAGATTTCGGTTCCTGAATCAAAGTCAATTAGAAACGCCGATTTTGCGGTGGTTTTAAATTCGGTTGCCGCAAACGCAGGCAACATAAGCAAACATGATAAAAATATGATAAATACCTTCTTCATAATTTGCATAATAACAACAACAAACACTATTGCCAATATATTTTTTTAAATATTTTTTTCTGCAACAAATATGTCGTTTTCTATGCGCTTTATTACCACATCGCAAATGGTGCGTTCGGGAATATTTTTGCCGTCAATATGGACCGGTATATCATCGGGGGTGCGGGCATTATTACCTGTTTCAACCAATACCTGAACGGTTTTACCTATCTGGTTCTGCATAAATTCGTGCATATTTTGATTTGCCAAATCTGTTATAATTTTAACACGTTGTTTTGATATATTGTGGTTAATTTGGTTTGGCATTTCGGCGGCAACTGTGCCGGGACGAATAGAATAGGGGAACGCGTGTATTTTGATAGGTTTCAATTCGCGCACCAAATTTAGCGTTTCTTGGAATAATTCTTCGGTTTCACCCGGAAAGCCGCAAATTATATCCCAACTGAAACTGATTTTGCCATCCGATAAATTTACCAGATCTCGCACCATTTGGGCGGTGTGACGGCGCCGCATTGCACGTAAAATCGTATCTGAACCCGACTGCATAGACAGGTGCAAATGTGGCATAAATCGTGGTTCGGACCGCATCATTCGGATAATATCACGAATTGTTGGGGCCGCCGGGTCAACCGATGATAAGCGCAGGCGTCGAATACCCAGTTCATCCTTTAAGATTTTTGCACACAAATCAGCTAATAAAAACGGTTTCCCATCATAAATTTTGACATAAGACGCCGCATCAACCCCGGTTAGTATAATTTCACCGAAACCGTCATCTGTGGCCGCACGAATATCCGTCATAATATCATTGTATTCAAATGACACCGCCGGTCCGCGCAACAAACGGGTTACACAGTATGTGCAATCATGGTTGCAGCCATTTTGAATCTGGACGAATTGTTTGGAAATTTCGGTGTCTGCATTTTTAACATTTAATTCGCACACAGGGGCGCTATTTTGGACGGTATATGATTCCGGTTTCATTTTTTCAGAATTAGGAATAACAACCACTCCTGGAATTTTTGCGAACAGTTCGGGATTTCGTGTGGCACCGCATCCCGTCACGAAAATAACGGCATTTGGGTTTTCGCGGGCAATTTTACGAACTGTTTGACCGCATTGCCGTTCGGCTTCGCCGGTGACAGAGCAGGTATTAACAACAACCGCACAAATTCCGCGGTTTTGCAGTATTTTTTTTATCTTTTCGCATTCCAACGCATTAAGCCGGCATCCAAAAGATAATGTTTTTATATCATTTTTATCATTTTCTGCTTGCATTTTGGCCATCCATGCGTCATTATAGCGAGACGAAAATATATTTCAACAAAGGATTTAAAATGGCACGCACAACTAATTCTGACACATTACCATTCGTGGAAAGCAGATATGAACTGGGGATGTTGGCATCGCAACGCGTTCGTGATTTGAACGGTGGCGCCACACCGGTTGTTGAACGTGGAAACGACAAACCAACGGTTACGGCGTTGCGCGAAATTGCTAGTGGCAAATTGGATGTTGACGCAATTAGACACGAATTTGTGCAGTCATACAAGGAAACACCGGCGGTTGAAAATGCCGAAGAAACATTGGAAGTGACCAGCACTGATCCAGAAACACGCGAAATAGATGCGGAATTAGAAGGCACAATGACAACCGAAGAACCCGAAGTAGATGCGGCGGAATTGGTTGCCGACGATGTCGATGATGACGATTCCGACGAAGAATAATCGTTTAGTATTCGGAGATGTCGCATAGTTGGTCTAGTGCGCCACATTGGAAATGTGGTATACGGGCAACCGTATCAAGGGTTCGAATCCCTTCATCTCCGCCACAAAAATCAAATGCCCAAATGGGCATTTTATTTTTGTCGAATTTGCCCACGATAACATCAAAGATTCACCCATTTCTATTTTCATTATGTATTCCTTTTTTTTTAGATTATTGCGTTGTTTCCTTGCCATTTGATAGTATTCATAACTAACAAATGTGTCAATCGCAAAACATATACTAAATGTGTCGTATGACATAATTGGTCGTGAATAAAAAATAAGCATTGTTTTTATGTGGTGTTTAGGATAAAATTACAACCGTCAGCAAAAGGAAGAAAAAATGCCAGGAAAAATAAAACAAATCAAGAAAGCGATAAAAATCCTAGAAATTGCAAATGCCGTTTATAAATTGCTTGGGGCAAATGGTCATATTAAAGATATCAGAGAAGGACCAAAAGTATATAGTTGCGATTATTCGTTGGATAATCCTGGGGCGGTTGATCTTGGTAAACTGATAAAAAATCTGGGTGGAAATCTAAGCAAAATTGGCGATAAAGAATTGACCATAGACCTGGCCAAAGCAGAACAGGACATTGTTCAACTTGCATCACTATTATCGTCCCCGGAATTTAAGAAAACCAAGAACGCATTGCCGGTAATATTTGGCGTTGATACGGTTGGAAAGCCAATGATTTTGGATCTGTTTAAAATGCCACATCTTTTGGTTGGTGGGCAAGCGGGTAGTGGCAAAAGCACGCTTCTTAAATCTGTTTATGAATCACTAACGCGGAAATTGAAAAGTTCGGCGCTGAAATTCCTGATTATAGATTCTAAAAATACCGATTTTGCGAAGTATAAGAATAGTCAATATTTGTTAAAACCAATTGTGAATAAACCGGAAAAAGGGCTTGTCGCGCTTGAACAGGTTGTTGATATTATGAACGAACGCTATGCCCAACTGCGTGCGGCCAAGGTTAAAAATATCCAAGAATATCAAAAAAAGCACAAAGATATGCCATACATTATTGTTATGGTCGATGAATTGTCGGATTTAATGGCACAAAATCGTCGTGAAGTTGAAAGTTGTATTCAGCAGATTGCCCAGAAAGCCCGTGCAACCGGCATTCATTTAATTGTCGCGACACGTGATTTGTCGCGTGGTAATATCAGCGATATGATACGTGCCAATTTGCCAACAGTAGTCGCATTTAAAACACGCGATAAATCGGGTTCCGTGCGTATTTTGGGTGAAGGTGGCGCAGAAAACCTGTTGAACTATGGCGATATACTGCTAAGCAATGCGGGTCGTATGCCGGTTCGTATGCACCCCGCCTATACGCGATAGCCAACGGAGGAAATTATGCAAGTCGCAGATATATGGGATGAAAAATCTAGCAATTTCATAATCACGCAAGATGCGGTTCGCATATTTGCACGTGATGTCCAAAAGCCCACGCGCTATTATGTTGATGAACAAATCTTGGAAGATTTGGTCCCGAAATTCATTAAACAAGACAGCAGTTTCAAAGATATTTATACCATAGTCACATTGATAAATTCTTTTTATAGCACTCGGATGGGCCCAGATGATTGCTTTGCGCGCGCAAATTTGCTGTTCGAGAATCATAACAGAATATGGGCCGCAATTCATAACCTGGATGTTGCCACAGTTCAAAATATAATAGATCTGCAAAGACAAGGTGATCGTCCGGTTAGTTTTTCTTTCACAACCAAGTATTTTTCGATACTAAGTCGATATGTCGCAAAACAAGATATATATCCAATATATGATTCCAAGGTTGCGAAACTGCTAAATTATTATTTTTATAAACAAAATCATGCGTATACAAAAAGTCGGGTTTCTGGGTGTAATACCCCAACCGTCAAAGATTATATAACATATTACAACATAATATCTGAAATTATGGCATCTTGTAAGGTTTCATATAAAGAACTTGATAATTATTTATGGCAATTGGGTACCAACCTTGATAATAATATCAATGGGGCCTGGACCAAACCAGGTACCGATATCCATGCCGTACTACAACGATTATATGAAGGTTAAACATAAAAACTGCTTGATTTTTCGTAATAAATGGTATAGTATGACCCTCGCTGGATAATTCAGAACTGATTAAGCATCGGTGCGTTTTGGTCCCGGTGTGATAAGGTTTCTGTCAAATGTCTGGCACAAATAAAAAACCAAAAGGATTAAATTATGGCAAGAGCAGGGGCAAAACGTAGTACCCGCAAATTGAAAATTGGTCGCCGTTTGGGTGTAAACCTTTGGGGCCAAGCAAAATCACCGTTTAACAAACGTAAATACAAACCGGGTCAGCATGGTCCAACTTCACGTGGCGGTAATATGACCGATTACGCAAAGCAGATGCGTGCAAAACAGACCTTGAAAGGTTACTATGGTAACATTGGTGAAAAGAAGTTCCGTGCATATTATTTGGAAGCAAACAATATGCGTGGCGACACCCCAGAAAACTTAATTGGTTTGCTGGAACGTCGTTTGGACGCGGTTGTATATCGTGCAAAATTTGCACCAACGGTGTTTTCTGCACGTCAATTGATTAGCCACGGTCACGTTTATGTTAATGATAAACGTGTTAAAATCGCATCATACCAGGTTAAACCAGGTGATGTTATTACCGTTGGTGAAAAGGCGAAACAAATGCCATTGGTTGTTTTGGCATTGGAATCGGGCGAACGCAATGTGCCAGATTACATCAATCTGGACAGCGCAAACTTTGTCGCAACATTTACACGTGTTCCGGCATTTGCAGATGTTCCATATCCGGTTCAGATGTTCCCAGAATTGGTCGTTGAATTCTATTCACGTTAATATGGGAAACATTACATACCTATACAAATCCGCCGTTGGCGGATTTTTCTTTTTTTTATTTGCGAAAAATAGTATAATGCCAAAAACAAAAGGGGGATAAACATGAGTGAAAAAACAATCAGTATTTTGGCAATAGCTTTATGCGTTTTGGCATTGGGGTGGGGCGCGGTAAATCGCCTTGCGGAACCACGGACCATTTCTGTTGGGGGTGAATGTTTAACATCTGCACCAAAAGATCGTACTGCAATTACTATTCGTGTGTCGGTTGTGGATAAAAGTGCGGCAAAATCTATGAAATTGGCATCGGCCAAGGTCGCAGAAATGAACGAATATTTGAAAACATTGGATGTCAAAGTCCAAACCAGCGAATTCAATTCGTACGAGAAAAATGAATGGAACCGTGTGACCCAGAAATCTGATTTCGTGGGCATTGAAACGAACATATCATTGGATGTGTCTGCAAAAAGCATAGATACAATTGAAACCGTATTAACCAAATTTGCCGGTCAACAAGATGTGTTCGTTTCCAACCTGCGTATGTTTACATCGGCAGAAACATTGCAGCCAATTGTAGAATCTTGTTTGGAAACGGCGGTTAAAAATGCGCGCAGTCGTGCAGATGCATTGGCGGCGGGTGCGGGAAAACGCGCGGGCAAAATGTTGGCGGTATCTTATTCCAGCGGCGGTAACTATAATGTTCGCCCAACGGCAAATTTCCGTCTGGCCAAGGCATCATTGGATATGGCTTCCCAGGAATCATATACTGGTGGTGCAATTACAGGCAAAGATACTGAGGTTTCTGTTAGCGTATCAGCAATGTTTGAAATTAAATAATGAACGAATATATTGACGATTTTATCGAATATATAATTGGTGCGCGCAAATATTCGCATGCCACGGCGGACGCCTATCGCACAGATTTGGAAGATTTTTGTCGGTTTTACGGCAATTTTGTCGGGGCGGAATTGATGCTGGATCACTTTGCACATGCAGATACATTGACATTTCGGTCATGGCTTGCCGACCGACAAAAACGTGGGTTGGCGTTTAAATCAACGGCGCGCGCGCTGTCGGCGTTGCGTGGGTTTTATAAATATCTGGCAAAATATAAAAATATTAAAAATGATGCAATTGGCATTGTGTCTTCGCCCAAGATACCCAAAAAATTATCCAAGGCATTGGATGCATCGGATGTGGCCGATATGCGTGGTGCAATTGCATCATTGGACAATGACGAACCGTGGATTGCCGCGCGTGATTGGGCATTGGTAACATTGTTGTTTGGTTGTGGACTGCGTATATCCGAAGCATTGGGGTTAAAAAATTCCGATGTCGCGGGTGCGCCGTCCACTTTACGCATCGTGGGCAAGGGGTCCAAAGAACGCGTTGTCCCGGTATTGCCGGCGGTATATCGCGCGATTGAAAAATATGTTGCAATTCGTCCATTTGGAAATGAACCGACCGACAATCTGTTTCGCAGCGTTCGGGGGCTGCCCATGTCGGCGCGCATGGCGGAAAAGGTTATTGAAAAATTGCGGTATTACTTGCAATTGCCCGATTATGTAACACCACACGCATTGCGGCATACTTTTGCAACGGCGTTATTGTCTGATGGCGCAGATTTGCGCAGTTTGCAAGAGTTATTGGGGCATTCATCATTGTCCACCACCCAGTTATATACCAAGGTTAATATGGCGGAAATAATGAATATTTACGAACACTGTCATCCACGCGCAAACGAAAATTAGGTTGACATATTTGTGGAAATCTGGCACAATTGGGGCGATGGCAATACCATTTATAAATTTTTACTGTTGTTGTTAAAATTTTTTTTGCAAACATAATGTTTGCTTATTTTTCATAGTTTTGTTATTATAACCAACACCAAGATATAAGGATTTGTTATGCAAATAAGATTATTTAATACTATGACCCGCAAAGTTGAAGATTTTGTGCCAATTACCCCAAATCATGTCGGGTTTTACGGGTGCGGTCCAAC
>JAFZTZ010000066.1 GCA_017618595.1 Alphaproteobacteria bacterium
ACGGTCACCAAGACAATTCAAATGCTGTCTAATCGCCAAAATGATGATGGTTCATTTGGTCTGTGGGCATCGGGCGGACGTTCACACGAAAACAGAACAAATGCCACCACGGTTTATATTACGGCATACACAATTAACTTCATAACACTTGCACGGCGCGGTGGATTTAATGTTCCGCAATCTATGTTTGCACGTGGTATAGATTTCCTGCGCGATGTTGCCGCACAAAACCCAACCGACGCCACAGACGCATTTGCAAAATCATTTGCGATTTATGTACTGACACTTAACGACTATGTCACAACCAGTTACATAGACGCCCTGGAAGAATATGCGAACGCCAATATAAGAAATTGGAAAGAAACCATAATCGGCCCATATATCGCGGCGTCTTATCAAATGTTAAAGCAAACCGATAAAGCGCACGACCTTATATCCAAATATCGCACCGGGGCATCTGACCGCCACGCGTATGATTCACAATTTGATAACACAATTGCAAATGACGCAACATACACATTTATTACAGGACGTTATTTTGATATGAAAACGGACCGCCTGGCCAAGAATATACAAAACTATATCAACGCCGGGAATTATGATTCATTTACGGCGGCGGCAATTGTTAATGGTATAAACGGCATTGCCCCAGATTCAACATTGGATGGCGATATTACCGTATTTGCAAATGATGAAAAAATAGAAACAACCACAAATGGTAATTCTATTACGGCAACGATTCCAAATAATGCGACCAAGGTTCGTATAAATTGCGACAAATGCAAATCTAAAAACCCAATGTTCTATACATTGTTGACCCAAGGGTTCCCGAAAACGACCACGGCCGCATCAAACGGTATTGAAATATCAAGACACTATTATGACATGAACGGCGATGAAATCACGCATGGTTCAATTGGTGATATGGTTGATGTTAAAATCAGCGTTCGTACACGTGGCGCAACCAATGATGTGTCCAATGCGGTAATTTCTGATTTGTTGCCAGGCGGTTTTGTGCCAATAACTGATACATTGACCGGTGACATGGAATTCAGCGAAATTCGCGAAGACAGAATCCTTATCTACGCGTCTTTGGATCGTACGCCACGTACGTTTACATATCGCGCACAATTATCTGTGGCCGGGGAATTTGCGGTTCCACCAATAACCGCCCAGGACATGTATAATCCGGCAACAAACGCGACCGGACCATCGGGGACATTTACGGTATCAAATGCGACGGAATAAAAATTTCTTTATTAAAACAATCTGTATAATTGGCGCATTGGTAATCGGGTGGGCAATTATCAGATTGTTTTTTGTATCACCATTGCTAGATAACATTTCTTTTTCCCGCGCGTATTACGACCGCAATGGGAAACTGTTGCGTGTGACGCTATCCGCCGATGATAAATACCGAATATATACGCCCCTGGGGGAAATAAGTCCGCATATAAAAAACGCGGTTATTTTATACGAAGACAAACATTTTTATCACCACCCCGGAATAAACCCCATTGCATTGGGGCGCGCCATTCGGCAATATGCATCGGGCACCGCGCACCCGGTTGGTGCATCAACAATTACGATGCAGGTCGCGCGCCTTAAATACGATATCAACAGTAAAACCATCGGCGGAAAACTAACACAAATTGCGGCCGCAATTTATATTGATTTGTTCCATTCCAAAGATGAAATATTAGAGGCCTATTTGAACCTTGCCCCGTACGGCGGAAATATCGAAGGTATCGGTGCCGCATCAACAATATATTTTGGACGGCACGCATCCGACCTTACCAAAATAGAATCTATTACATTGGCAACGGTTCCACAAAATCCGGCAAAGCGTGGTCTGAACACATCCGCAGGAATTGCCCACATTGCCAATATGCGACAAAACCTGGTGGCGCGTTGGGTTGCCGAATATCCAAATGACACAAACCTGATAACCCTGGCCGATATGCCGATTGAAACGCGCAAGGTTTCCGACCTGCCCTTTTTGGCACCACATTTCATAGACAATTTGAACACGCGCAAATTGCCCGCAAAAATGTCCGAAATCTACACCACAATTGATATGGGTATTCAAAATAAATTAGAATCTGCGTTGCGCAATGAAATACATGCGCGCAAATCGGTTGGCATAACAAATGCGGCGGCAATTTTGGTTAACTATAAAACGATGGATACATTGGCATACATTGGTTCCGCCGATTATTACAACCGCGCAATTTATGGTGAAAACGATGGTGTGCGCGCACGGCGCAGTCCCGGTTCAACATTAAAACCGCTGATTTACGCGACCGCCGCGGACCGCGGTATGATTCATGGTATGACCCTGTTGCGCGACACCAAGGTCAATTTTGGTGCATACGCCCCCGAAAATTCAGATAATGAATTTTACGGCCCGATACTTGCCCGTGATGCATTGACCCGGTCGCGTAATATTCCCGCAATAAATTTAGTTCGCGACATTGGCATAAATGATTTTTACAAAATATTGCTGGATTCTGGGATTACAAATTTAAAATCGCCGCGGCATTATGGCGTTTCGGTCGCACTTGGTGGGGCAGAGGTTTCAATGCTGGAACTGTCAGACATTTATGCCACGATGGCGAACCTTGGGGCGCGTCGTCCGGTTAAATTACTGCGCGATGATGACACAGACACAATCACACAGATTTTATCACCCGAGGCATTTTTTATAACACTTGATATGCTGGGGCACCAAACAGCACCGAACAATAAATTACCATTTACGAAAAACTTTCGCCCTGCCCTGCGCCATTATTGGAAAACCGGCACATCGTCATCATATCGTGATGCATGGACGGCGGGAATCTTTGGCGATTTTGTTTTAATTGTTTGGGTTGGGAACTTTGACGGCACACCAAATAACGCATTTAGTGGCGCACGCGCCGCCGCGCCAATATATTTTGCATTGGCGGACACAGTTGCAAATTATTACGACAGTATCGGCAAACCAATTCAAGACAACAATTTCAAAACCGATGATTTAAACATAATAACCGTTGATATGTGCACCATCGGTGGTGGCATTGCGGGGCCGTACTGTCCCAAACGTGAAAAGTCATATTTTATTCCGGGCAAATCACCCATCACACGCAACACCATTCACCGTATGATACCAATAGATAATCAAACAGGCCTGCGCGCATGCAAACCAAATGCCGAAACAACACACAACGCGGTTTATGAATTCTGGGATACGGAATACCTTGATCTATTTAAACGCGCGGGCATAAAACGTAACACGCCACCGAAATATATGCCAGGGTGCGACATAAATGACACAAATGATGACACAATTGCACCGGTAATTTTATATCCCATCCAAGACACAAAAATTGTCATAACATCGGGTCAAGATTATGAACCAATAAGTTTTGTCGGCCTTGGGGCAACGGGCGATGCAAAATTGATATGGTTTTTGGACGATAAGATTCTTGGCACCACACATAATGGCGAAGCATTGGAATACAATGTCGCAATGGGCGACCATAAATTAAGCGTCACCGACACAAACGGTTCCACAACCGAAATGCATTTTAGTGTGATAAAATAGGTACGACTAATCTAACCCAAACTTTGTAATGTAATTAAACGATATGCCGATGGTTAAATTACTGCCGTAATGCGATATGTTGCGTTGACGCGCACGACGATATTGAACATATGGCCCCATCGTAAAATCACCCCACAGGTTCGTATCCATACGCGCGGTCACACTTAAATCGCGTTTCAAATCTGTTTCCACATAGCGCGAATAATCAAGGTATTCACGATAATATCCATCGGTTGATAATTTGACACCATCACGCACCGCATATTCTATACGCCAACCAAGTTCGGCCGCCAACTTGCTAACCTGGCGATGTCCACCATATGTGAAATCATATTCGTAGACGCCTGCAATATGCAAATCTTTGATAATCGGTGAATCAAATACCGCGAAACCGGCCATTTCACGCAAGACCTTTAAACGATGGTCCGAATCATTTGCCGGAACAAATTCTGTTTCGTACGCAGACCGCGCCATTGGCCCAAGTTTAAACGAACCATAATCCCAACATGCATAATTCAAATTACTGGACAACAAAATTTTATCTGCGCTTTCATTAACTGTTTTTGGGGCGTTATATGGTTTTACCTCGGTCCGACCATATTCCATAAACACGCTGTTGTCCCAATTAAAACGGTCATGATTATATTCCAATGCCGTATCAAACACACCCTTGATAAATTCTTGGTCATCGGCACTTAACGCAGAAATTGGCGACGCGTGATATTCCGATGAATGTTGAACAGATGTTTTTGACATATCAACGCCGATACGGCGAATATTTAAAATCAATTCTTTGCCTTCTAAATCAACATCGCCCGCGAATGCCGCCAATGGTGTCATCAGCGCACAAATCAATATTGGTAATCTTTTCATGATAACCCCCATATTAAATTATTTTGAAATGTATAACGTACCGTCTTTATCTTTATATCGCCAACCCGCATTTCGCAATGCAATTGTTAACGCACCACGACGCGCCGTGGCAACACGGAATAAAACCTGGCCATCGGCAATGGCAACCGTATTTAAATCTATACCTGCGGCCGCGGCAACATGCCGAACACCCGACCAATCAGATACACGATTTTCCAAAACCAAAACCAACGGGAATGTATCCGACACAGTTTCTTCGACCACCAACCAGTTTTGAACATCGTGCGCCGCCAACCAATTTTTTGCGGCACGACGACTGACCGTCATTGTGATTTTTGCAGAATATGTTGTATCAGATGTTTTTTCGCCCGTAATCCCGGAACTTGCAATTAACGGCATTAACCCCGATGCCTTTTCCCCAGACACCGCCGCACGCAATGCGCCGGTATCAGAATATGGTGACAATGTATCAAGAATTATTTGGCGACGCGCCTCGTCAAAGGCCATATTTTTCGCGGTTGCAGCGGTATCGCTGGTTACATTAACTGATGCCGTTCCGGTCAAATCGGCACCCATCGCCGCCCCGATCAACAACACCCCCGAACAAAACGCGCATAATTTTTTCATGTTCTAAAACCAATATCCTTTGCTTTAGAATCTTGCCTGGATACCGACACGCAAACCCATAGATTTATAGATAGAATCTATTTCGTTATCTGTCTTGCAAACCCAACCCGAACAATCTGATTCTAATTGTTTTATGTTAACGGCTTCGGCGTTTGGTCCATATGTTACACCACCCGCTTCATAACCATTTAGCATATCATATTCCGTAAGTCCAAGGGTATTTTGATAATAATTCAACAACGCATTATATCTGGATGTATAATAACTGCTGTTCAAATATGTATTCGCTTCGCCACCTGATAATGTGTAGTAATCAAATGTGACACCAATTGACAACGCCACCGCATCAGACAACGCGGTCATATAATTTGCCAGCAACCCAATATGCCACGCATCGCCAAAACCGCCCTTGTCTTCTACACTCTTGGGGTGTTCCCAATCAGAACGATATGGTTGATCACCCGTTGATGTGTACATTGGTAAACCCAATTCAAATCGCGCATTAAACGCGTTGTTTGCATTGATTTCATATTCCAAATCCAACGCCAAATATGGCCCCATCCATGTCGTTTCATACGAATGGCTGATGCTCGGCAAATAGAACATATATGTTCCATCAACCGTTACAGCATTTTCATTAGAACCCAAAACCCAATAACCTGTCCATTCGCCATCTTCGTTAAATATCTTTTCGGCATCCCACAAAACATGCCCGCCAACTAATTCGGTACCTGTATAATTAACCGCGATAACCAACGGATCACATTGAATTTCGTCACTACCACTAACCGCTGTACACGTTCCCGTATCAACCGTTAAACCGTGGTCTTTTTTCGTTTCCAATTTATGTTTGAAATAGCGAAACCCAACTGATGGTGTCACACGTGCCGAACCAATGTTAAACATCCCCGGCAACCCAAATCCCGCATGGAAACCGAACATATCGCCACCACTACTGTCACCGATGGACAAAGAATGTCCGACCTGGGGGCCCAAATATTCCAATGGTTCACCAGAATCAACAACACCATTATGGTTCAAATCGTCATGATCATACCATTCTGTGACAAGATATCCGCCGTTTGTAATATCATCATCGACCATTGTTGAATTACCAAATTGAATACCGTATTTTAATCCGGCTTCTATACGCATTGGCGTATTTCCGGTACCAAAATCATATTTTGCAATTGCATCCAATACATTCCATCTGATGTTGTCATAGTGCAATTCACTACCGGCACTATTCATACTGAAATTCCAACTTGCAAATTCATGCGTCAACGTCGCCCCCAGCGATAACCCTTCGCTTTGGCCACTTTTTCTTACCTGGCGGGTTTGTTGTTGCGGATTAGATTCCGTCACACGTGTGTAATTTTGATAATTTCCACCAACATAAACATTGCTGTTTGGCATAACACCTGTACGGGTACGACTGTATGTTGTATCACGTGAATATGTCGTATTTGTTGTGTTATACGCGCCATTGTTATATGCCGCATTTTGTTGCGGACGGGCACCATATCCATTCATATTGTAATTATAGTTATTTCGTTGTGGGGACGTGTAATTTCCGTTGTAATATGTCCCGGCGGCATACAGCATTTCCGGCAAAAATGCGACCACAGCAAATTTTAAAATCAAAGAATAAAATTTATTTTGCATTCTTCTCTCCATCCTATATATCGAATACATTTTATCACAAATTTATTGAAAAAAAAACAATATTGTGTAAAATAGCACCGGTTTTGGACAAACCATGTGCGGATAT
>JAFZTZ010000067.1 GCA_017618595.1 Alphaproteobacteria bacterium
AAAATCACGGGGCTCCAGGCATTGTTGCCTATTTTGGAACCAATCGCCCAGCAAGGTCGTCAATTATTGATTATTGCCGAAGATGTCGAATCCGAAGCATTGGCGACATTGGTGTTGAACCGTCTGCGTGGCGGTCTGAAAGTTTGTGCGGTCAAGGCCCCCGGTTTCGGTGATCGCCGCAAGGCAATGTTGCAAGATATCGCAATAGTCACCGGTGCAACGGTTATATCCGACGATATGGGTATGACATTTGATAATATAACACCGGCGGTTTTGGGTTCGGCAAAACGCGTGGTTGTTGATAAATCTTCAACACTTATTGTTGGTGGCGCGGGCGACAAGGGCGCAATTGCAAACCGTGCCGATGAAATCCGCAAACAAATAAAGACCAGCACCAGCGATTATGACCGCGAAAAATTGGCGGAACGCCTTGCCAAACTGGTCGGCGGTGTCGCGGTTATTAAGGTTGGCGGCATGACCGAAGTCGAAGTCAAAGAAAAGAAAGACCGCGTTGATGACGCATTGGCGGCAACACGCGCCGCGATTGCGGACGGTATTGTCGCGGGTGGCGGTATCGCATTGGTTCGCGCGGCATCTGCATTGGACAAGGTCAAAGGTGCAAACACCGATCAAAATGTTGGTATCGACATCGTCCGCCGTGCAATTATCGCGCCATGCGCGCAAATTGCCGAAAACGCGGGCGTATCAGGCGAGATTGTCGTTGGTAAAGTATCGGAATCCAAAGATTACAATTTCGGATACAACGCACAAACCGACGAATATGTTGATATGATGAAGGCGGGAATTATTGACCCGGCCAAAGTTGTTAAGACCGCGATTATGGCGGCGGCATCCACCGCGGGCGTGTTATTAACAACCGGCGCGGTAATGTCGGAAATTCCCGAAGAAAAATCATCCACCCCACAAATGCCGGGCGGCATGCCAGGAATGATGTAAGTTAGTGTAAGTTGTTAGTGAAAACGGTTGCAGAAATGCGACCGTTTTTATTGTCCACTATTCACTTGCCACGATATATGCAAAGTTTATATAATATTCCTTATGAAATTGGAATCACCCGGAATTTTAATTGCAATGCGGCCGTTTGATGAAAAGAACGCCATTGCACATATATTCACACGCGAATGTGGATTGCTAACCGGAATGTTACGTGGCGCAATTACATCAAAAAACAAAGCACTGGTTGGGCAAATTGGTTCGGCCACATGGAATGCGCGTCTTGATTCCGCGTTGGGTGTTTTTCATTGGGAAAGTGAAAGAAACCTTGCCGCACCAATCATGATGGATGCACAAAAACTTTCATTTATGAATTCTGCGTTCGATTTAATTTGCACAATGTTGCCCGAACGCGAACCATATATAAATTTATATGACAAAACGGTTGAACTGTTATGCGCCCTGCCCCATACATCAAACGCAACCAATGAATATGTTAATTGGGAAATTTGTTTGCTGGGCGAACTTGGATACGCATTAGATTTAACACATTGTTCGGGCTGCGGAAAAACAACAGACCTGAATTACATATCGCCAAAAACCGCACGCGCAGTTTGTGATTCTTGCGCGGCGCCATATTTATCGGTGCTGTATAAAATGCCGGTTACATTGGATACGACATTGAAATTTCTTGGAAAAATTTGTTCGACCCAGGGTGCCAATATACCAAATTCGCGAATTTTATTGAATAATAAAAAAAATTAACATTTTTTGTTGCAAATTCAATTTTTTTTCTGCTAAGATAACACCGTTCAACAAGCAAAGGAGAAAATCATGTTTTGGACAATAGTCGTTCTGATTATCGGCATTGCACTGTTCTTGGTCGGTGGTTTCACTGCCACGAATGGTAAGGCGCCAACATCTGTCGCATCAACTGTTATCAAATTGGTTGCTATCATTTTGATTGCGGCATGCACATCCCGTGTCGTCACAAAGACATATTTGACACGTACAAACCCGGCCATCTTGCAAGAAATGGTTTCTGCAATGCAGGAACAGCAACAGGCCGAAAAGAGCAAAGCAATTCGTTCATATGTTAAATCAAACATGGGTGAAATGATTGCAGACGCTCCAATTTGGGGTAAAGAAGACGCCAAAAAGACAATCTTTTTGTGGTCTGATTATTCTTGCCCATACTGCCGCCGTGTCCATGCTGAATTGGCACGTGTGATGGCGGATCGTGATGACGTTCGCATTGTATTAAAGAACTTCTCGATCCATGGCGATTTGTCTGATGCCCCAGCAAAAGCGGTTATCGCAGCTAAATTGCAAGGCAATGACAAAGCAGCAGCGTTGGATAAGAAATTGATGGAAAAAGAATATTACAGTGCCGAAGATCGTAAAGATCCTTCTAAACTGGGTGCCAAAGTTCAAAAGAACGTTTTGGCGATGGCGGCCGAAGTTGGTTTGGACACCGCACAATTGGAACGTGATATGAAAGGACCAGTTGTTGCACGTGAAATCAAAAACGTTCGTGACCTTGCCCAACAATTTGACATCAGCGGCACACCGTTCTTGATTATCGGCGACCAGGCATTCCCAGGCGCAGTTCCATATGCTCAGATTATGGAAGCATTGGATAAATAATCAAAACAGAGCTTTAAAAAAATCCGCCAGTTTGGCGGATTTTTTATTTCTGATATTTCTTTTCTTGGTAATTTGTATTTGCCATAAATTTATTATATTTTACTTTTCCACTTAACATATCTAAAACCAATGCATCTAATACTGGACAGCGAACAAATACAGAATCTATTACCTTGGACATTTCATCCTTGGCCCAACATATTGCGTTGGCCTGGGCAACTTTGTCCGTGATACTGATTTTGTTTAATTTGGCATCCAACAGCATACCAATATTATTTATTTTGGCACGTTCTTCTTTGGTCATATTACCAATTATCAAATCTGCAATATCATACAAGACATCTTCGCTAACATTGCGTGAATTTGGTATATAATGTCTTGCCATTCTTAACACAAAGTTTTTTGATTCATATCTTATACCAACTAATTCTAATTCTGCAAACAGATATGCCAATATTGCGAACACAATTCCGGCATTAACCGGGGCACGCGCACTTGGATTATTGACCATTTTTTGCACGAAATTTTTGCCTTCTGGTTCATGAATTTCTGTTTCCGGCGCTATCAACGCAACGATAATACCAAAACCAACACCACACGATACCACCACCAGCGCATGCAGCAAACCACGTTTGCGCATATCATGATTATACTGGTTGGTATAACTTTTTGTCATCTTTTTTAAATGTTTACGTACCATTTCATTATTCCTTTTAACTACCTAAAAATATTATCATAAAAAATTTATTTGTCAAATTTAAACCTTATATCCATCCCATTTGCCCCGGTAAAACCTATTGACTTTTCAGGCGTTTTTTGGTATAATATTGCGCATAGATGGTGGCATATTATGTCGCCGTTTTTTATTTTGTCCGAACATCCGTTCGGACTTTTTTTATTTAATATTAAACAAAGAAAGGACAAATTATGGCAAACACACAAACATTTACAGGCGATGGCGAAACCACCGCTTTTAATTTTACTTTTTCATTTTTTGGTGTAAACGATATTCATGTCAGCATCAATAATGTAGAAGTGACTGATTTTACGGTTACCCCAAACGCAACCCCCGATGACGCAGATATTCAATACACCGGTGGCACACTAACATTTACCAGCGCCCCCGCAAGTGGCACAACTATTAAAATCTGGCGCGTGGTCGAATTAACGCGACACATAGATTACCAACCAACATTGCAACCACAATCATACCAATTAAATCAAGATTTGAATCAATGTATGGAAATATTAAAAGAACAAAGCGAAACATTAACCAATGTAATATCATTGGCAAACATCCCAACCGTTGCAGATTTATTGTCAGAATTATCCGGCATTCGCGATCGTCTGGACGAATTTCTAACCGCGGACGATTTAACAGATTTGAATACGACCGTGGATGGACATACAACATCTATAAATACATTAAATGGATATGATTACGTGGTTGAATCACAATTGCCAACCGCCGAAAATGATTACACATGGTATCGCAAATATAAAAGCGGATGGGTCGAACAAGGTGGTTCGATTCCATATAACACCGGAACCAGCGGTACAATAAACTTGGTCGTTACGATGGCTACCAACACATACGCATGTGTATCAAATACAGAAAACAATGGGGCCAACAACTACTTCCGTGTCGCGGTAAAAACAACAACGACGATGAATTGGTACAAATCTTCGGCGCTTATGGCGGGGGACTGGGTTGTTATGGGAATTGCCGCATAACAGATAAATATTCATAACCAGCATTAAATGCTGGTTATGATATATTTTTTACTTCTCCATTTCACATAAAAACTTTTTTGCACACGCGGTAATCAAATCTAGCTGATCGTCTTGCAATTCATAAAACATTGGCAACCGCACCAAAGTATCAGACACCATATTGGTATTATTTAATTCGCCACATGTTTTACAGAATTTCTGACCAGCCGGTGAACTGTGCAACGGTATGTAATGAAATACCGTTCCAATTTCATTTTGCTTCATATGCTGAATAAACTTTGTCCTTAGGCTTAAATCTTTGAACCTGATGTAATACATATGTGCATTATGTTTACAAGAATCTGGCACTACCGGCCTTGTTATCACCCCATCATACGCTTTGAAAAATGCATTATATTTATCCCACAGTTGCAACCTTTTGTTATTTATCTTGTCCATATTTTCCAATTGCGAATATAAAAACGCCGCAACCATATCAGACGGCAAATAAGACGACCCGATATCAACCCAGGTATATTTATCTATTTCACCGCGAAAGAACTTTGTACGATTTGTTCCCTTTTCACGAATGATTTCTGCACGTTCTATGTATTTATCGTTGTTGATTATCAACGCGCCGCCTTCGCCACAAATTACATTTTTGGTTTCATGGAAAGAATAACATCCCATATCACCGATTGTGCCACATGGCCTGCCCTTGTAAAAACTGCCAAACGCCTGGGCGGCATCTTCAACCACCGGCAAATTATGTTTCTTTGCGATTGCCATTATCGTATCCATTTCACATGCCACACCCGCATAGTGAACACAAACGATTGCCCGCGTTTTATCCGTAATCGCAGATTCAATCAATTTTTCATCAATATTGCATGTATCTGGACGAATATCTATAAACACCGGAACCGCGCCCCGCAACACAAATGCCGAAGCCGTTGACACAAATGTATATGACGGCATAATAACCTCATCCCCTGGTTTTAAATCTAGCAACATCGCCGACATTTCCAACGCGGCGGTACAAGAATGGGTCAACAGGGCCTT
>JAFZTZ010000068.1 GCA_017618595.1 Alphaproteobacteria bacterium
ATGTCAGAAAATACATCTATGTCCACAAACGAATTAACGGCACGTCTGCAAAAGGCAGAAAATATTCGCGCGCGTGATGGGGTTGTAGGGAAAGACAAATTTGATCGCACACATACCATTGCGGAATCACGCGAATTGGCCGATGGAACGGCGGTGCGTCTGTGTGGGCGTGTGACCGCATTGCGTTGGTTGGGCAAACTGATGTTTGGACGCATTTATGATATAAATGGCGAAATTCAGTTTTCTATGTCGCGTGAAGAATTGGGCGAAGAAAACTATAAGTTTATGAAGGCCAATGTCGATTTGGGCGACTTTATCGGTATTACCGGGGAATTGTATCACACAACCGCGGGCGAATTAACAGTTCGCGTGGCAAAGTATGATATATTGGCCAAGGCGCTGCGCCCGTTACCAGAAAAGTTCCATGGCCTGACCGATATGGAAACACGTTATCGTCAACGCTATTTGGATATTATTTCCAATCCTGAATCGCGTACCGCGTTATTGGGACGTTTCAAAATGACACAGAATTTGCGTGACTATATGAACAGAAACGGATTCTTGGAAATTGAAACACCAATTATGCAGAATATTGCGTCGGGTGCGGCGGCGAAACCATTTACAACACATCACAATGCATTGAACGCGGATTTCCAATTACGTATTTCACCAGAATTGTTCTTAAAGGAAGCAATTGGGGCCGGATTTGACCGCGTGTACGAAGTCGCAAAAGATTTCCGCAACGAAGGTATGGATGCAATGCACCTGCAAGAATTTACCATGATCGAATGGTATGCGGCATATTGGGATTACAAGCGCAACATTCAATTCACATGGGAAATGGTTCAAGAACTGATTCAAAAGGCACGTGGTACATTGCAGATTGAATATCAGGGGACCAAGTTAGACTTTAGCAAATATGAAATGATCGACTATACGGCGCGTATGAACGAACTGTTTGGATGCAACATTTTGGAATTTGACGATGTTGATGTCCTGCGTCAGAAATTGGTGGACGAAGGTATGTTCCCAATGTCTGAATTGGAAGATTTGAAATCTATTCCAACCTTGGTCGATTATGTATATAAGCGCAAAATTCGCAATTTGATTGTTCAGCCGACATTCCTATACAACTATCCAACCTATATGGTACCATTGGCACGTCACAATGATAACGAAGATCGTTGTTTGGATATGTATCAATTGCTGGTTGCCGGTGGCGAATTATGCAAGGGTTATTCTGAATTGGTGAACCCAATTCAACAACTTGCCGCGTTTGAACAACAGGCGCGTGATATTGCAAATGGCGAAGAAGAAGCATTTAACCCAGATAACGACTTTGTTCGTGCGATGGAACACGGGTTCCCACCGATTTCCGGTGTTGGTATGGGTATAGATCGTCTTGCGATGATTGTATTTGATCAACCAACTGCGCGTGATGTCGTGTTGTTCCCAATTATGAAGTAAACCAGAGGATTATGTTATGCCAAGTGTCAAAGTACCAGAAGTTGATATACTTACCGCCGATCATGATAGGCACAACCTTGCGTACATTGATAAGATATTGGCATCAGGCCAAATAAATGACGAAGCCGCGACATATTTGAAATGCGTATATGCCGATGGTATGTCATGCTATCGCGAGGTTTTTCATATTTTGGGTAAATGTTTTGGCGCCCCAAAAACGGCGGTTATGGAATATGATTCTGAAACCGATTTGCCGGTAAACAAACCAATAAAAATCATCGATATAAATCCGCTGTCGTCGTATTTGGTAAATCATCGGTTGGATGCGGATCCAATGCGGAACCAGTTTTTTACAACCGGGGCGGCGCACAAAATTGACTTGTCGGTTTCATCTATTGTAACGGTTATTGTCGGCGCGCAAAAGAAAGTAGAACGCGCATTAGACAAGGTTACCGGGAAATATTATCGTTTCTTTACCGAAGATGTAATCGCCGCGGTTAAACGCATAATGATTGACGCGAACAGCGGCCAAGATTTATTTGAACTGGAAAATAAAATTCGCGCACGGTTTTCATCAAAATATATTACAGACGCGGCCGAAGCGATTTTGTCGGTATTAGGCCCAAGCGATGATAAATTGGTTGTTCAGATTGTTCGTGAATTGGATAAAATCAAGAAACCGCATAAATACCTGAATGATGTGTGGCGCGTAAAGTGCCTGTTTGATTTAATCCCCCAGGCGCGAACCTTTATTGAACGTATGCGCGATGTTATGCCAGAACGCATTATTTCGGTGCGTGATAAATTCTATGATATAGATAACCCGCGTAATTATCGTGATTCAAAAATAATCGTAAATATTGGAACCGCCGATAATGTAATCCCTATGGAAATTATATGCCAGGTTCGTACGTTCTTTGAATTTGAACGCAAAACGCACGATTATTATGCGACATTGCGCGAACGACCGGATGCAACAAATTTGAAAATCGAACAAGATGCGGCGGAACTGATGGAAAACGGGATTATGCAATATAATATGGTTATTTGTCGCTGTTTGGATGACTTGTTTGATCGTGTTGGGTGGAATATTCTGTACAGTCGCGGTGGTGATTTGTCATTGTTCGAAGGTTTCCCAAAAGAAAGTAAATTATACTATCCGCAAAGTATGTTGGAAAAGATATTTACAAAATTGGACGCGGCGGTCAAAAATGAAATTTTTCATATAACACATTCTTCGTCTAAATTGGATATGGCCCAAGAGATTGCAATATTCAGATTTATGACACGCTTTATTTTATGTTCGGCGATGCCACGTGCACGCACGGGTATGAACCTTGCAGGTGATACATTGTCGGTGCGGTTGTTTAACTTTGTAATGAACGAAGTTTATCGGTACTATAACGCCAATAAATAATGCGTAATACCCAAGAAAAGAATCTAAAAGTTCGTTGTTGTTATTTTCTTGATTTTACATTTCTATTATGACACAATCGAAATAGATTTGGTCAAACATGGCCCAATCATCAACAAGGTAGCAAAGGAAAAAAAGATGCGCCAAGGTAAAGTAAAATGGTACAACGGTAAAAAGTGTTTTGGGTTTATTGCACCTGATACACCAAATGCAGACGGCAACACTGATGATGTATTTGTTCATTCCAGTTCATTGAAAAATGCCGACTTACGCTTCTTGAACGAAGGGGATATCGTTGAATTTGAAGAAGAGGTTCGTAATGGCAAACTGTCTGTGACGACAATAAAATTAATTCAACGCGATGAAGAATCCGCCAAGAGATTCCAGGAACGTCGCGCCGAACGCAGACGCGCCCGCGAAGAACGCAAAAATCGTGAAGAACATAAAGAAAAGCGTTCTGGATTCGCATTTTGGAAAAAATAAAAAAGTCCCGCAACCGCGGGATTTTTTAATATAAGTTGAAATTTAATCTATTTTTATATACAATGACAAGGAACAAAACAAGAGGTGTTTAAATGTGGACAGCAATTGGTGTTATCGGTGCATTAATATTGTACTTTATCGCGGTTTATAATGGTTTGGTATCGCGCAGAAATCAGGTGCGCGAAGCATGGGCGACCATAGATACACAACTGAAACGTCGTTATGATTTAATTCCTAATTTGGTTGAAACAGTACGTGGTGCGGCGGCACACGAAAAAGATACTTTGTCGGCGGTTATCGCGGCACGTAATGCGGCAATGGCGGCCAATGGTGCGCTTGATAAATCGGCGGCAGAAAACGGATTAACCGGTGCGTTGAATAAATTGTTCGCACTTGGCGAAGCATACCCAGCATTGCGTGCAAACGAAAACTTTTTGGAATTGCAACGCGAATTGACTGATACAGAAACCAAGATTCAATCTGCACGTCAATTTTATAATACGGTTGTAATGGGGTTAAATACCCAGATAGAACAATTCCCAAGCAATATGGTTGCGCGGATGTTTAATTTTACACCTGAACAGCTGGTTGAAATTGACGAAGCGGAACGCACCGCACCCAAGGTTAGTTTTAAATAGGGTCTGTTTTTATGAAATATATTGATGCAGCAACCGCAAGAAAAAGATTTGAAAGTGCGGGTATGCCGGATGGCATGGTGCAGACTTTTATGTTCTTTTATAACGGGCAGGGTGCTATACCGGCAAATCTCGTTGAATATGCTTGCGCAATTTTCGCGCATAATCCGGGGTGGGAAACCGGTGAACCAATGATGACAATATTTGAAAATTCAATTGGTGCAAATAATATATTCAATGTGCGTAAATTCTTTCGTGAATTGGGGCCGCTTGCAAAAAAGTGGGGATTTACTGCCGAACAACAGCAACGTGATATTTCCGAATTTGATAGCGATATGAAAACATATTCAACTGCGTTGATTGGTCGTGTTGCGGTCAAAGATAAGTTTAACAACCCGGGATTTGTAACATCACACATCCAAGAAATTATGGATGCATGTGCCGCCAAGAATGGTAAATATTATCTTGCCGCAATTGAATTTGCGGTGTGGTTTAAACTTGGTGGGAAATCAGATGATAAAACATTGGACCTATTAAAGCGATATGTAAAACCAAATGGTGTGGATATCAAAGGACTCTTGCGCGCAACAGAGCAGGGTGATGCAATCGTATCACGCCAAGATGGCAATACGATAAAGCCAAAGGTTAAGTTGCAATATGTAAAATATGCCACCCAGGTTTATAAATTCTTTGCCGACAATGCAGATGCAATTCGTGATATCGCCAAAAAGTATGAAAAATCAAACATAGATTTTATGAAGGCATTTTATAACCTGTGTGTCAAATGGAACGGGTGGTCTTGGAAAATACCAAAAATTACGTTAACGCAACCAGAAACACGTGCGACCATGCGTGAAATGGTTATGATGGTTATGCGACAAATTACGGCGGAATTGCCATCTGGGGCCGGGGATGCAATTGCAAACGTGGCACAACATGAAATGGCAAAATATGCGCCATCGGTGGACGAACAATATGAATATATGTTTGATATGTTGATACGAGTTTTTGACCCTAAAAATCAACAAAAATAAAGATTGTTATGTGAAAAAACTGTGTTAGAATGAAAAAAAAGGTTGAATATGGATAAGCAGAAAAAAGAAGATTCAAAACGCAATAATTCGAAAAGATGGCATGATAGATTTATACTGTTGTCTGTAATCGTTACGTTTGGACTTGGTGTCATCGGATTCGGTTATGGCGCGGTAAAAAGCGTTTCTAATGCGGTAGTCAAAAGCAGACGTACCGTTAAGCCAGCAACCAAGAAACCGATTGAAATAGATACAACATATTGGAATCGGTTTTGGCAACAAAATGAAATTTCTAAATAAAAAACAACCGCCGATTTGGCGGTTGTTTTCTATGAATAATTTAAAACATTATTCTGCATCCATCGGCTTTGGTGCGCCATGATGGTGATGCTTACGCATTTCTTCATGCATTGCATCTTTGATTTCTTTGAATTCAGAAACCGTAACACAACCGTCTGCATTCGCTTCGGCGGTTTGCAATGTTTCAAGCATCTTTGGGCATTTGATAGATGCCATATCCAAACATCCATTTGTGAATACTGGATGCATTTCCATCGCGCGACGCTGTGCACGACGCTGTTGTATTGGGTTGCATACAAATTTCGCAAGTGCGAAACCAAGCAAGAACACAATCAAAAGTACAATGAATCTTTTGAATTTACCATGATGGCAACCGCATTGGCATGCGCCACCACATTGGCATTCATGCATCTCTGCCTGTTTTGCAACTGGTGCAGATCTTTTTACTGTTTTTTTAGTGGTTTTTGTGGGTTTTCTTGGCATTTTCCTTCCTTTTTTTGTTTTACGGTTATATTGTATAAAAATAACCTTTTATTGTAAAGAATTATTTTCAAAAAAATACGCATCACGACAAAAATCATGATGCGTATTATACAGAATCTAGTGCTTATTTTTGAACGAAATGTACACTATATTGCGGTTTTTTATCCGCACCCAATGATGCCCGAACAACTTTATTCGCAGCGGTTTGAACCGTGTGAACAAGGTTGTCTTGGGATTTGCGTTCGGCCTTGGATAATGCGTCTATGGCCTTGGTAATTTCAATTTGAATTTGACGCTTCATAAATCCGGTGGCATCAGATTCAAATATGCCCGCGCTGGAAACCTCTGGGGTACCTTTTAAATAACCGCGTTTATCCACCGGCAATGTTACAAAGATTGCGCCATTGGATGCGATTTTTTTACGGTTCTTGTAAACCTGGTCGTTGGCGCTACGTTCGGTTTCACCTTCCATGACGACAAAACCGGTATCAATAGTTTCACAAACATATGGTTCGGCCCCATCGGCAAGTGCGATCATTTCGCCGTTACGAACCAGCATCATATGCTTTGCACCACCACGTTCCATCGCCATTTTCCCATTCAGCATTTCATTTATATAATCACCATGCATTGGAATTGAAACCTGGGGGTGAACCATATCATAAAAACGTTCCATTTCTGGACGACCGGCATGGCCACTTGCGTGAACATGGTCGGTATCGTAAATGGTGTGAGTATGAATACCCATTTTTGCAAGTTTGTTATACAAGAACGAAACATCTTGTTCGCGTCCCGGAATAATAATCGCACTAAACACGACTGTATCGGTTGGCATCAGTTTCATTTCTTTAACCTGGCCACGACACAGACGAGTTAACATTGCGAATTTTTCGCCCTGGGACCCAGTCAGGAAAATCGCCTGTTTTTCGGCGGGCAGGTCTTTGATTTCAGAATATTCATAGACATCATTTTCATTCAAATATTTGAAATCTATTCCAATTTCACGGAATTCTGGTAATCCAACATATGGAACCGGGTTTGGATTACTGCGTTCCTTGATTGCGGCCATACGCCCAGATTCATGTGCGGCATCTGCGAACATTTTTATACGTGCCAAACTGCGTGAATATCCGGTAACAAAAACACGACCTGGGGCATCACGCATAATTTGCGTCAATGTATCACGAACCTGAATTTCTGTGGTCTGGACGGTTTGACGTGATACAGATGTTGAATCACACACACATGCAATTAACTTTGGATCGGAACCAATTTCACGCAGACGTGCGTAATCGGTCTCTGGTTCAATTGGGTTATCATCATTGAATGTCCAATCGCCAGTATGTAAAATTTTTCCGGCACCCGTTTTGATGATTAACATTTGGGCTTCGGGGACAGAATGACTGACATGGAAAGTTTCCACGGTGAACGGATCAAGTTTTAATGTTGCACCATTTGCATCAAATTCGATGATATCCTTTTTGGGATCAAAATCCATTTCAATGCCACGGAAAGTTCTGCGCAGAATTTCTGCCGGAAAACGTGTGCAATAAATTGGTTTTTTAAACTTTGGCCAGATATATTTAAGCGCACCAATATGATCTTCGTGTCCATGTGTTACAACAAATGCGATAACATCTTTCTTGCGTTTTTCTAACCACTTTGTGTCGCAGTATTGAACATCGCCGGCACCGATTTCTTCTTCCAGAAATCCCATACCGCAATCAACGACAATAAATTTTCCCTTGTATTTATAAAGGTACATATTTTGCCCGACATGTTCCAATCCGCCAAGCGCCATAAAATAAACTTTATCATCGTTATCGTCTGATTCTGGTTCGATATGATTTGAATCTTCTGTGCCAACATGTACAGACAAATCTTCGTCAAATTCATCTTCTGGAACCGGTTCTGGTTCAGTATGTTTATGTAATTTAACCATTCATAATATCCTTTTTTAATAGTTTAACATTTCCGCAATCACGATGATTCCATTACGAATAAAGTCAGCACTTTATTTGTAGTGAATCTGTGATTGCGGTCCACGCGCGGATTATAGTGGTTTTATCACTATGAATCAAGGGTAAAATAATCACTTTACAGTACGCAGCTTAGTATCTATAATATGGTTACTATGGCAAATATAATAGAAAAAATAAAAAATTTTATAAAGGGCGACAAGTCAAACGGTCGCATTAAATGGTCATTATACGGACGCATCTGGCGCGAGGTTGGTAAACCACAATGGAAATGGTTGCTGGCTGGGGTTGTGGCAACAATCTGTGCCGCCGGTGCCGAAGGTTATAGCATCACCTTGGTTCAACGTGTTGTTGACCAGGCGTTTATCGAAAAAAGCATGGAAACCATGTACATAGTCGGGTTGCTGATAATTGCGGCATTTGCGGCCAAGGGCGCATTTGGATACGCGCGTGCGCTGTTGATGGCTAAGGCGGGACTTACCGCCAGTGCGCATTTACAGAAGCGCATTTATTCGCATGTCGTTCACACCGATTTATCGGGATTTTATGCGGGCGGTATTGGAAGACATCTTAACTATTTTAGTGTCCAGGCGGGTGCGGTTTTGAACCTAGTGACGAACACCGTGGTGAAAACAATTCAGCAGGTTGCGACATTGGTAATTACATTGGGGTTGATGGTGTATTATGCACCGCAAATGTGCGCAATATTGTTGTTTTTGGTGCCGGCGATAATTGTTCCGATGCTGGTAATTCTGCGTCGTCGTCGTAAATTGTCGCGTAAATCGTTTGGTATCGCAAATGAAGTGTCCCAGCATTTGAATCAAACGATGCACGGGCTTAAGACAATTCAGGCATTTGCAAACGAAGATGCCGAAACAAGGCGTTTTGAACATGTGTTGAATAGTTCAATGGTAAATTCATACAAAAGCACCCAGGCATCCGGGCTGCAGTCGCCGTTGTTGGAATTGATGATATCGGTTGGATTATGTTTGGCGCTTATTTTGGGGGGGCATTTCATCGTTAGTGGTGCAATTACAACCGGTGATTTTACGGCGTTCTTGTTGGCATTGACCGCGGCGTATAAACCGGCAAAATCTATTACCGGCGTTGGCGACACGGTTCAGCACGGATTGCTAGCGGCAGAAATATTGTTCGATTTCTTGGATACTAAACCCGCCATCCAAGATACCCGTGGCGCGACAAAATTGCGTGCGGTTCGGCCGTCTGTTGATTTCAAAGATGTGGATTTTTCATATGTCCCCGAAGAGCAGGTATTACATGATATAAGTCTGCATGTGCCGGCAGGCAAGGTTTGTGCGCTGGTTGGCCCAAGTGGTGGTGGTAAAACGACAATGTTCAACCTGATCGAACGGTTTTATGAACCACAAAAGGGTTTAATCGCGATAAATGGTCGCGATATACGAAAATATACATTGGCATCTTTGCGTCAAAATATTTCCGAAGTATCCCAAGATGTGTTCTTGTTCAATGATACCATAGAGGCGAATATTAAATATGGCGCGCCAAATGCAACACATGAAGAAGTTATCGCGGCGGCACGTGCGGCAAATGCACACGATTTTATAATGTCTTTCCCTGATGGGTATGAATCATGTGTTGGCGAAGGTGGTTCGTTACTATCAGGTGGACAAAAGCAACGCATTGCGATTGCACGTGCAATATTAAAAGATGCCCCAATATTGTTGTTGGACGAAGCGACATCGGCGCTGGATACCGAAAGCGAGAAGTTAATTCAGGCAGCGTTGAAAGATTTGATGCGTGGTCGTACGACATTTGTTATCGCACACCGTTTGTCCACGATTTTGGACGCGGATATTATATGCGTTATCAAAAATGGCCATATTGTAGAGCAGGGTACCGATGCCGAATTGGTCGCATTGAACGGTGAATATAAAAAACTGCGTGATATTCAATTCAAGACGAAAAAAAATGATGCAAAAAAATAAAACCGCGAAAGCGGTTTTTATTTTGGTGGGGCCACAGGGACTCGAACCCTGGACCCAATGATTAAAAGTCATTTGCTCTACCAACTGAGCTATAGCCCCAAAACTTCTGTTTTTTCCAGCAGTTCGCCGCAAATTATGACATACTTTTATAAAAAATCAAGAAAAATTATTGGCAACATTATTTTTTTTGTGCGTTGCCACGGGAACAATATCCGTTGGTTCAAAAATTGCCAAAAATCGTGCGCTGCCCCTTGTAATTTCGTGATTTTTGTACTATAATACAATATGTGTGGGGTAACCAAAGGAGTCAGGTATGGATAAATTTTTAAAGAAATATTTTAAGCAACTGCATTTTAATTCCATGCCAGCGGACGTGCGCGAGCGCTTCTTTGAATGGGTGCGGAATGATACCTTGACCGATGATATGCGAAATTGGGTGCGTGATTATTTGCAACACCAAGATCCTAATA
>JAFZTZ010000069.1 GCA_017618595.1 Alphaproteobacteria bacterium
ACGACGATGGGGATTGGGCGGTATATCAATTGCCACCTGTATATTACGCGACGTATATGCAAGAGAATCTTGATTCTGTTTATGCATCATTTTCTGGTGGGTTGTATTCGGGGGTAAGTGTATCTGTTATTGGATATGGAACCCTTAAAATTATGAGTGATACCGAAATAGAAGCATTTAGACAACGGTATATTGATTATTTAACCGAAAATAACCTTAGTATCCCAGAAAAGAAAGATGATTTTAGTTATAAAACTGATTATAACCAAACCGGCATGTTAACGGATGGTGGGGTGGATATGGAACATGATCCTTTGAACGATTTTCTAATAACAGAATATATTAAAGATTCTGGTTATATAAACGATACTTTTTCGTCTGGTTATGCATTAAAGGTTTCCAAATGCAAATACCTTGGGCGTGATGACGATTTATGTCAAACGTGGGGCGGTAATTCTGGTGGTGGATATTTTAATAATCAAAATGATATATTGTGCGTATTCACCAAGGGAAAGCAGATTATTGGTGGACTTTCACATGCCGCCGCGACCAAGTGCGTAACGCCAGATGTCACGTATTATGAAAAATAAACTTATTTGCTTTCTTCGTCTTTACCCAAACCAATTGTATTTTTAACCGGTTCGATAATAGATTTTTTCGCGCTGTCCAGTGTACGTATTAGGGCGCGACGAATCTTGCCCGATATCGTCATTGGCAAACTGTCCACAAATTCAATGATACGTGGATATTTGTATGTCGCCGTGCGATTACGCACATGGTCTTGTAATTGGCGAATTAAAATATCGTTGCCTTGGAAATATTTGTTTAAAACAATTGTTGCCTTAACCGCCTGGCCACGTGTTGGATCAGGAACGCCGGTAACCGCAACTTCGCGAACCGCCGGATGTTCCAGCAATACACTTTCTACTTCAAACGGGCTAACACGGTACCCAGATGATTTAATCAAATCGTCATTACGGCCGACAAACCAATAATAACCATCCGCATCGCGATAGGCCACATCACCGGTGTGATAGTATCCGTCGCGGAAAACCTGTTCGGTTAATTTTTCATCGTTATGATATTTCTGGAACAGTCCCACCGGGCGACCATTTTCCAATGACAGACAGATTTCGCCAACCTTGCCGTCTTCGACCGGGCGGCCACCTTCGTCTAATAATTTTATATCCCATCCGGCCGCCGGCATACCCATGCTGCCCGGTTTTGGTTCTATCCATTCGTTTGTGAATAATTGAATGGTCGTTTCTGTTTGGCCAAAACCTTCGTGTAATTTTATCCCGGTCATATTAAGGAAACGTTCATATACCTCGGGGTTTAATGCTTCGCCGGCGACATCGGCCTTGACCAATGATGAAATATCATATTTTGATACATCGGCGTGAATTAACATTTTGTAAACCGTTGGTGGTGCGCAGAACGATGTCACATGATTTTCCGAAATCACACGCCACAAATCATGTGCGGTAAATATTCCGGCGACATCAAATACAAATACTGTTGCACCCGCCAACCATTGCCCGTACATTTTTCCCCATGAACATTTTGCCCAACCCGATTCCGACAATGTGAAATGAATATCGCCGTCGCGCAGGCGTTGCCAAAATATTGCAGTATTTATATGACCCAATGGATACACATAATTATGCGCAACCATCTTTGGCATATCGGTTGTCCCAGATGTGAAATAAATTACCATTGTGTCGGTGTTTTCATTTGGAACTCGTTCCAATGTTTCTGGCATAGTTTTTAATGATTCTGCGACTTCGTCATTGGAAATTAGTGGAATATTCGAATCGCCAATGGCGGTTTTAATTTCATTTATAATATGACCGTCATCAAATGCGATAATCGCATTGGTCTTTGCGGCATCAATACGATATTTGATATCTTCGGCCTTTAATTGATTTGTTGATGGAATTGGAATAACACCAACCTTGTGCATGGCCATCATCAAAATCCAATATTCCCAACGACGACGCAAGAATAATAAAACGGTATCGCCTTTCTTTAACCCGCGCGAAGTCAAGAAATTCGCCGCCGCGTTTGACATACGCGACAGGTCCGAAAATGTGAAATTTATTTTTTCGCCCGAATCGCCAACCCAGATAATCGCCAATTTGTCCGGGGTTTCGCGCGCGATTACATCAACAACATCGTACGCAAAATTGAAATGTTCCGGAACAATCGGTCGTGCGTTTGCAATATAGTCTGCATAGTCCGTGAAATTTTCCTTTGGTAAAAATCTGGTTGCGAACATATTTTGAGCCTTTTCTTGTCTTGTATTTTCATCTGCAAATGATTACGCATTCTGCGCCAAAAACAAGCAGAAATAAAGCAAAAAATAAAAAAAGTTAAAAAAAAGTTGCAAATGTATATTGGTGGTCTATAATCGGCTTGTTCCTCGGAACGTTTGTTTGTTGTGTGTGATCGGAGTATAGCTCAGCCTGGTAGAGCGCTACGTTCGGGACGTAGAGGTCGTAGGTTCGAATCCTGTTACTCCGACCATAAATTTAAACCGCCGGTATCCCCCGGCGGTTTTAATTTATTTTGTTGGTGTTAAGGATGAGAACCGTGGTTCGACACGATAGTTGGTTCACACAAATGTAGTGCAGTGTGAACCTTACGTGTGGTGAGTGTAACGAACAATCCTGTGACGTAGACCATAAATTTAAACCGCCGGTATCCCCCGGCGGTTTTAATTTATTGTGCATGCATTGCAATGTAGCCCGAATTATGGTACAATAAACTGACATTATGAAAGGGAAAAAATTATGCGTAAATCGGAAAATAACCATAGTTCAAAATGGAATATTTGGCGTTCTGTGTTGGATTCGGAAATAAAGAGATCTCCAAAAACCACAGATGTAGAAATTGAAATTTTAGGAAAGTTATACGACGCATACTTGTCGTCTGTTTTATATGAATCAGATAAAGATACTATGCGACATCAAATTCGGATTTTGATTTGGGATTCTATATTGAATCGTGGCGCATCGTATGAACAAATGTGCCAGTTGATGCAAGTTGTGCCACCACATAACAATACTATATGGAAAGAGATGTTTTATGGTTTGGAAAATATTGAATCCGACGTCAGATCAGGAAAAGATTTGATTCGCGCCGCAGCCAGCGTTTTATCAATTGATAATTTTTCTGTTAACTTTGATTTGATCAAATTTTATAAAGACCTTATGGATAGCAGCAAAGATGATTATTATCCGAAACTATTGGTTGGCAATGCGGAAATGGTAACCACGATGTTACAAGAATTAAATTCAAAATTAATATCAATGAATAAAAACGATGAAATTTATGGTGATAAAACGACCCGTTATGTGATGTCCTTTCTGCTGGATATTCTGCGTGGTCAATATCATAGCATTGAAAAGTCCGCACAGTTAAAAAATGCATTCAGACAATTAATAGATACGATACAAAATATTGAAAAAGAGTTGCTGCAGCAGACACACCAAGAGGATAGACAATATTTTGACGTTGTTTATGCACCGACTGCGCCGGTTAATTCTTCATCTATGGATCATCCGCGTTAATGTATGAACACTAATCGCTAATTTGTGATATAATAGACACTATGAAAAAGAAAAATATTTTTAAGTGGGCGAACCCAGACAAAAAATTTATGGTCTATGATTTAGAACCAAATGAGATTTTTTCCGAAGAATATGCCTATTATGCGTTAGATGTTAGT
>JAFZTZ010000070.1 GCA_017618595.1 Alphaproteobacteria bacterium
ATGCTTTTGATTATAAAGAATTTTATGTTGTAATCTATGAATATGCCGAAGGTGAATGTTTATTTGACCATTGGAATTTTGACAGATATGAAAAAACCAAAGAAATAACCCCTTTAATGAGATTTAAATCATTACCAGTAGAAAAAAGGTTAAAGGTTGCAGATAAATTATTTTCATTTTTTGAGTCATTTATTGATGCTGGATATATTGCCGTAGATTTTTACGATAGTAGTATAATTTACGATTTTGAGAATGATGAAGTCACTTTTTGTGATATAGATTTATTTAGGAAAATGCCAACGATAAATGATTTAGGAACGGGTTATTTTGGAACCAAAAGATTAAAAGCCCCCGAAGAAAACGAATTAGGTGCAGTAATAGACGAACAAACATCATTATTTACATTGGGTGCAATTATATTTGATATGTTTAGCAATACTTCAAACATACAAGAAAGGTATAACAAGGGATGTTTTATACCCAATAAATTAGAAGAATTCGAACTAAATAAAAATGTTTATAATGTCTTACTAAAAGCAACTGCTTACAATAAAAACAATAGATATAAAACGATAAAAGAATTTAAAGACGATTTTGATAAAAACATAAATTCATAATTCGTTATATCACAGAATTTGTAGAAATGTTTTTATTTCTTTTCCAAACCGCAACAATTCTTTGATTTCATCTGTTCGTGAATTACACAGATGGCCCTGTCAAAAATTCGAACCGAACTTTTGGGGAAATGTATTGCTTTTTATTCCTATGTGATTTAGCATATTGACATGGAAATTCGCAGAAACATTTTGTTATTCAAACTGTATTATTTGTTTGCGTCAATGTGGCCATTGTCGGTGTTAGCGATTGTTTTGTTTCAGCAAATAACCGGATCATATGCGTTTGCGTTGGGTGTATTCGCAATTTCAACAATTTCGCAAAGTGTTGCAGAGGTTCCAACCGGCATTATTTCTGATAAGTTGGGACGCAGAAAAACAATGATAATGTCGGCGGTGTTTGAATTATTGGCATCGTTATTGTTTGCGTTATCGGGAACGTTTGTATGTAAATATTTACTGGTTATTGGCGGAATAGTGTGGGGCATTGCCGAGGCATTTGCATCCGGAACAGATGACGCGTTTATGTATGAAACGATGGAAGAATTACGTAAGTCCGATAAATACGATATTTTATATGCACGCAGCAAAACATTTGGTCAAATCGGATTAGCGGTCGGCGCATTGATAGCGGCATGCATTACATATTTTTATTCATTGGTTGCATTGGCGTGGGGTGCGGTAATCATTGATATTATTCCTATCTTTATTTGTTTGCGATTTGTTGAACCCAAAAATCATAATGGCGAAGATTGCACATCTATGAAGCATTTTGTAATCGCGATTAAGGCATTTTTGCAAAACAAAAAATTGCGTATGTTATCAACAATACAAATGCTAAGCCATGGTATCAGTTTCGCAGGACACAGGTTCGAAGGTGCGTATTTTAATCTGCTGATACCAACATGGGCGGTTAATGTGGCGCGCATAATAAAACAAACATGTGGCGCGATCAGTTTTCATGTCGCACCGTATTTTCGTAAATTTGGTTTTTATCGAATTCTGGTTGCATCTACGATTGGTATGACGGTAATCAAGGCGACGGCGGTTATATTAAATAACTTTGCGACACCGTTTATACAGTCGTGTGTAAATATATTCTATGGCACCGCGGCAACGGCAGATTCCGCATTGTTGCAAAAAGAATTGTCGCCAAAACAGCGCGCAACAATGGGTTCAATAGTTTCACTGTTTGGTGGAATATTGGCGGCGGTTATTTACGTGCTGGTCGGGGTGGTCGCAGATATGACATCTGTGTGGTTGGCGGTTGTAATGTTGATTGCAAGTAATTTACTTATTAGTGGTGGATATTATTGGATGCTGAAAAAATATAAAAGCTAATAAACAATAAATATCCATTTTGAAAAATATCATTTTTCTAGTAAAATATACTTTAGATTATGCGATGCAAAAATTATATTTTGGTCGGTGTTGGTTTGGGTATATTTATACCCATTGTTGCGTATTGTGGGGGATTTTTAAAATCGTCTTCTTTTCCAAAAACTGCGGATGATGTAAGTTTTACGGATCGCATGCAAATCAAAGCCGAAGGTTACGCGCCGTTCGCGGAATTGTCTGCGTATGATATATTTACGATTTTGGAAACGGATGCTGGGATACCAGAAGAAATTGCTGCAAATGAAAATCCGCCGGTATGTCAGCCCGGTCAACCAAATCAGCCATGTGATCCAAATCACCCGAGCCAACCGAGCCAGCCGAGTCAGCCAAGCCAGCCGAGTCAGCCAAGCCAGCCGAGTCAACCAAGTCAGCCAAATCAGCCAAATCAGCCGAGTCCCCCGCCACCGTCGCCACCTGCGTCGAATAGTAGCGGGTATTGCGCGACAAGAAATTATGAAATTCATGAAAATCAACAGTATCCGATGGGAAAACCGGTTTTTGAAAGCGATTATACATTCTGTTCACGATATGGATACCGCAAAATGTACGGTAAAAACGATCCGCATCATGGGTTCGATATAGGTTGCACCGAAGCACATTTTGGAAGACCTGTGTTCGCCATAGCAAACGGTGTCGTTGAAAGGGCGCATGTTTGTTCCAAGGGCAGTTCCGCGGGCAATTATATTTTGATTAACCACAATAATGGGTTCAAGACATACTATATGCACCTGGATAAAATGTTTGTAAGTGCCGGACAACAGGTGTCTGCGGGGTGTCAAATTGGTGAGATAGGATTTACCGGTGGTGCAAAGGCAAATAAAGAATCATTTGCCAACGAAGCATGCCCCAAAATGCGCAAAAGTATATCGCATGTACATTACGAAATTCATTATACAGGCAGTCAAACATCGGTTACGGAAAATGGTCGAACTGTGCCAATTAAGCATGGTTTTCCAAATAATACCTCTGTGGATCCATCCTATTTTATGGATGTGCCCCAGCATATGCCATAGCAATAAAAAACACCGGGGCGCCCCGGTGTTTTAATGCGTTTATATTTATTATTTGCTATTGGCTTTGACCTGGGCAAGCAAGAATTTGCGTCTGGCATCACATGCCCTTGCAACTTTCTTGTAATCTTTCACTTTTAAATGAAGTTGTGTGACTTCTTCGTCATCGGCTTCGATGCTGCGAACTTCGCGCAGGTCAGAATAGATAACGCGACTGCCGCCGATAGTATATTTAACGGTTTTGTACAGAACCTTGCCTTCGTATTCAAATGGTTCTGTCTGTTTAAGCACAGTAGATTCTTCGATTAAATCTAATAATTCTTGAACATCTGCGTCATAATCTTCTTTGTATTTTGCATCAAGTGCTTTTTCTTTTGGTGATTTACGTGGCATTTTTAATCCTTTTTGTACTACTTAACCCACATATTATAACAAAAAATGTTATTTGTCAACTATTTGTATTGCATGCAACATAAACAAATTGCTTTTTTACGCGATTTATGATATAATACACACATTCATCAGGTGGCGTTTTGCCGCCGTTTTTTATTACAAAAGGTTATTATTATGAATCTTAGCAGTATGGGCATAAACAAATTAAAAGAATTAGAAGGTTGTGTTAGACGTGGCGGAAAACACGTTGTTTATGATGATAAAACCGGCAAACCGGTCAATGTAAATGAGCCGTTGCCAACGGGTGCAACAATAGGGTACGGACATTTGATACGGCCGGGCGAGGATTTTATGGCCGGCATCACCGAAGATCAGGCAACAGAATTATTGCGCC
>JAFZTZ010000071.1 GCA_017618595.1 Alphaproteobacteria bacterium
ATATAAAAAATACAACATTACATACGCATCGGTTTTTGTCCTTTGGTTTTTATTACACACGTAAATTCTAGTATAAATAATGATAAAATCAAGTAATAATATATTGCAAATCAATTTCTATGTTATACACTTTCCGAAAAGGGGCATAAAATGCCAGAATCAAAAATAACATCTTCACGTGATTTCTTGGGGAAAATAGTAACGGTTAAAATGGACCGACCATTGGGCAGCAAACATCCCAAATTCGGATTTGCATACCCAATAAATTATGGATTTATTCCAAATACGGTATCTGGTGACGGCGAAGAATTAGATGCGTATGTGATTGGCGTTAATGTACCAATGGACGAATTTGTTGGACGCTGTATCGCGATTATACACCGCATTGATGACGATGATGATAAATTGGTTGTCGCCCCAGATGGAAAAGAATTTTCAGACGCAGACATAGAAACCCAAACCGAATTCCAAGAGAAATGGTTCAAACATATTATCATTAGAAAATCGGAATAAAAAACATTACCTTGGGATATTTGATATTACCGGCTGATGTTACGCAGATTCTCGCATTTAGATTAAAAACATTCACATTTTGTGCGCTTTATGATATAATTGTTGTCAATAAGACAATAAAAATATGGATTTAACAGATATTATACTTTTGCGTGCGGGTATCGCTTGCCAGATAGCTGATGCAGACCTTTGGCCGACATGGCGTGATAAACAGAAACTCGAGGTTTTTCGTGAACTGGTGTCCGGCAAGTTTACAGACGAACAGATCGCACATAGCTATTTTAAACTGCCAACCGGCTATGGTAAAACGGTCTTGTTTGCGCGTATGGCGCGTGCCTATTTTGATGCGCTTACTGCGACCGGCAACAAAAAACACCAGAAAATTATAATAATTGTGCCACGGTTGCCACTTATAGGACAAACTCAAAAAGAATTAGAAAAATTTGCAAATATCACCGCAACAGAATTCAGCGGCAAGAAAAAAGATAGCAGCAGTGATGTTATTATAACGACTTACAATTCGTTGGTTAAATTATTTGATGTCATAGATTTTAATGATGTTGCCATGATTTTTGCTGACGAGGCACATCATATGTTGGGTGAAAAGATTTCTGAACAATTGACTTTTTATAGCCAATATGTGCCGATTATCGGTTTTACCGCCACCCCAAAATATGAAGCAAATCGTGCAATCGCGAATATGTTGAACACAGAAATATACGCTATGAATATCCCAGAAGCCGTAGATAGTGGCGTGTTATGTCCAGTAAAAAACATCCTTTATCGTTCAAGTATTGTTTGTGATTTGTCTTTGGTGCCCGCAACAGGTAATGGTGATTATGATTATGAAAAAATAACAACCCAAATCAGTCCGGATACATTGGCAACTGAAATTGCTCACGTTTATGCCGAAGGTTTTGATGAACAAACAGGAATAGAATTTCGGACCCTGAAAGCGATAATAAATTGTCCAAATGCCGCAATTGCAAATTTACAGGCGGCAAAAATAAATGAAATTATGGGACGAGAAGTCGCAATATCTTTACATAAAGTAGGAATTGGCGATAAAGAATATGATCGTTTAAAGGGTGAATTTCAATATGGTGACCAATATACTGTTGCGTGCCAGGTTGGAACATTAACCGAAGGGTTTGATGATAAAACAGTTGCATTGTGTATAAATTATCCGACAAGGTCGCGGGTCAAAGCAGAACAAACCGCCGGTCGCGCGCTACGGATTGATGAAGATAATGAATATAAGTTCGCTTTCGTTATAGATACACTATTTCGTAGCACACCAGATGCACGAGATGAAGATATCTTATACACAGCATCAAATTCTCATCAGGTACTATTCAAAGATATTGCTGGTGGTAATGCGGTTTTGGATCCAAAGAAAATTCAAGAAAAACTGGCTGAACAAAATTCCGCCAGAATACATAAACACCGCAACGTAGAATTTGTAGATTATAAATTGATTACCGACAGTGCGACCCTAATCGAATTGAATCGCGCTACACAGGAACGTTTAGACGACGAATTTATTCCCCAAAAAACAGAAGAATGGCTATCGGCTAGCGATTTGGTAAAAGATAAAGAGTTTCCATGTGGTAGTTATCAAAGTATCGCGAACGCATTGATAAAATTTCAACATGAACCTGAATTCAAAGGATTTATACGTGATATAAAAACTGGTGCCCATATTACTAAGTGTCTGCATGTTAGTAAAAAACAGTTATTTGCAAAAAAAGCTGGATTTATAGCATATCCTCAAAAAACAGAGGAATGGTTGTCCGCTAAGGAATTGGCAAAAGACGACAGTTTTCCAAGTGGATATCCGACAAAAATCAACACAGCCTTAGTTGAGTTGGAACATGATCCGGAATTTGAAGAATTTATACTGGATATGAAAACTGGTGGAGGACAGATTTGCAAGTGCATACATATTAGCAAAAAACAAAGATTTGCAGAAAGAGCCGGATTTAAAGCATATCCGCCCAAAACGGATGAATGGCTGTCCGCTAACGATTTGGCAAAAGATGCGGATTTTCCAAGTAATACATCTGTTAAGATCAATGCCGCTTTGACCGAATTGGAACACAATCCTGAATTCAAAGGATTTATACAAG
>JAFZTZ010000010.1 GCA_017618595.1 Alphaproteobacteria bacterium
ATTAAACGCTTGATTTCATAAATAGTATTTTCCGGATTTGTTACCGCCTGGTTCTTGGCCGTTATACCAACCAATTGGTCGCCATTTGATGTAATTGCAACCACAGATGGTGTTGTACGACCACCTTCGGTGTTTTCAATGATTTTTGGATCAGATCCATCCATGAAAGACATGGCGGAATTTGTTGTACCCAAATCAATACCTAATACTTTTGCCATAATTCACTCCTATTTGAATTTTCTTGTATGACACAAATATAGTTATCATAAGGTCCATTTCAAGACCATAGGAATAAAAATTAGTGTGCAAAAGCAAAACGGCGCATAACGCGCCGTTTCACTAATAATTATGCACTTGCCATTATTTCTTGGCTGGTGCCGCGGCCGCCGCATCTGCAGCTGGCTTTTTCGCGTCTGCTTCTTCTGGCATCTTACCACCGATGGTTGCAAACGCCAATTCGGCCTGGTGCAAACCAAGTGATACGCCTTCTGGCAACACCAAATCAGAACCGTGAACGGTATCGCCAATTGTCAAATCTTGCAAGTCCAAGATAATTTTTTCTGGTAATTTATCAACCAATGCAACCAATGAAACTTTACGAACCGCAAAGTTCAAAACACCACCAAGTTTTAAACCCTTGGATGTATCGGCGTTAATAACTTCCACAGGAACGCTAACGCATACTGGTTTTGCGACATCGATGCGTTTAAAGTCAACATGAACGATTTTATCGGACACCGGATGATATTGAATATCCATCAACATGGCGTCTTCTTTGCCGTTCTTGGTTGTAATATGGAATAATTTTGTTCGTAATGCCGGAATCTGAACGATTGGTGCAAAATCGCGGCCAGAAATTTCAATAGCGACCGGGTCTTTCTTTTCACCATAGATAACGGCGGGGATGTTTTTATTGTTACGAATTGCACGTGCGGCCCCCTTGCCAGCAACATTGCGAATTTCTGCGTTTAATTCAATTGCCATTTTTAATCCTTTTTATTGCAATTTTGATTTATGCACAACCTCCAAGGGTGTTGCGCGGACGACATTATTTACTAAATCTTTGAAAAAATCAAGTTATTTATTGCATTTCTTGCATAAAATAACAAATCGGGCGCGACCGTAAACTTTATCGCGTAGAATTTCCCATTTCGTCGTATCGGGCGAGTAGGGGACAATGTTTTCTATTTCCTGAACAACTATTGTGCCGGGTGCAACCGCGGACGTCAAACTTGCCACAAAATCTATTCCGACCTGGGCATCTTCGTATGGTGGGTCAACAAATATTAAATTTGCGTCTTTGCCGTATTGTGTAATTACCTTTGTCGCGTCTGCTTTTGCTATACGGATACGATTTGCCGCAATAGCATTTGTGTTTTTCCTTATCGTCTGTAATGATTTGTCGGATATATCGGTAAATGTTGCGGTTGAATTTTTATAACGTGACAAGATTTCTATTCCCATGGCACCGCTGCCCCCGAATGCATCCCAAACGACAATGGAATCATCTGGTTGCAGAATTTCAGTCAGCATATTAAATATGGCAATTCGTGCGCGGTTCTGGGTAGGACGCGCACCATCGGGCAGGAATAATTTTCGCCCACGATATTCCCCAGAAATAACTTGCAAATTAGAATTCATATAGTAATTTTACAACTATGAATATCATGAAGCAAGTTTTAAATTTGGCGCGCCATGCAGGCGAAAATGGTGATGTTCCCATTGGTGCGATCATTGTTCGTGATGGCAAAATTATCGCACGTGGTGAAAACCTTGTTCAACGGAAACAGAACCCCACATTGCACGCGGAAATTGTTGCGATAAACCGCGCATGTAAAAAATTGGGGCAAAAGTTCCTGGACGACTGTGATATTTATGTGTCATTAGAACCATGCGCAATGTGTGCAACGGCGATATCTTTTGCACGCATACGGAATATCTATTTTGCGGCAGCGGACGAAAAGGGTGGGGGAATAACATCAAATGCGCGCATATTTGATACAGACAAACACTTGTGGCACCCAAATATAATACAAATACCAGAATATGCGGATGAATCCGCCGAAATGTTGCGGGGATTCTTTGCCGCGCGCCGCAATAAAAATATTGACAAATAGTATTTTGTTGCCATAATTACGGGCGCAATGTTAAAAGATAAGTGGATTATTACCAAAAAAGTTCCTATCAAGAAAGCCCCAGGCAATTTTGATTATACTATTATCCCCGCAGACACATGTTGCGGCTGTGATGGTGACTATGAAATGTGGTGTGAACATGTTTATTCCAAGCAAAATCTTGATATTGGAACTTACACAAACGATGAATTAACCCCACTACAAGAATATTACAGATATCACAATATAGATATTGCAACGGTGGAATGTATCGCACCGAGTGCGTCTACCCCTGGGCTAAAACGTTGGAATTTTTTTGGCCGTCGTTTTGGCGAATTTTCCTTTTTGATGGATGCACAAAAAGCCCCATTTAAAGTAAAACGCGGTAATCAAATCGTGGTTCAACGCACATACGATGATTCATGTTATTATGACGATTATGACGATGACGACGAC
>JAFZTZ010000072.1 GCA_017618595.1 Alphaproteobacteria bacterium
GACGACGATGATGATGACGATGATGATATGTCGCCTGATGAAAAGCCGGAATATTGCGGCCTTACCGTATTTCGTCCACTATACAATATAACAACCAAGCGTAAAACCGAATACTTTCCAAATCGTGCGCGCATAAAATCTAGAAGTAATTTTGGCGATTGTGACAAGGCGATTCTATTAGGGATAACACCAACCAATGCAGATTGCGATATGCAAAAGCATATGATTGTAAACAGCGATAAATTCGGTATGATTAGTTGTGTGACAGATGAATATAGCCCAGAATTTCAGATAGAACCGGGCGACAAACTGGTAATAGAGCAATATTTTAACCGCAACACGCGCGAAATTGCGTATAAAATTTTGGCAAATCAAACCATTGACGATATGCGCACAGAGTTTCTGGTAAAGCGTAAATAAAAATAGAACTAAAACAAAAAGGATAAAATTATGTATTGTGTTGTTATGGATTATGTACTTCAGGGTGCCAATGATATATTTACATTGTCGCCGGTGTATGATAAGAATTATGCGCCTGTTTTTAAGGTAAAGCAGAAACATAAGTATCAGATTCCTACTGATAATAGTGTTTATGCAATTGGCGCAGAATTTGCCGTTGGCGATATCGTGTTCTATGACAGCAAGGATAAAAAACAGATAAAAAAGCCGGTACACAATAAGTCATATGAGACGGTGCTTGTAAATTCTATGGAAATAGAAGATGTTTTTGGATCATCCAAGAAGAGAAAAGTGCTACGTGTATTTGGTGCGCGATCAGGTTTGTACACAATATGGGTTGATAGTGACGATGATCAATTCGAAAATATCAAAGAAGGCCAAGAATTATTGTCTACTGGGGAATTCACTGGTGCCAAGGTTATTCGCAATTTTACAATTGAAAATTGGATATCACAATTTGTGAAGAAACATCACACCAAAACAATATAAAAAAATCCCGCGGTTGCGGGATTTTTTATAGCCACTTGCAAAAAAGCAACAAAAATACTTGACGTTTTTATGTTTTTGTCCTATTATAATAATGAAGACAAAAAAGGGAAAAAATGAAAACTAAAAAACAATTACAGGAAATGACCGCTGACGAAGTGGTTAATTATCTGTTAGCAAACCATAAATTGTATAGATTAAAATATCGTGAAGTATCCCGTCGTCGTTATTATGCTGATATATATCAAATAGCGGGGTTTGAATTGGCAAGAGAAGTTGTTGAACCCGCGGATGAATGGGAAGATGACGGTCTTAGTATTTATTGGAGTATAAAAAATCTAAAGACTGGGAAAAAGGAACGCATCAGCAATCAAGATGGCGAGAGACTGTATAATATTTTCAATACATGCCTCAAAAAAAGACAGCAACGTTGTAAAAACTTTCACAATATAATGGTGAACAAAGTTGTCCCTGCATTACCGATTGCGCTATTCGCCGCATTGGCGGGATTTCTTATGTATAATCATTATACGGTCAGACACCCAAAACCAAAACAAGTTAAACGGGTTGAGGTCACCAAACCAGTCAACAGTATTGTGTTGTCGCAGAATACGGCTATGTTTGAATGTCAAAAGTAAAAATCCCGCGGTTGCGGGATTTTTACTAATCACTTACACTAACCACTAAATCAACGATTTTCCGGTCATATCTTTTGGCTGTTTGACACCCAATATTTTAAGTAGTGTAGGCGCCACATCGGCCAGTCCGCCGTTTTTAATCTTTTTATATTTCGGCTTTGATACCAAAATTGCACGCACTTTATTATTAGTATGTGCGGTCCATGGGGTATTATTTTTATCGTCCCACATGGTTTCTGCGTTGCCGTGATCGGCAATAATCAGCATTTCGCCCCCAAGGTTTAAAACTGCTGGAACAATTTTTTCTAGTTGTTTATCCAGCGTTTCCATGGCACGAATTGCCGCAGATTCATTCCCAGTATGACCAACCATATCGCCATTTGCAAAGTTCATCAGTACCACATCGAATTTTGCAAGTCTGGGCAACAATGCCGCCGTAATTTCATTTGCTGACATTTCTGGTTTCATATCAAACGTGGCGACATTGGGCGAATCTATTAATACTTTTTCTTCGCCCTTAAAATCTATTGTGCGTTCCGCGTCCATGAAATAGGTTACATGATTATACTTTTCAGTTTCGGCAATTCGTAACTGGGAAAGTCCAGCCGCCGCAAGTACATCACCCAATGTATTTTCCACCGGAATATCCGACAATAGTGCAGGGCATTTTTCATTTAATCCTTCGCCATATTGTGAAAAGCATAACATATGCGCACCCGTGTCCAACATTGCACGAACAATTTGCCGTGCACGGTCGCTGCGATAATTACCGAATATAAATCCATCGCGCTTTGTAATTGGCGTTGGTTTTATAACAATTGGCTTGAAAAATTCATCGGTTTCGCCGTTCGCATAAGATTCTTTGATAGCATCTTCAATTGTATCGGCTGTCCGTTCAGATTTCGCACGTGCCAATGCATTGAACGCCAATTCTGTGCGATCCATATTCTTGTTGCGATCCATTGTGTAATAACGTCCAGACAGCGTTCCAAAAAACGCATGTCCATTGGCAAAATATGGCGCCAATATCCGTTTAATCGTGCGAACATACTTCATTGCGGACTTTGGCGGTGTGTCGCGGCCATCACCAATAAAGTGAATACAAACGCGCAGGCCCGCATCCAAAATGTATTTCGCAATTTTCATTTCATCACGTACATCGGAATGAACACGTCCATCCGACATCAGCCCCGCCATATGTACAATTCCGCCATCGTGCTTTACAGATTTAATAAAATCGTTTAATGGTTTGTTCTTGGCCCAATTTTCGCGCGCAAAACGCAACAGATATTGCATAACAACACGACCTGCGCCGATACAGATATGACCAACCTCGGAATTTCCCATCAGGTTTCCTGGTAAACCGACTGCGGTACCACTGGCACGCAATAATGAATTTGGATATTGTTTAATCAGTTTATTAAAAAACGGCATCTTTGCCAATTTAACCGCATTATGTGCGCGATCTTCACGAACCCCGACACCGTCCAAAATACATAAAACAACTGGTTTACCCATCTTTTTCTCCATTTTGATAACTATCGTTTCACAAACAATATCATACGCCTTTTTTAATTGCAAAGCAAAAAGAAAAATAGTATAAAATTGTCATAGGACAGGTGTCCTTTGGACAAAGGGGAAATAACATGGCTGGCAAAACAGTTTCATCAAATGCAATAGATCAACACATTGGTCGCCGTTTGCAATTACGGCGCACAATGATGGGCATGTCATTAAAAGATTTGGCCCGTGAATGCGGTGTGACATTTCAACAGGTACAAAAATATGAAAATGCGGATAATCGTATATCTGCGTCTCGTTTGTTTGAAATAGGGCTGGCATTGCAAACACCGGTTTCGTTCTTTTTTGTGGGACTGCCAGGCAATATGCCTGACGAAACCAAGGCGACGCGTTCAATGCGTGCGCATCAACCAAATGATGACGATCCATTGGTTCGCACAGAAAGTTTGGAATTGATACGTCTGTATTGGAAATTGCAAAGCGATAAACAACGTGCGGCGATAATGGAAATGCTGAAAACATTTGCGGCAACAACGGCAGAATAGGGCGTAGATTAAATAGTTTTTTTATATAAAGAAATGCCGGTCAAACGACCGGCATTATCTTTATACTAATGGTTTATCCCTTTCCCTTTGGGTTTTCTTCTTCATCACCCGTGCCAATGCCGCTTTCGCCACTACCACAAGTACAGCTGCCACTAAGTGCACCAGAGTTGTTCAACTCTTGTATCAATGTATTCAAGAATGTTGTAGTACAACGTCCAGTAGTACCATTGCAGCTTCCCAGATTGGTCGCGCTGATATACCCCAGGTTATCCATCATTGTCCCAATATTGACACTAGATGGGGCACCTGCATTGGCGGTCCAACTCATTACACCATTAGCAGAAATAGATGGTGTATAGCTGGTACCAGTTGCACCAGTATCACCTTTCGCACCCTTGATATTAACGGAGCCCGGATTGGAAAGACCGCCGTTATTACTCCAAGAGATAACGCCTGCGCTGCTAACAGATGGGGTAAATACGTAACCACGTGGGCCAGTTGCACCAGTTTCACCTTTTTCACCTTTTTCACCGGTTTCACCCTTTGGACCCTGCGAACCAGTTGCGCCGGTTTCACCTTTCGCACCTTGTGGCCCCCTGATGTTCACGGTTGTTGGGTTAGACAAGCTGCCATTATTGGTCCATGACAAATTACCACTAGAATCAACAGATGATGTAAATGTCACACCATTGGCACCAGTATTACCAGTATCACACTTTGGCCCTTGGATACCTTGTGCACCAGTATCACCTTTTGGACCTTGAATACCTTGGTCACCTTTTGGACCCTTAATTGTAACGGGGTCTGGGTTGCTCAAGTTCTTATTATTGGTCCATGAAATAACACCTGCGCTGCTAACAGATGGTGTAAATGTCGCACCATCGGCACCAGTATTACCAGTATCACCTTTTGGACCTTGGATACCTTGGTCACCTTTTGCACCGGTATCACCCTTGGCACCAGTATCA
>JAFZTZ010000073.1 GCA_017618595.1 Alphaproteobacteria bacterium
AATAAAATCCCAGCAAAACTGACCAGTTTCTTAAATATGCGTTTAGTTCTAACAGACATACCTTTTCTCTTATGGGGGAAATCATAGCAACATACGAAATAAAAATCAAATCAAATAAATTACTGTTTGGTTTTACACTGTTTTTATGATAAAATATACACAAAACAAAGGAGAGTTGTAATGCAGGAATTAGATTTTAATCAGTTTACCCAAGATATGTTATTCATAGAAAAAATGGATTCAGATGTTCCTTTGCATGTATTCAGGGTTTTTGATGACATAGTCGCAGGCAAAGAGCCAAATCAAAAATACATAGAAGAATTCAAAAAGTATTCTCCAAAATCACCGGAATTTGCACGTTTATGTGATTTATATCAAAAATATATTCAATCTCCAACCGGTCCATTTGCTGAAGAATTAAACAGATTGTGGAACAATATGTCACCTTTGTTTGATTTAGATATCTCAGCCGTTCCAAGAACAAGTATTTCTATGATTTTTCGCGAAATTGACACTTTTAACAAAGTAACTCAATTGGATATATTGAAAACGATGACGACCAGAGGGTATTTCCAAGATACTTTGAACAAAACCAAGATATTATCTGCGATTGCAGCTAATGAATTTGCAACCACAAGCGATAAAGTCGTTGTAGCAAAAGCCATTGGTGCAAAAAATATGAACATTGTCCGCGACACTCTGGAAGCATTAAAGGCAGATTTAACAAAAGAATTATCACAACAATTTCCAAATCAAAAACTAATTCCGACTATATGTGATGCTGCGCAATCGTTATGCAAAACAGTCAAATCTAAAATGAACGATCAAGAGTTAGCCGAACACGAAGCATATCTTGATACGGTTTATCGTGAATTTGATATTGATAATATCAGTAATTTTGGTTTCGATTATATTGCAAAAACACAACAATCTTTGGAAGAACGCGCGTTAAACACAGAAAAACAAGTCAAAGAACAAGCGGATGCAATAAGAGACAAAGATACACAAATTTCACAGTTAAATGACAGATTATCTGCTGAAATCAAAGCCAAAGATGAATACAAAGCCAAATTGGATACCGCTTTGAAAGAAAAAGCCTCATTGGAAAAACAACTGCGTGATGAAGAAAACGCACGTACCAGATTGGCAAACCAATTAGATGAAGTTGAAAAGAAGTTAAGAGCAGAAAAGAACAAAGCAGTAAAATTCAAGGATGCAGCCGCAGCATTGGAAACCGGCTGGGGCAGCAAGAAAGGCATCGAAGCATTCAAGAAAGAAATCGCCGAAGCCTACAAAGACGAAACTTATCAAATCTAAAATTAAAAATCCCGATGTTAAATCGGGATTTTTTATTTATCTTCTTGCAAGAATCCACCGCTTTGCATTTGCCATAATTTATAATACAAACCGCGTTTTCTTAACAGATTTTTATGTGTACCCTGTTCTACGATAACGCCTTTGTTCATCACAATTATTCTGTCCATATTTCTTAAAGTCGATAAACGGTGTGCTATGGCGATGGTCGTTCTGTTTTTGGACAATTTATCAAAAGATTTTTGTATTGCCATTTCTGTTTCACTGTCCAGTGCAGATGTCGCTTCGTCCAACACCAAAATCGGTGCATTTTTCAAGAACGCACGCGCAATAGCAATACGTTGTCTTTGTCCACCAGACAATTTAATTCCCCGGTCACCGACCAAAGAATCATAGCCTTTCTCGGTTTCCATAATGAATTTGTCGGCCGATGCCTGTTGGGCGGCATGTTTGATTTGCGCCTTGGTGGCATTGAATTTTCCATAACCTATGTTTTCACTGATTGTTCTGTTGAACATAGTTGGATCCTGTGGGATAAAGGCAATATTATCACGCAAAGAATCTTGTTTGATATCTTTGATATCTTGCCCATCAATCAAGATTTCCCCACGTTGTGGTTCATAAAAACGCATCAACAAATTAACCAATGTTGTTTTGCCCGCACCACTGGCACCAACAATACCAACGCGTTCCCCAGGTTTAATGCACAAAGACAAATCTTTCAATACATAACGTTTTTTATATTTGAAGTACAGATTTTGAAATTCTATCTGCCCCTGTTTTACAACCAATTTCTTTGCGTTTTCTTTATCTGTGATTTCAATAGGTATAACCAATTCTTTGTATGCTTTGTTACCCGATGCCAATTTATTTATAATATCTGGGAATCCATTGATTATAGTGGATAACATACCCATAACTGTATAATATACAGACAAAGTATAAACTATATCTGAAACTTGCATTTCACCGCGTTCAAATAATACACAGCAAAACAATACTGTTGCACCCAACAAAACGTCCCACAACAATCCAGGTATCACCCAAAACAAACGTGTTATATACAATGAATACATTTGAGTTTTTACCATTTTAGAACGTGGTTCACGTAATGCTTCTTTTTCTTTGTTTGCACCTGCAAATAATTTCACGATTGAATAGTTCGACAAACTGTCCACTATTTTTCCGTTTAAACTGCTGTTCGCGCCAGATGCAGCTTCGCTTGATGTCTTGACCTTGCCACGCATACCCTATGCATATAATACCCTGCAAACCAAAGCAAATATAAACAACAATGCGACATATCTGTTTACATAAAACAGCATATACCCGTTGATAAATACCATTATCATACGCCCCAGTGTATCCCATATTTGTGTAAATGCGTCAAATGTGTTTTCGATATAGCCAATCTGGCTGTTGATAGAACCAGACATACGACCAACCCAGAACCCCATGGTTTGTTTATGTGCATATGTTGTTAATATTTCAGAAACCTGATTTTTTATCCCCGGCCCAGTATGTGCAGCAAATGTTTGATATAAACAGGCACTGATTGTTAAAACCATATTCAACAAAATAATTATGAATATAGTCGGTAATGCGTGTATAACAAAGCTTTCGCCATTTGGCACAGATTGTTCAAACAACCCAACCATTGTACGTTCAATATATGGCCATATAACCGCACCACCCAATGATAAAAATGCCACAAACATGTAACCTGCCAGCATCCAACCATAATTTTTGATGCCGTATTTAATATAAAATTTCAACAAAGATGTCGGCAATTTAGTTATATTGCCCAGTTTTACCGATTTATACATGATTATTTCCCTGTTTACAGGGCAAATCATAACAACTTATAATTATTTAAGCAATCTTTTATTTAGCGACCACATCATAAAATATTGTCGCAGGTAATGTTCCACCTGTTACATTCGAAGCCATTGGTGTGTTATCGTCTTTGCCAACCCAAACACCCATTACATAATCAGCAGTTGCCCCCACAAACCATGCATCACGATTA
>JAFZTZ010000074.1 GCA_017618595.1 Alphaproteobacteria bacterium
TATATGATAAATCGGAACAAAATATCGATACCAATGCTAGTGTTCGCAAAGTTGAAAACGGAAACATTATCGAAATAGCCGAATAAAGGAAAATAAAATGAAAAAACTTTTTGCGATTTTATGTATGGCATTGTCATTGGTTGCGTGTGACAAGGTCAACGATAACCCACAAAATAAACCGGTGGTTAAAATCGGCGCATCATTTCCGTTAAGTGGAAATATGGCATCGATTGGTAACGCCGCGCATAGGGCATTGGTTGCGGCCATTGATGATGCAAACGCAAATAAGCAAAATAAATATTTCTATAAATTGACCGTTGAAAACGACCAAATGGAACCCAAGGTTATAAATACCGTTGCAAATAAGTTCATCTATCAAGATAAAGTCGATGTTATTATATCTTTCTTTTCTGGGGCGGGTCGCATAGTTGCACCAATGGCAGCAAAAAACGGGACTATCAATTTCAGTTTTGGATATGATGATGTTGTTTTGCAAAGTAAGTATAATTTTCAGAATTTCCTAACCGGTGAATCAGAAAATAATGCGGCGATTGACTTTCTCCAATCTATGTCTGTTAAAAATGTCGATTTAGTTTATCAAAACATCGGTGCCGCCGATCAATTATTAAAACCACTAATCGCAAAATTACAAAATGCCGGTATAAAATACGACATTCACCGTTTTAACAAGGGTGAAACAGATTTCAAGGTTTTGGTGTCTAAATTAAAGGATTCTAAATCTGATGCATTATTTATATATGCATTTGAACCGGAATCAGATATTTTGACGCGTGAATTCCGTACACAAAACCTGAACAAAATAATCGCGTACAGTGATGGTCTGCCAATGACCAATGATTATGCATTGTATGATGGCTATTATAATGTTGGATCTTTTGTAACACCCGATAATCTAAAACAGAAATGGGGTTTGGATGGTCAAAATGCGGCATACAGTGCGTATTTATATGATACGGGGCGTATAATTGTTGATGCGTATGAAAACGCGGAAAGCACCGATGCAATTCCAACCGCGGATGCAATATCAGAATATTTATTGTCGCGTGAAGATTATTCTGGGGTCGTGGGTAAATATAAACTGGATAAACGTGGGCAATTTCATTCTGCGGGGCAAACAACCGTTGTCCAAGACGGCAAATTGGTTCCATATACAAAATAAAAGGGTCTAAGATGAAGAAAATATTAGTATTTGTATTGGCGGCATTGTCATTGGTTGCGTGCGATAAAAATGATAATCCACAAAACAAACCTGTTGTGAAAATTGGCATAATGTTGCCATTGTCTGGTGAATTTGCCAGTTATGGCGATGCCAGTAAACGCGCGATTGAAATGGTAAAACAAGATGTAAAAGATGCGAAAAATCATTATCAATTTGTTTTGGAAGATTCGGGCACAGATTCAGCCAAAGCCGCAACCATAATTCGTAAATTAGTATTCACAGATAAAATAAATGCGGTTATGGGGTACATATCATCAACGGCCATGGTTGTTGCACCAATTGCCCAAGAAAATAAAATCCCATCTGTTTTCTTTGTTTCCGCGCCCGAGGCATCCATTGGCGAATATAATTTCCGTCTGTATCCAGATATTGCACAGGCCGCAAAAATGATTTCGCAAAAGGTTAAAGCCGAAAAGAAAAAGAATATTGCGTTAATATATCAAGATATACCGTCTATGGATTATATGGTAAAAGATATGTTGCCTGTGTTACAAAACGAATTACATATCGTTATCAAAGAAAACTTTTTACCAGATGAAAAGAATTTCTTTGCGTTATTGCAAAAAATCAAGAAATCTAAACCAGATTATATTGTGTTTGAGGCCACACCCCCGGCAAGTGATATATTCATGAAACAATTGTACGAAAATAATATAAATATTCCTGTTACCGGGTTTCAATTGATAGGTATGATAACAAAATTAGAAGGTTTGGACAAAATGTGGGATGTTGATACCCCAACCGCAAATAGCGAGTTTATGGCAAGATATAAAAATATGGGTGGTGATGATAATTTGTATTATGCCGATTATGTTTATACTATGTTGATGGCGTTGGTAAATGGATTTGAAAATGCCAGCACAGACAATATGGATGAATTTATTGCGGCGGCGGCAAAAACAAATTCGCCCATCGGACAATTAAAAGTAAATGCCGATAAAGATTTACTGATAAATAATCATATTTATCAGCAGGTGGTAGACGGCAAAAAAGAAAATATGGAAAAATAAAATGTTGGAATTAAAGAACATCAAAGCGGGTTATGGCAAAAAGGCGGTTTTGGAAAACGTGTCGGTGAAACTGCGCGATAATTGTATTACCGTCATCATGGGGGCGAACGGTGCCGGTAAATCAACCCTGCTAAAAACCGCATTTGGAATTATTCGGGCAATGGATGGGAAAATATTGTTGGATGGGACAGAGATTCGCCCAACCCCGCAAATGCTGGTTAAAAATGGTGTGTATTTTGTGCCGCAACGGAATCGTGTCTTTCCAGATATGACCGTGCGTGAAAATATAGAATTAGCGACACATTCATGGACGGATAAAAGTATTTTTGATGAACGTCTGCGTGCGGTATTGGAATATTTTCCAGATTTGAAAACGCGCCTTGACGCACGTGCGGATACATTGTCGGGTGGTCAGCAACAGATGGTTGCGCTGGCACGTGGGCTGGTTGGAAAACCAAAAATGATATTTATGGACGAACCGTCAATTGGATTGGCACCGAAACTGATAAATGATGTTTTTCACAAAATAAAGGATTTAAAAGAAAAAACGGGAACCGCGTTTGTTATTGTGGAACATAATTTGAAAACTTTGCTGCCCCTGACCGACTGGGCATATATCTTGCAAGATGGCCGTGTAGCATACGATGGTTCATCAAATGGTAAAACATTGGAAAAAATGACATCGGTTGTATTCAAATAAAAAAAATCGCCATTTGGCGATTTTTTAATTTGCAGCCGTTACTGCGACTCTCTTACGACCGGTCGCGCGACGACGATTCAACACATCACGTCCGCCCTTGGTTGCCATGCGTGCACGAAAGCCATGCGTACGAATACGGCGTGTTTTTGATGGTTGATAAGTTCTTTTTGTTGCCATGTCAAATCCTTTTGTGCGTATATTTAACCATAACTTTTATAAAAACGCAACTATTTTATTTACTTTTTGCAATTCCCAACTTTTGCAGGGCAAGTGTGAATATGTGCCATGCCAACAACCATGAAAATATAACTCTGAATGCTGCAAACAGTGTCATTTTGTATCCTTTTTACTATTTGTTGCTCTTTTGTAGTGACTATTATAACACATACAACGCGTTTGTCAAGTTTTTGTTGGGTGTAAAAAATGTGTGTTTTTTTGCTTTATTTCTTGACCGCGGGCGTAAAAATTTGCTATCTTTTATGTGTTAAAACACCAAGGAAAGAGTAAGGTTATGTCAGAAATAGAAACAACAAATGAAATAAACGAAATCAAGGTTCCACAATCTTCTATTGAACACGAAATGCGGACCAGTTTTTTGGACTATGCAATGTCCGTTATCGTGGACCGTGCATTGCCCGATGTGCGTGATGGTTGCAAACCTGTGCACCGTCGTATTTTGTACGTTATGAACGATGTTGCGCCTGCGACCAAGGCAACGGTTAAATCGGCGCGTATTGTCGGCGATGTTATGGGTAAATATCACCCGCATGGTGATAGTTCTATTTACGAAGCAATGGTTCGTATGGGGCAAGATTTTTCTATGGGCGAAATGTTGGTCCAAGGTCAAGGTAACTTTGGTTCACGCGATGGGGACAAGGCCGCTGCTATGCGTTATACCGAAGCGCGTCTTTCCAAACTTGGCGCGACATTGATGGAAGATATGGATAAAGATACAGTTGACTGGCAACCGAACTTTGATGGTACATTACAAGAACCGGTTGTCTTGCCAACCAAGTTTCCAAATTTCCTGGTAAATGGCGGTTCGGGTATCGCCGTTGGTATGGCGACGAATGTTCCAACATATAACTTGGGTGAAATTTGCAATGGTATCTTGGCGGTGTTGGATAATCATGAACTGTCCGATGATGAATTGTTTCAAATAATCCCAGGCCCAGATTTTCCAACGGGTGCGATAATTATGGGGCGTTCGGGCGCATATAAGGCGCACACAACTGGGCGTGGTTCTATTATTGTTCGTGCAAAAACGCACAATGAGAAATTCCATGATCATGAGGCGATTATTGTTGATGAAATTCCGTACCAGGTCAACAAGGCCCAGATGATTATTAAAATTGCAGAACTGGCCAAAGATAAAAAAATCGAAGGCATTGCCGAAATTCGCGATGAATCATCCAAGGAAGGTTTGCGCATTGTTATTGAATTGAAACGCGATGCGATACCAGATGTTGTGTTGAATCATTTATTCCAATTTACCGAAATGCAGACGAATTTCCCGGTCAACATGATGGCGTTAAATCGTGGGCGCCCAATGTTGTTCAATGTTCGGAGCGTTCTGGATGCATTTATTGAATTCCGTGAAGAAGTTATTCGCCGCAGAACAATATTTGATTTGAACAAGGCACGTAATCGTGCACACACCTTATTAGGTTTGTCGGTTGCGGTTGGTAATTTGGACGAAGTAATCGAACTGATTAAATCTTCGGCAAGCCCCGAAGATGCACGTGCCGCATTGGTCGCGCGTGGTTGGAAGGCATCCGATATTGAGAATTATATTCAATTAATCGATGATCCAAACACCGAATACAAGGACGGTATGTTCTATATGTCCGAAGACCAAGCCAAAGCGATTTTGGAATTGCAGTTACATCGTTTGACCGGATTGGAACGTGATAAATTGCATGCTGATTTGGTTGATTTGGGGGCCCAGATACGCGACCTGTTGGATATATTGGCATCGCATGAACGCATTATTCAAATTATTCGCGATGAAACAACCGCGGTTCGTGACAATTGGGCATCGCCACGCAGAACAGAAATTTCTGATGCGGAAATCGATATCGATATCGAAGATTTAATTGCACGCGAAGATATGGTTGTAACGGTTTCCAATACGGGTTATATCAAACGCGTATCGTTGGATACATATCGTGCCCAAAAACGCGGTGGCAAGGGCCGTAACGCAATGACAACCAAGGACGATGACTATGTGGTCCAGGTGTTCGTTGCAAATACGCATACTCCGTTATTGTTCTTCTCGTCACGCGGTTTATGTTACAAATTAAAAACATACAAATTGCCAGAGGCGGCGGCGGCGGCCAAGGGACGTCCGTTGGTGAATTTGTTACCTTTGGCTGAAAACGAAACAATTACCGCGATTTTACCGGTACCCGAAGAAGATGCGGCGGCAATCAAAGAATCAGGCAAAGAACATTTCTTGATGTTTGTAACGGCATCGGGGACGGTGCGTCGTAATCGTATGTCTGATTTTGATTCAATTCGTGCGAACGGAAAAATCGCAATGAAATTGGACGATGGCGACAGTTTGGTTGCTGTATTGCCATGCTGTGAAGACCAAGATGTGTTCTTGGCCACATATCGCGGTCGTTGCATACGATTCCCTGTTCCAGAAATTCGTATATTCGCGGGCCGTAATTCAACGGGTGTCCGTGGTATCACATTGGGCAAGGGCGATAGAATTATTGGAATGTCAATGTTGAATCGTGGCGAATCTGATTCGGCGGTGCGCGCGGCATATGTGAAACAAAGTCGTGCGGCGCGTCGTGCGGCGACTGGTATAGAAGAAGAGGCCGACACCGAAGAAGAAACAACAACACTTGTTCTGGATGATGCCAAGATGGCGGAATTGGCGGCCAAGGAAGAATTCATCCTTACCATTTCTGAAAACGGATTTGGTAAACGCACCAGTTCGTACGAATATCGTTTGACACATCGTGGTGGTGGCGGATTCACCAATATCAAACTTGGTGGTAAAAATACCGCGGTTGCGGGTTCGTTCCCTGTGAATAATGAAAACGACATTATCATGGTGACCGATGGTGGAAAAATTATTCGCACGCCGGCGTCTGATATTCGTATCGCCGGGCGCAGTACTGCGGGTGTGACATTGTTCCGTACGGCAGAAAACGAAAAGGTTATGTCGGCAATATCTATTGAATCAGATGATGCTGATGAAACGCTTGAACCAACAACAGATCAAACAGAAAATGGATAAAGAATATTTCGTATCTATAAACAATGTATCGCGGGAACTTGGAATTCCGGCGTATACATTGCGCTATTGGGAGAAACAATTTCCAACAATTGTTCATCCAACGACCGGCGCGGGTGGGCGGCGTTATTACCGTGGTGAAATGGTGGAACGTCTGCGCGCAATCAAAGATTTGTTATATAATCGTGGTATGACGATCGCGGGCGTAAAGAAAATGATACGAAGTGGTGAATTTTCATCTGATGAACCGGCACCGGTCATTACACCACGTGAACCAAAAAAAGTTGCACCAGTAAAAAAGCCCGAGCCAGTTCAAGATAGCATAGATGATATCGAAAGCATTTTTCGTGCAGGTAGCCGTGCACCGATAAGTTCTATTGATACGACAAAAATAGATTTGGCAATTGGTTTGTTAAACCAGGCGAAAGAAGTTTTACAATAAAAAAGGAAATGAAGATGACAGAACCGAATGGTATGACATATATGACTGACAGCGAGAGAGAAGTACTTGGACGATTAAAGGACAGCCCAGTCGCAGTAGCACAAATGAGCCATCCATCCGAAGAATTCTTATTGTATGCGGTATGTATAAATCCATATATAATTCGTTTTGTTCATAACCAAAGTTTTTTATTGCGCATGCTGGCGGTGAAATTAGATTACAGAACTTTGAAATACGTGAACGGCACAACACCAGAGATTTTAAAGGCGGCCGCAAAGCATAATGAAAAAGGATTAGACGGCGCGAACCTGACAAAAGATGAAAAGAAATTGTATGATCGCGCGGTCAGCATTATGAAATCTGTGTTAAAACAACCGAGACAGAAAGGCGGTAATTAAGTAGTTATTTAAATGTAAAAAATGCGATTATAAAATTTTGGGAAAATATATTTTCACCAAGTTTATAGAATTCACCCGCAACGGCGGGTGTTTTTATAGAATTTATGATTAGTAAATTTTTGTTCATTCTGATATAATTCCTATATAATCAGGGGAAACAGATGAAAAAAATATTCATAACAAGTTTATTTGCAATTATTCCAAGTATCGCCATTTGCGAAACCGAAGAAAGAAATTGGAAACCATACCTTGGGTTAAATATGGGGATTAACGCGTCCGAGGTTACCGCGCACAGCGAAGATTTCTTTGACTTTGGTGCGGTGTTTAATTTCGAAGCGGGCGCGCGTTATAAGAAACGTTATCGCCTTGCGCTTAATTACCAATCACGTGCCGAAGTATCGGAACTGTTTCAGATTTTGTTTGGGCATGTCATTGCAATTGAAAACAATGCAATACGCATAAATGGATACTATGATTATGTATCATTAAAACATTTTGCAATGTATATTGGTGGCGGTCTTGGTGGTGACAGGTATGATTATAAAATTACTAACCGCTATGATAACACAACAACAGAAAAACACGGAATAACATTTACGGCGGGGGCAACAACGGGGCTTAGTTTCAGTTTCTGGCATCTGGCCATAGATTTAGGTTTTTCGTTTGATTACATTGCAAACCCGCAGATATACAGCTATGGCCCAAACATCGGATTACGGTATAATTTCTAAAAGGGGAACATATGAAAAGGAATCAGGTTGTTTTGATATATGGTTTGCCGGCCAGCGGAAAATATACCGTGGCAAAAAAGATACAAGAAAAATGTGGTGGTGTATTACTGGATAATCACTATTTTTACGATTGGTTCCTTGGCATAACGGATGTGCCCGATGAAAATTGGTCAGAATTTGTAGGGTTGACCAATATCGTTCGTAATGACTTTTTAAATGTGTTACGCAGGTTCTATCCAAGGAAACAACATATTCGATACATTTTTACATCTGTGTTATTGCGGGGTGAAAAATTACCGGCCAGATTACAAAAATTTGCGCATGATATAGGTGCTGATTTTATCCCAATTGAATTAAGTGTGTGTAAAGAAGAGTTGTTGGAACGCTGTGATACAGAACTGCGGCGGAAACGTAATAAAATATCCGATAAAAAGACATATGCGGATATGTTAA
>JAFZTZ010000075.1 GCA_017618595.1 Alphaproteobacteria bacterium
CTGCCGTTTGAATTTAATGCCTTTGTAAAATTTGGCATTTTACTAAGTAAACATAAGCATGAGTTGTAATGCAATTTACGAAATGTAAGTAAGTCTTTTTCAAGGGGGGGGGTGTTAGAATCACAACCGCACAGTATTATGATGAACAACATTGGAAACAAAATTTTTTTCATGGTCTTTTCTTTCTGTATAAAAATAAGTCGTTAATACAATGAATTCAGCATATATTTTACCATAAAAACAGACAGAACGTAATAAAAAACCACACAAGGTGGTGTTTTTTTTATTCCTGGCAGCCCTACTCGGATTTGAACCGGGATTCTCGCCTTGAAAGGGCGGTGTCCTAACCATTAGACGATAGGGCCAAAACTGACATAAAAAAACTGGCGGGATTGACGGGGCTCGAACCCGCGACCTTCTGCGTGACAGGCAGACGCTCTAAACCAGCTGAGCTACAACCCCAATGCCGTTTTCGTATATTATAATGGATAAACCTTAAAATCAAGTATTTTTTTGAAAAAATCGCAAATTGCTTATTTCTTGTCCCGACCACGCGTAATCGCCATACAGAAAAACGCGCAACCACAGGCAAATAGCAGCCCAGACAGCAACTGGCCCATGGTCAGTCCCCAACTGGTCAGGAATCCCACCTGGGCATCGGGCATACGGAACTGTTCACAGAAAATGCGAAATACGGAATATATCATTGCCATCGCACCGCACAATGCACCCGGATATCGCCGCAGTTTTGTAAACCGATACAGGCACCCCATTATGATAAACAGCAATAACCCTTCGGTCAGTCCTTCGTAAATCGGGCTGGGGTGGCGTGGAACATCGGAAACACCGTTAAATAACACACCAAATTGTGAATCTGTTGGACGGCCCATCAGTTCCATATTTATAAAATTCGCAATTCGCCCAAAGAATAACCCAATTGGCGCAACCACAGAAATCAAATCAAGAATCTTTAACCCGCGCAACCAACCGCGACCAAACAAAAATGTTGCGATTACAACCCCGGCAAGTCCGCCATGAAAACTCATTCCGCCATGCCAAACCGCAAATATTTCCAATGGGTGCGCAATAAAAAATGACAGGTTATAAAATAACACATACCCCAACCGGCCGCCAATAATTACACCAAAAACGACCCAGGTCAGTAAATCGTCTAATTCTTTCTTGGATAATTTTATTTCACAACGGTCGGACCGCATCATACGTTTCAACAAAAAATACCCCACAACAAATGCGGCAACATAGGCCAGCGCATACCAACGTACTGGCACACCAAAAACCGAAAATGCAACCGGCGAAATTGGGTCAATTACAATGGACATTATCTGCTTCCGCGTGGGATGTGTGTACCCATACTTGGCGTAATGCCAAGTGCTTCCAAATTAAATTCTGTTAAATCATAATCGTACAGGTGTTCCAAACTCCACGCTGTATTGCCCAATCTTTCACGTGCAACGGCCAATTGCGCGTCTGTTTCACCGCTTGCGATTCTTTCCTGTAATTTTGCAATACCCTTTACAAAATCGGCATGCATACTTTTTATTTGTTCATTGCGGGTCCGCGGATGGATTTCGTCCAAGCGATCTTTGTCGCGTTCTGCGCGGTTAATATTATCATATCTTGCAGGTTTTTTTGGCATTTCATTTTCCTTTTGTTTACTGCTTGAATTTATATCTATATTGTATTATATATTCCGTAAATAACAAGGAGAAAAAATCATGACCATGACGAAGAAGCGTTCTGTTACACCAACAAAAAGTGGTGGAATAGATTTGTATTTCAAGAAAATATTCGGTTTGATGTTTGGCGCAGTCGCAGTTACTGCGGTCACTGCGTTTATCACAATTTATATGGGCGGAATTAATCTGTTGGTTACCCATGGTGGTATGACACCGTTCTTTTACATTTTGCTGTTTGGTGGTTTGGGACTGTCCATTTGGGCCCAGGCACGTGCATTTTCATTAAAGCCCACAACCGCGGCGATTTTACTGTTCTTGTACGCGGTGATGATGGGACTTGTGATGACACCAATTATTTGGGGTGGTTTGGCCGTTAATCCGGCGTCTATTGTTTGGGCGTTTGTAATCGCCGCTATAATGTTTGGATGTATGGCCGCATTTGGCTATAAAACCGCCAAAGATTTATCGTTCCTTGGCATATTTCTGCTGATGGGAATGATTGGTTTAATTTTGGTTGGTATTGTGTCTATGATTTGGACGCTGGGCGGCACGTTTTCAACAATAGTTTGTGCCATTGGCGTATTGGTATTTGCACTTTTCACGGCGTATGATATGCAATCATTAAAACGCTATTATGCGGTGATTGGTGATGAAACTCAAAAAGACCAGTTGGCTGTTTTTGGGGCGTTGCATCTGTATATATCATTTGTAGCAATGTTCCAATATATACTGGGGCTTTTGAATCGCGATTAAACAAACAAAAAACAAATGGAGAAAAAAATGGCTTATAAAATAGATCCAAATAAATGTATCGGTTGTCATTCTTGTATGGCGACATGTCCAATGCAGGCGATTTCTGCGGGTCCTGATGGCAAATGCGTAATTGACCCGGCAAAATGCGTTTCATGTGGCACATGCGCATCTATCTGTCCGGTTACGGCAATTGCCCCAGACCAGAAATAAAGAAATGGTTTTAGTTTGGGGGATATTTCCCCCTTTTTTTATGCCAAAAACTGTTGCAAAATGCGGAATAAAATATAATACTTATACTCAGAATTTAAACAATAGGGGTTAATTATGCCGGCAAAAAGTGTAAATGATATCGTTGCATTATGTAAAAGACGTGGATTTATATTTACTGGGTCCGAAATATATGGCGGCCTGGGCGGAACATATGATTATGGTCCGTATGGTGTTGAACTGATGAAAAACATCCGCAACGCCTGGTGGAATTCAATGATTTATTCACGCAATGATATCGAAGGTTTGGATGCGTCACTTATCGGCAATCGTTTAATGTGGAAATATTCCGGTCACGAAGGCGGATTTTCCGACCCATTGGTTGAATGCAAAAAATGCGGTGCCCGTATGCGCCAGGATAAAATGCGCGACCAAACAAAATGTGATAACTGTGGTTCAACTGATTTGATGCCACCGCGCGCATACCAGTTGATGATGGGGCTGTACATTGGTGCGGTTGCAGATGGTGAAATAAACGCATATCTGCGTCCAGAAACCGCAACAACAACGTACATCAATTTTAAAAATGTTCTTGATTCCACACCACACAAATTACCGTTTGGAATTGCCCAAATTGGTAAGGCATTTCGTAACGAAATTTCGCCACGCGGTTTTGTGTTCCGTATGCGTGAATTTGAACAGGCCGAAATGCAATACTTTGTCCGCCCAGGCGAAGACACAAAATATTTTGAAATGTGGCGCGAAACGCGTATTGCATGGTGGACAAACGTACTTGGGGTCCCGGCGGAAAAGTTGCGTTTTACACCGCACGAAAAATTGGCACACTATGCCAAGGCCGCGGGTGATATCGAATATGAATTCCCCGATGGTTTTGACGAAGTCGAAGGTGTTCACAACCGCCAAGATTTTGACCTGGGGTCACATACAAAATCACAAAACGAATTTAAAATTGCGGCGCATGTTATGGAAAATCCAGACAGCACAATAAAGTTGGCCTATTCCGATCCGCAAACTGGTGAAAGTTTCATCCCATACGTGATTGAAACCGCCATGGGTGTTAATCGTGCAATGATGGCCGTAATGATAGAGGCATATACCGAAGAAAACCTTGGCGATGGCAAAACACGTACGGTGTTGAAATTAAAACCACAATTGGCTCCGGTCAAAGCGGCGGTTATACCATTGGCACGTAATGTTCCAGAATTGGTTGGCATTGCCGAAAATATTGAAAATGATTTGCGCGCATTGGGTATTGGCCGTATTGAATTAGAAAATTCTGGAAACATCGGTAAAAACTATCGCCGTCATGACGAAATTGGGACACCGGTTTGCATAACGGTCGACCATCAAACATTAGAAGACAATATGGTGACATTGCGCCATCGTGATACGATGGAACAGGAACGTGTTGCGATTTCTGATGTTGTTCGTCGCGTCAAAGAAATTATAAATGGGAAATAAAAAATACAAATTCTATTTTGACATGGACGGGGTATTGGTGAATTTTAATTCACACATACCCCAATATGCCATAAACACTAATCGCCCCAGCGAAAAATTAGATAGTGACACACGTTCGGCCAAGGTACGCATGTGGCACGAGATAGAAAACACACCAACATTCTGGCACGATTTACCGATAAATGATGGGATACTGCCTGTGTTAGACACAACAAAAAATATTGGTGAATTATTTGTATTAAGCAAAACACCGGGGGCATCCAATTTTGTTACCGGGGATAAATATGTTGATTTTGTCGCAAATGAAAAACGCAATTGGATACAACATAATCTTGGTAATTATTTTGATAAAGAACACGTTATTATTTGCACCGGTGCCAAAGGTAAACTGATGTCGCCATCACAATTTGATATTTTGGTTGATGACAGAATTGATAACATAGACGAATGGCGTAATTCTGGCGGACGATGCGTTCATTTTACATCTGCAAAGGATGCACTTTATTGTATATCACACGAAATTTTTAAATAACTTTCTTAGGCATTTTGTGATACAATTTAACATTAGGAAATGTTAAACCGTTTTACGATTTTATTACTATTGTGTACATTATCTGGCGCATTGGTTAATTCTGTGCACGCGGGCGAATGCAACTATGAATGGACCAAATCTGCGCTGCGCAGCGCATGCACAGGTATCGCCAAAGAATTACAGGAAATTAAAGAACAAGATACCATAAATGTTGTTGTTACGGCGGTTGGAACGGGGGCCGCGGGTGGCGCACTGTACGCGGGGATAAAAAGAAGCGATATAAATAAAAAAATTGCCGAATTGGATAAACAGATGGCGGACATAAAAAATATGTCTAATGCGGATTTTGTAAGATTTCTTAAAAATCTGGCGGCCCTGGAAGAAGCAAAAACGCAGCTTAACAGTATATGCTCGCAAAAACGTCAATTACAGGCCCAGGCAAAAAAATTGGGGAACTGGCGTACTGGCCTTATGGTTGGCAATACTGCAACCGCTGTGGCGGGCACAATTATATCCGGGAAAAACGAACAGGATTCTGGGGATATCAAAGAAATGATTCAAAATTGTTTGGATACTATTAATAAACAAAAACAAAATATCGGTCAGGCGCAAATTGACTGTTCCCCAACTGTTTCCCAGACATTACAAACCGTAATAAATGAATGTGGCAAAATGTCAACCGCGCATATGGATAAAGTATCCAAGAATTCTAATACATCAAAAATTGTATCCGCGGTAAATATTGGTACTGGGTTGGCCGGAACCGTTACATCTGCGGTTGCAAATTCAAAAAACACACCGAATCCAAAGGCCGACAAAGCGGCAAATATATTCGCCGGGACATCCGCGGTTGCATCGGGTACATCAACGGTATTCAATGCAATAACATTAAAGGCAATAAACGATAACCTGAAAAGTGCCACCGCCTGCGAGGAGGCAATTTATAAACTATGATGAAGACAAGTTTTGTAATCTTTTGCATGCTTATTAGCACCACCGCCTTGGCCAATACTGGTGGAAACATCGGGGTATTGGATGATCGCACATACGGTTCTTTACAAGACCCAACATATTCATCAATTGCACAGTTCAGAACGAAAGACTCAATATGTACATCTGGGTTTATCGCGCCTAATTTAGTTTTAACAAACAGACATTGCGTATCATCCTGTACTACACCTGGGGTATGCAGCGTCAAATTTTGGAACGGTCACAATTATGTAGAAACACCCACCACAAAAATTGTTGAAATTGGTAATGGTCCTGGGAACATGACTTCGAACGGCAGTGACTGGGCAATATTACAAACCGCGGATGCCAACACAAATTTTAAGAACGTTGCTGCGAAAACTAGTGTTGGTCCTGTTAACAGGGGTGGGTACGGCGACCTGCGCGTTATTGAAGACAGCGAAGTTGACACATTAAAAGCTATCTTTATTGAAACCGCTGAAAAATATAACGCAGAATGCAAGGCACAGGAAAGCCGCGGGGATAATGATTTTGAAAGTTGCGTTTTTAAGCATTTTAATGATGAACTGAAAAAGCGTGGTTATAAACCGGTATTGGGTGATTATAACAATTTCAAAGTCCAAAGATGTAATATTAATGGTGATCGTCCAAATTCACCCAAAATGGTTAGCACCAGTTGTGACAGCGCTGGTGGTGATTCTGGGGCACCATTATTACGTGGGAATTCTATTGTTGGACTAAATAATTCGGGACCACACTCATTTTTTACGAACAATGAAACAAATGGTGCCAGCGCGGTAAAGACCGAAAATTTCTATTCTGCCGCACAAAATGCGATTGTGCGTTTTGGTCGTAACAATTCCAATCCGACCCAACCACACAATAACCACAATAACAACAATAATAATGCGGGTGGTAATACCGCCCCGGGACACAACCCCGCCCCAACACCAGGGGGCAATAATACCACGCCGCCCACAAATCCACCGGCAACAGAACCACCGGCAACGGGAATAACAGATCCAAATCAAATTCAACAAATCTTGACCCAGGAAATTATGCAATTTGAATGTGATTAAAAAACATATAAAAAACCGCCAAATCGGCGGTTTTATTTATTTCCCCATACTTGGAATTTCTTCCTCGTCATTATAGAAACTGATGAACTTTTTACCGGTTCCACAATAAAACTTTTGCAATGAAGCTCTGTATTCGGCTCTTGCCTGGACAAAGCGTTCTTCAATATCCGCCTGTGCACCCTGGTATCCCGAAAAACCACCCATTGCGGCACCAACACCGGCACCCTTTAATGTTGAACCCAAACGTGCCTTGTTTGAAAAATCTATGACGCTGCCATCATCCGCATCAAGTGTTTTTGGATTAAAATCATTCAATGTAAACGGATCACCTGTCGTTTGACCTTCTTTGGGTGCTCTGGTCAATGTTCCGCATTCAATTGGATCGCCCTTGGAATCGCGACGGCAAATCATCGCACCGGGGTTATTTGCTTTCCATGTTGCCCATGTATCTACTTTTGTTCCAAATGTGGTATCTTTGAAACCTGGGATAACAGCCGGCACCGCAACCCCTGAACGTTTTTCGGCCGTTGCCTCATAATAGTACAATGTATCTTCGCCCATGCTGCCAATGTCTGCATAATTTTCGCGGAAATAATATCTTGGTTCCGTGCTTGGAATTGGGCTTGTACTTGTATATGTACCGACTGGTTGTCTGGCAACCGTTCTTACTATTAAATCATAACGCTTTCTACAACGTTCTATTCCGTCTTGCTCTAATGCACAGGTAAATACATTTTTCCCATCCATAGATGCAAAAATATGTGTTTCTGTGATTGTCGCTGTATCAGTTACTGTTCCCCACAGGCACGTTGTTTGTGCGCCCTGATATGTACAAGGTTCAATACGCAAAACACTATCGCCTGTCTGTGACATATTTCCAACAACGCCGCCCGCCGCGGCATTCACGGTTGTATGCAAAATAACATCGCCGGCAACCTTGCCTGAATATGTACTGGCCGCCATTATCGCCGCACCCGCCGCCGCACCAATCGCAGTTGTTTTCAACTTTTCATCGTTTGCACCCAACAAACTATCTTCCCCAGGTTTAGATTTCCCGACCAGGTTTCCACCCAAACCGCCGATTAACGCCGCCGCCGCGATTTTTAATCCGGCCTTGCCTTTTTGTTCTTCGTTCATAACCTGAATAACTTCTTCGCGCGTTGGCTCGTTATCTGCAGGGAATTCAACATCTGATATTTCGGGTAAATAAGATGTTTGCGGGAATTCAGATATATTACAATGAACAACATCACCCGCCGCAACCCGTGCACGCGCAACGGCTATATATTCTTGTGAACCGGCCGCCTTTATTTTGCGCATTTCAATAACTGCGACACATGTTGCCTTGCCACCTGCGCCACGTCCCATTGTTGGAACATCCCATACGAATTCACCGTCTGGATAAATCATCGCACATTTGTTCAATGTATCCATATCTGTACTGGCCTTGGTGTCCCCGGTTTTTACTTGTTCGGCCAATTCGGCATTTGCGACCGGGACCGGCAATTGAACCTCCACAGGAACATCCTGCGATACCGTGGAATTATAATAACGTTGTTCTGCGGCAACTACATTTTTGGACGAACCGGCGTAATTGCGTGATAGGTTTCCAACGCGAATACCCGCCATTGCGTCACCCGCCGCGATAATGATACATAATAAAGAACAAATATTTTTTTTCATTCGCGTTTTCCTAGCCTTTAACAGAACCGCAAAAATTAAAACTGTAATCTTAAACGTGCACCAATATCAACCATGGCCAAACGACCGCTTTCATACCAATTTGTGTAATGGAATACACTATCATAATCGGCCTGAACTTCGCTGCCATACCCATCGGACAACCATTCGGTTTGCGACAAAACGATACTGCCCGATGTTTTAACACGCCCAAGGTTTGCATACCGCGCAAAGAAATCTAACTTTATGCCACCACCAAGGTCGGATGTAATACCGCCTTCTAACATGAATGCCAATTGTTCATTGGTTCCACCATTATGATATGCATAAATATCAGACACACCGGTTAACAAACCTGCTTCACCAACCGTACTGTTTAAATCTTCAATGATGGTATAGAACGTGCTATCATACACAACATAATCGGCGATAGTATTCAATGAAACACCGACACCAACACCAACATACGGGCGCAATGACCCACCCGCCAAATATCCGGTGTAAGAATCTAAATTATAATACAAATTTATCATCGTCGTGTTTGCGGTTATTGCGCCACCTTCAACCGACGCCAACACATTGGCCACCCCAGTATAATCAGCGGTATAAATTTTGTTTGGATAACTAAGGCCGGAATAACGTGTATATGAAAAATCTATACGCAAATCATTATTTACCGATGCACCCAATGATACCTGAAGCGGTATCATCGTATCATTTTCATAACTGGCGGCCGCAAATGCACCCGGAACAGTATAGTCAATAATATTTCCGTTGGATGTTTCACCAATATAGTCCGCCTTCATAGATCCCATAATGCTTGCAGTATATGACGCAGACAACCCGATGTACAAACCAGTATCTGATAATCTGTCATAATCTGCGGGCTGATAATACCGACGACCCGCCGCCGCCGCGGAAGAACCAACCTGAGGTAATGCACCCGTTACACGCGTCGGCGCCGCCGCAACCGCGGAATTTACGGTTAAAACCGTGCTGTTTGTGGCCGGCAATTGCACATAGCCCGGTGCAACATAATTTCCGTTATATTGGCCCCCCATTTGTTGCTGGTATTGCTGTTGATACATTGGCACATTTTGCGCGCCTTGATAGTTTTGATATACCGGATACGCGGCACCCGCCACGCCGGACGCGAAAGCACAAAACACCATCAAAGTGGCAGAAATACTGACTTTTCTCATTCTCTCTTCACTACCTTTCTTGGAATATTATATCATAAAAAAGGCATTAAAAAAAGCGTTTAATTAAATATAAAAAAACGGACCTTGAAAAAGGCCCGTCTTTTTTATCACTTTTTCAGATTAAAAGCGGAAGTTTGCACGAACACCCGTTTCCCATTTTACATCTGTTCCATTTTGTGATCCACGATGTGCATCATCAAATGTGTATTCACCAAACAATGCAATTTGGAAATAATCTGTGATTTGGTCTGCGATAACTGCGGACAAGATATATTCATCCCAACCGTCATGCATATTCTTGGTTTCTTTCAATAAACCATTAACAACTGCCGCATTGGCGCCAGAAACGTCTGTATGGATAGATTTCACACCGTTATCGGTATGTTCAACAAATCTGAAACCACCACCAAATGACCATTTATCATTTATTTGATAAAATGCGTTTGTTCCAACGGTAATTTCTTTGGTTGATTTCAAATCAACAGAAATTTCATC
>JAFZTZ010000076.1 GCA_017618595.1 Alphaproteobacteria bacterium
AATGACGCTGAAGCGCGCGATTATTAAGGTTCAGTCGGTAAAGTTTAGTGATAAAACATTGGCGGATGCTGAAGATGATGCACCACGCGTTGGTTATATTCGTATTTCTGATTTTGGTGCGACAACTGCGAAAGATTTGCGGAACGCAATTTCAAAATTGGAAAAAAAGAAGGTCGCAGGATATGTCTTGGACGTGCGTAATAACCCGGGTGGATATTTGACCGCCGCCATAGAGGTTTCAGATGCATTTTTGGATGGTGGCGAAATTGTTTCCACGCGCGGTAAAGAGAAAGATGATGTTGACCACAGTTTTGCAAAACCAGGTGATTTAACAAACGGTAAACCGTTGGTAGTTCTGATAAATCACGGGTCGGCGTCGGCATCAGAAATTGTTGCGGGTGCAATTCAAGACAATGGTCGCGGGGTCATTATGGGTTCACAAAGTTTCGGCAAGGGCAGCGTGCAACAGCAAAAGCCATTGGGTGACGGAACGGCGATTCATATAACAATTGCGCGGTATTACACGCCGAACGGAACATCCATTCAAAATACTGGGATTACACCGGATGTTGAAGTATTGCAAAGCAAGGTCGAAGCAATAGAAAAACGCGAAAGCAGTTATTCCGAAGCATCATTTAAAAATTCTTTAAAGAACGAAGCCGCCGAGAAAAAAGCGAAAAAGAAATTAGAAAAATCAGATTCAAAAGTTGATGACGATGATGACGATAGAGAATTGACCGAAGAAGAAAAAGACGCAAAAGATTATCAGTTGCAACGCGGTATGGAAATGGTAATTGCGATGTCAAAAATGTCGGAACATGCCAAGGCCGCCGCAGAGCCCAAGAAAGACGAAAAAACGGATAAAAAGAAATAGTGGTTAGTGATTAGTGTAAGTTGTAAGTGATAAGTAAAAACGGTTGCAGAAATGCAACCGTTTTTACTAACACTAACCACTACCCACTATGGCCGCTTTTGTTCCTGTGTTATGCTGGTAAATGGTGTGCTATAATTTTTCCGTATAACCAAGGGAGAATTTTATGATAAAAAAATGGGTATGGTTTATTATCGCAATGGTAATTTCTTTTGTGCCGGGAATTTTCGGTGTGTTCTTTACACCGCACGGTGCGTCAAATGTTTGGTATAATGGTTTGATTAAATCGGGCCTGACACCGCCGGGGTGGGTGTTTAGTGTTGCATGGACGATTTTATATATTCTGTTGGGTGTGGCGTTATATTTAATTATTGTGACGGTACGGCGCGGAATAAATAAATTTAATTCGTATGTATTATTTGGCACGCAATTGGTGTTAAACGGGTTGTGGTCGTTTATGTTCTTTGGTGCGCATTTGCCCGGTTTTTCATTGCTGATTTTATTGGCGTTATTTATCGTGTCGGTGTGGATGGCACGCGAATTCTTTGCAATAAATCGTCCCGCGGCATATTTAGTTATTCCGTATCTGTTGTGGATGATGTTCGCATTTTATATGAACGCGTATATTGCGCTGATGAATTAAATCTTTAATACGCGGAATTTTGGATCGCCAATATTCAGGTAACGCAGCCCCAGTTCTTCGATGTAATCGGGGCTGTAGTTTTGTAATAATTGTATGTGCCGATTTATGCTTTCCAATTTCGCCTGTTCATTTGCCAATTCGGTCTGTTCCGCGTTCAGATGCCAAATGTTTGAAACGAAACGCGCAATATTAACCTCGCCAAACAACAGGTGAAAAAACATAAAGCACGCAAATATTGCAAAAAATACACCAACTTTGCCGCGCAGACCACCACGCCACGCGCTGGCCAAAAACCCAAATAAATTTTTGATTTTGTCTTTCATGTATGCCATTATATCACATATGATACCTAATAATCAAATTTTTGCTGCACCAATGGCAGGAATTTCTGATAGACCATTTCGAATGATGGTCCGTTCGTTCGCGCCAAATGTGCCAATTGTTACAGAAATGATTTCGTGTCATTCGCTGACGGCGCGGCATACAAACTGTTTGCGGAATTTTGATAACTATGCCGACGAAGGTAATGTCGGTGCACAAATATTTGGGGCGGTGCCAAAACTGATGGCGGACGCTGCGAAAATTTTACAGGATGCCGGCGCATCATGGATAGATATAAATATGGGGTGTCCGGTGCCAAAGGTCGCAACGCGTGCCGGTGCGGGTGCGTTTTTAATGCGCGATCATAAATTGGCTGGTAAAATTATAGGCGCGGTTGTGCGTGCGGTTCAAATTCCTGTTTCCATAAAAACGCGGTTGGGTTGGGATGATGAACATCGGGACTGGGCCGATTTGGTGCACATTGCCGCTGATAATGGTGCGCGGTTCGCGGTTCTGCATGGGCGGACGCGTGCCGCCGGGTATACCGGGGCCGCGGTGCATCCAGAAATCACAGATATGCCAATTCCAATTATCGCAAATGGCGATTTGAAAACGGCGGATGATGTAAATGAAATGATAAAACGCGGATACAGCGGCGCAATGATAGGGCGGGCAATGCTTGGGCAACCATGGATTTTCGGCGTAATTGCCGGAACTGCGGAAGCACCGAAAAATATTGGCGCGGTGGCGATGAAACATTTGGATTTAATGATAGAATATTATGGTGAAAAGTGCGCAATTCCAATGTTCCGCAAGCATTTGGCGTGGTATTCCGCCGGAATACCGAATTCTGCGGAGTTTCGTACAAAAATCAACCAGATAACCGATGCTGATGCCATCAAACAAGAAATTTTGCAATTTTGGGGTTGCGTTGCGAATATATAGGTCTATTATTATACAGAACATAGCAAAAGGCGCGCGTTATGATAGAAGAAAACCAAGAAGCACAATTGAATAATGAAATGACCGCAGGTGAAATGTTGCGCGCGGCGCGAACAACCGGTCGTCGTAAACGTGAAATTGCAACGATTGCAAAGCAACTTTGCATTCGCGAAGATTTCTTGCAGGCGTTGGAAGATGGCAATTATACCGTGTTGCCTGAAATTGTTTATATTTTGGGATTTGCGCGGAACTATGCAATGGAATTGGGAATTGACCCGGATGTAATCGTCAAAAAAATTAAAAAAGAAATGGGTATAGATTTCAATGACGAAGTTATCCAGGGCGTTGTTGAATTGCCTGAACGCGAAAAGCCAAAGGTTAAAGAAACATTTGATAAAAACTTTCAAAAATTCAAAGACACCAAATTCTGCAAGTTCTTGGTAAAGTATTGGAAGTGGATTTTGGGCGGTGTCGTGGTATTCGCCATTATTGGAATTATCATTGGTATGATAATTGCGCCTGCTGCCGAAGAAACCGCACCGGTAGAAGAGGTCGCACCAGTTGTAAATGCGGAACCCGCATATCGCCAGACCGTTCATGAAAGATATGGAATGGAAAATCGCGAAGATGGCGAAATCGTTATCCAGGCGGCCGAAGAATCATGGGTAAAAATTGAAGATGCGCGCGGTAAAACGGTGTTTAGTCGCGTGCTTGTCCCTGGTGATTTATACTATGTTCCAAAGGGAAATAAAAACAAGGCAACATTTGGTAATGTTGGTGGTATTGATATTTGGGTTCGTGGCGAATTGGCACCCAAGGTTGGCAAAGACCATTCCCGCAAGACAGGAATCTTGTTGGATGCCGATGCGTTATTGGGAATAAATAAAAGCGCAGAAAAAGCCAAGGTCGCAGATGTAAAACCAAAAGAGACCAAGGCCGCAGACGCCAAGGATAGCAAGACCACAGACACAAAAAATAGTGTCGATAAAAACACCACCGAAAAGAAACAATAAAATAAATTTTTGGCGGTATTGAAATCTGGAATAAAAGGTCTATATTTTTCTTGCTATGTCTGGACTTATAAAGATTCGTGGTGCGCGCGAAAATAATCTTAAGAATATTGATTTAGACCTGCCAAAAAATAAATTGGTGGTCTTTACTGGCGTGTCCGGATCGGGCAAATCATCACTTGCATTTAATACCATCTATGCCGAAGGCCAACGGCGTTATGTGGAATCTTTGTCCAGTTATGCGCGACAATTCTTGGATATGCAGAAAAAACCAGATGTCGATTTAATCGAAGGTTTGGCCCCGGCAATTTCTATTGAACAAAAAACGACATCAAAAAATCCGCGTTCAACCGTTGGAACAGTTACAGAAATTTATGACTATTTGCGATTACTGTGGGCGCGAATTGGTGTGCCGCATTCGCCGGTAACGGGGCTGCCGATAAAATCGCAAACCATTGCCGAAATGGTTGATTTAACATTTGATATTCCGCCAGAAGTGCGTGCGTATATCATGGCGCCACTGGTGCGGGACCGCAAAGGCGAATATAAAAAAGAATTGGCGTTCTTGGTAAAGCAGGGATATCAGCGCGTTATTATCGATAATGAACTGTACGATTTGTCGGCGGTGCCGCCGTTGGATAAAAATAAAAAGCACAATATTTTCGTCATCATTGATCGTGTTCAAATGCCGAAAGCCGACGCGTCTGAATCAGATATAGAAGAATTCCGTTCGCGTATGTATTCTTCATTCGAAGGTTCGCTGCGTCTTGTGCCGGGGTCGGTTATTGTGCGCCGGTTGGATACAAACGAAGACATTTTATATTCGCAAAATTATGCGTGCCCGGTTAGTGGTTTTGCCGTTCCAAAGATTGAACCGCGGTTGTTTTCATTTAATGCGCCGGCCGGTGCGTGCAGTGCCTGCGATGGTTTGGGCGTGCAATTGAATATGTCGCCGGATTTAATAATTCCGGATCCATCAAAATCTATTTTGGATGGTGCAATTGCACCGTGGTCACGTGGTGGTATGCTTAGTCAGTTTAACCATCTATTAGATGCATTGCATAAACAGTATAAAATTCCATTGTCAAAACCGTGGCATACATTGACGGAAGAACAAAAAAATATTGTCCTTTATGGTACGGGCGATAAGCCAATTAAAATAAATTGGAACGGTTTTATTTATGAAAAACCCTTTGAAGGCGTGGTTAATAATATCGAACGGCGCTGGCGCGAATCTGATTCCGAAATGATGCGCGCAGAATTGGCAAAATATCAATCTGAAAAACCATGCCCGGTGTGTCATGGGAAACGTCTTAATATTCAGGCATTGTGCATAAAAATAAATGGTGCAGATATCATAGATGTTTGTGATATGTCCATTGATGATTCTTATAATTGGTTTATGGATTTGCCAAATCATTTAACCCAGAAAGAAAATGACATTGCGCGTATGGTGTTGCGTGAAATTACATCGCGTTTGTCGTTTTTGAAAAATGTTGGCCTTGGGTATTTAACTATGTCGCGTATGTCGGGAACTTTGTCGGGTGGCGAAGCGCAACGCATCCGCCTTGCATCACAAATTGGCAGCGGGTTGTCGGGCGTATTATATGTTTTGGATGAACCGTCAATTGGATTGCACCAAAGTGATAATGATAAATTACTTGATACGCTAAAAATGTTGCGTGACAAAGACAACAGCGTAATCGTTGTTGAGCATGACGAAGACGCAATGCGTGCCGCCGATTATTTGGTTGATATTGGTCGTGGTGCGGGTGTTAATGGTGGAAATATCATTGCCGCCGGTACGCCAGATCAGGTTATAAAAAACAAAGATTCATTAACGGGGCAATATTTATCAGGCAAAAAGAAAATTCCGGTGCCGAAAAAACGTCGCGATGGTAATGGACAAAAGATAACCGTTTGTGGTGCGCGTGCGAACAACCTTAAAAACATAGATGTTGAATTCCCGTTGGGTAAGTTTATTGCGTTGACGGGTGTATCGGGGTCGGGTAAATCTACGCTGTTATTGAATACGTTGTATCCGGCGTTGATGCGCGCGCTGTACGGTTCAAAAATAGAAACCGGGGCGCATGATATTATTCGCGGAATGGAAAACATAGATAAAGTTGTTGATATTGACCAGTCACCAATTGGGCGCAGCCCACGCAGTAATCCGGCGACATATACGGGTGTGTTTTCAAATATTCGTGATTTCTTTGCCGAATTGCCAGAAGCCAAAACACGTGGTTATGGACCGGGGCGTTTTTCATTTAATGTCAAAGGTGGTCGTTGCGAGGCGTGCCAGGGTGATGGCCAAATTAAAATAGAAATGAATTTCTTGGCGGATGTCTATGTTGAATGCGACAAATGCCATGGTTCGCGGTATAACGATGAAACATTGGCGGTTAAATACAAGGGCAAATCTATTGCCGATGTGTTGAATATGACGGTGGACGAAGCATATCGGTTCTTTATAAATCATCCGCAGATAAGTCGCAAATTGGAACTGTTAAAACGCGTTGGTTTGGATTACATAAAATTAGGACAAAGTTCATTGGACTTGTCGGGTGGCGAAGCACAGCGTATAAAATTATCCAAAGAATTGTCTGCGCGCAGTACCGGTCAAACACTTTATATTTTGGATGAACCAACAACCGGGTTGCATTTCGAAGATATTAAACAATTGCTTGGCGTGTTGCACGAATTGGTAGAGCAGGGTAACACCGTCATCGTCATAGAACATAATTTGGAAGTAATCAAAACGGCCGATTGGATAATAGATTTGGGCCCGGCCGGTGGTGCGGGTGGTGGGCGCGTAATTGCGACCGGAACACCGGAACAAGTGGCGCAAAATCCCGAATCGCTGACCGGAAAATATCTTAAGAAGTATCTGGACAAGTAGGTTTTTATCGCATAAAATTAAACAAAAACATAAGGAGCAAAATAATGTTTGGATTTGGCAGAAAGAAAAAAGAAGCCGCCGCAGAAAACGTAACGGAAGAAGCACAAGAACCAAAAATGCCAAAGGGCATGAAAGAAACCGCGATGCGTATGATGGCGGGTCAGTTTGATATGAACGATATGCTGGCGCAATTAAAGCAGATTAAAAAAATGAGTAATTTTAGTGGGCTGTTGCGTATGGTACCGGGTATGTCGGGCGCAGTTAGCGCAATGAAAGAAAAAATCAAAGACGGCAGCGTTGATGCCCAAATTAAAATATTGGAAGCAATGACGGTCGAAGAACGTGCCGACCCAGAAAAAATCTTTGCAAATGCCAAGGCGCGTATTGCGGAATCTGCGGGTGTTACGGTGCGCGAAGTAGAACATATGATTAAACAATATGTAAAAATGAAACAAAAAATGGCAATGATTCAGCGTATGGGCGGGATGGAGGCCGTTATGCAACGCATGCAATCAGGGGCAGGTGAACCAGGAGTAAAATAAAAATGTCAACGATGTATAGTCCTGTTAGCGTTTCAGAAGCGCAACCAATATATGCCAAAGATGGCAGTTTTGTCGGCTGGGGTATTGGTGTAAATTTCAAGGGGAACATATTCCCGGTAATACTTAAAAGAACGGCGACAAATGTTGTTCCGTTGCCACGTGGTCGTGTGCATTTCACCAAGATGGTATACAATAAAAAAACAGATACCAGTCGTGTAGAATACTGTTTCCTTGAACCGTTCTTGTTCAAAACTGCATATCGTCGTGCATGCGAATTTAGAAACGTATTAGAGAACCAAGTGCATGAAAATAACAAATAAAAAAATTGCGAAACACAAATCTTCGGTGGCATGGTTACAACGCCAGGCCGCCGATCCGTATGTCGCGCGTGCGCACGCCGATGGGTATCGGGCGCGTGCGGCATATAAACTGATTGAAATCAACGACAGATATAAATTCTTAAAGAACGGTCAAACGGTTGTTGATTTGGGCGCGGCGCCGGGTTCGTGGTCGCAATTTATTGCGCGCACCTTTCCAAAAACAAAAATCTTTGCGATGGATTTGTTGGAAATAACCCCAATAAATAATGTCGAATTTTATCAGGGCGATTTTACAACGGATGAAGCATTAAATTGGTTGGTTGAAAAATTAAAATTGGATGATAATGCGGACGGTGTTGTTGATGTTGTGGTGTCTGATATGGCACCGAACACCGTCGGCCATCAAAAGACCGACCATCTGCGTCAAATGGTGTTGTTGGAATATGCGTTTGATTTTGCGTGTCGCGCGTTAAAGCCGGGCGGGGCGTTTATTGCAAAATCATTTACCGGCGGAACAACAAACGAACTGTTGAAACAGATCAAAGAACGATTCGATGTGGTGCATCATGTAAAACCAAATGCGTCGCGCAAAGATTCTGTGGAAATGTTTATTGTTGCATTGGGTTATAAAAATAAGTTATAATATGCCCAGGTAAAACAAAGGAAGGAAATTATGCCAGCAGTTAAGAAAAAAACAGCAAAGAAACCAGTCGCAAAGAAACCAGTCGCAAAAAAACCAGTTGCGAAAAAGACGGTCGTGAAAAAGACAACGCGTCGCACGACGACACGTCGTACAACCACACGTCCGGTTGCACGTCCGGTCGCGCGTCCGGTTGCGCCGGTTGTTGTTGCAAAACCAAGACCAATAGATCCAGTAATGGCGGTTAAAAAATTCTGGACGGGATATTTCAATGTCACCGGCCGTTCCACACGCAGCGAATTTTGGTTTGGAATTTTGTTCGCGTTTATTTTGGCGTTTGTGTTTATGTTCTTTGTTGGTGGAATAATCGCGACAATTGTGAATTGGATTTTGGTAATACCAACCGTTGCGTTGATGATTCGTCGTTTCCGTGATGCCGGTGTTTCGGTGTGGTGGTATTTGATACCGGAATTGTTGTTGGTTTTGGCACCGATGATTTTTGGACCATCATGGGCCCAGGCAATGATGGTGAATACGGTAACATTGGGGATGAAGATTTATTCCGTATGTTTCTGGGTATTCTTTATCTTTAAATTATTTGTTGCATGTATCCCAAGCAGAAAATAGTTATAAGTGGTTAGTGTAAGTTGTAAGTGATTAAAAAAACGGTCGCAAATGCGACCGTTTTTTATGCCTTTAAGCCTTCGGCGGCGGTGCGTGCAAGTTCATCGCAACGTTCGTTTAATTCTTCGCCGTTATGACCGCGCACCCAAACCCAATGAATTTTTATCGTGGATGTTGCGTCATCTAATTTCTGCCACA
>JAFZTZ010000077.1 GCA_017618595.1 Alphaproteobacteria bacterium
CTTTGTCGCCCGAAATAACCGTCAGTTTAACCTTGGTTCCCGGTTTGCCTTTCATCTTTTTAACGGCCTGGTTCAATGTCAAATCAAACACCGGTTCATCATCAATATGTGTAATATAGTCCCCGGCCTTAATCCCCGCGCGTTGCGCCGGTGTATCGTCAATTGGTGAAATAACACGAACCGCACCCCTATCAGATGTAATTTGGATACCAAGTCCACCAAATTCGCCATGCGATTTATCATTAAAATCTTTGAATTCATCCTTGGACAGATATGACGAATGCGGATCCAACGCGCCAAGCATGCCGTTCATTGCGGCCTCTAACATTTTGCGTTCATCGGCCTCTTCCACGAAATTTTCACGTGAAACCTCAAACACCATGGCCAGTTTTTTCAATTCATCATAAATCTGTTCATCGGTCAGATGTTCAATCGGTTCTTTTTTCTTGTCCGTTGCCGCGCCCGCCATAATCGGCACACAAAGCGCAAATAAAATCAGTATTTTCTTTAACATTTCTTTCCCTATTTTCAATGTAGTGCAATTTTATAATAAAAAAATCGTGTTCGCAACACGATTTTAGATTTTTTTATTCGTGGTTTTGATTATTTCTTGGCGTATTTCTGTTCCAATGCCAATATCGCCGCCATTTGTTCACGCATAAATGCAACCTTTTCAACTGTATTACGGCGCGCCTTTTCACTCTGCGGATTACTGCGCAGGTCTTGTGACGCCTTTAAGAAACGTTTCATCAAAACCGCTTCGGCACGATATTTCATCAATTCTTGCATTTTTGGATTACGCAAATTCATCATGCGCCACAATTTCTGCTGATGATATTCCATATACTTTTCATAAACGCGTTTTTCAATGTGCAAATCGGTCTGAAGTGGTGCGAAAATATCCGCATAAATCATATGATAATCGGCCTCGGCAAAATCTATGAAAGATAATGTACTGGTCTTGTAATCATAGTAAACATTACCCGAATTCAAATCACCATGCGACCATGCACGGTATGTGTCATATGTAAATGAATCAATTTGTTCGCAAAATCTGCGCATTTGCAAAATTTCGTTCTTTTTAAACCATTTTTCCATACGCGTGTTTACAAACAACATCAACGAATCAAATTTAAATTCGCTGGTGATTTTATGGTCTTTTTCTTCGTATGCAGGTTTCAATTCGTTCATATCAACCAAGAAAGTCCCGATACTGTTCACAATTTCATGCTGTTGGCGCGTTGATAATTTTACAAACACATCACGTGTCAGTTTTTCACCCGGCGCGCGTTCTTCCAAGATTTGATATTCATCATCATTTATAAATGTCATTTCTGGAACATTATAAACCGTATGATTAACCGCGCGAATTGCATCAATCACTTCTTTGGTCTTGTGCTGCTTTTCCAACCAGGCCTTTTGCTGATCTTCATTAAATGTCGGCAGCGGCCGTTTTATAACAAAACGATCACCATAATATGCCGTCCATGTTTCACGGCCATGATCAAGATTTCTTATGTCTAATTCTTTCATCATACTATAAATATAATACAATTTTTTTATTTTGTCAAGTATTAGGTAAAATTTTACAATTTTTGCAATTTAGTCGTTTTCTTTAAAGATTCTTGCCGGATCAACGGCATTTTTACCACGACGCACCTCAAGATACATTTCTGGCTTGTTTGGATTCATACGGCCAATTGGTTCACCCCCAAGGACTTCTTGCCCAACGACGACATCTATACTGCCCAAATTCGTCATAACCGTATTATACCCATTTTTGTGTGAAATGATAATCACACGGCCAAAACCTTTGAAACTGTCCGCGAATTTTACAACACCGTCCGCTGGTGCGGTCACCAATGCTTCGGAACGCGTATGTATGCGCCAACCATCCGACTTTAATCCCAATGCCGTCTTTTCCCCGAACCGAACCACGATGCGCCCACGCACAGGTTGATTTAATTTACGAACCGAAAACCGCGAATCTGATGACATTTCCGAACTCCCCACGCCGGCAGACAATTCTGAAATAGTTTTTGCGCGCGCCGACAGTTCGCGCAATTTTTTCTTTAACGCCATTTGTTCATTACGCAGTTTTTCATTTTGCGCAGAACGCCGCCGCAACAGTTTATCCAGTAAATTCTTTTCATCGCTGTATTTTTTGGCGGTACGATCCAATTTTTCTTTTTCAATGGCGCGCATTTCCCGAATTTTATCCAATTCTTCAAGTTTTTGCGCCGCATCACGAATATTTTCATCCAAATTATCGGCAAGCCCGGTCATAACCGCAGACGTCAACACAAAATCGTGCATATTTTCGGTATCAAAACTGGGGTGCGACGCGATAATCATCATTGCGGCACTTGCATCCGCGACACGACCGCGATTTTTTTCCAATTCTGCGGAAATTTCCACACGTCGCGCGTCCAGTTCCGCAATTTTTTTGGAAATATCTGCGCGCAATTCTTCCAACGACGAAACCTTGCCCGCCGCCGTCACAAGTTGCTTTTTGGTATTTGCAACATCACGGTCAGATGTTTTAACCTGTTGTTCCAGTTGTTTATTCTTTTGTTCGGTCTGGCGAATTTGTGTTTGAATTTTATCCAACTCAGACGGTTCCGCAAAACCCGCGGATGTCCCCCCAAACAAAACCGCCAAAGCCAAAAGAATGCGCAACATTTATTTTACCACAACCTTCATATGACTTTTCTTGCCACGTTGAACCATAAATTCGGCCTTTGGTGAAATTGTGACACGCCAATCAGTAACCTTGGCACCATCTATTTGAACGCCACCCTGCTCTATCATACGCCGTGCATCCGATTTGGAATCGAACATTCCGGCCGCACACAAGAAATCCAACACGCCCATATCTGCGTCCATTTTAATTTCCACCGTCGGCACATTTTCCATATTACCGCCACCACCAAACAGTGCCGCCGCGGTTGCTTCTGCTTCTGTTGCCGCCGCTTCGCCATGTGCAATAGTTGTTGCCGCACGTGCAAGAATCTTTTTTGCATCATTCAATTCGGCATCTTTTAATTTGCCAAGTTTTTCTATTTCGTCCAATGGAATATCTGTGAATAGTTTAAGGAATTTTTCCACCAAATCATCAGGCGTATTCCGGAAATACTGCCAATATTCATATGGGGACAGTTTATCTTCGTTCACCCAAACCGCATTGCCCGCGGATTTTCCAATTTTGTTTCCTGCGGAATCTGTAATTAGTGCGGTGGATAACACAAACGCTTCTTTACCAACTTTCTTACGAATCAGTTCGATGCCCATAACCGCATTGCCCCATTGGTCTGCACCGCACAACTGTAATATGCATCCGTATTTTTTATATAGCGTCAAAAAGTCAACGGCCTGGAAAGTCATATAATTGAATTCAAGAAATGTCATACCATTATCCAAACGACGTTTGACACTTTCCATAGACAACATACGCGGCACCGTAAAATCGGTTCCAAATTGCGCCAAAAAGTCCAAATGGCTGTAATCTTTCATCCAATCATAATTATCAACAATAATAGCATCTGACGGTTTGTCGCCAAATTTTAAAAATTTGGAATAAGATTTTTTAAGGCCCGCAATATTTTTCGCCAAAACATCTTCGGTCATCATTGGACGGCCCGTATCACGACCCGATGGGTCACCAATACGTCCGGTTGCACCACCAACCAACATCAACGGACGATGGCCGTATTTCTGCAACCAACGCATCATCATCACCGGCACCAAATGTCCCACGTGCAATGAATCTGCCGTTGGATCCGAACCCAAGTATGCCGTAATCTTGCCATTATTTAAAGCATCATTTAACGCGTCCATATTTGAACATTGGTTTACAAAACCACGCGATTCCAATTCATGTAATAATTCGTTTTTCATAACCTTTCACCCCTGCTAACAAAGATAAATTTACACGAAATTTGAATTTTTTTCAATACCCTTTTACATTGGATATTAAATTCAGCAAATTTATATTCGGTTTTCTTGATACCCTTATACCATTTTCCCGACATGCATGCGCAATTGCACGTTCAAGAATAGATCTGTCGGATTGTGGGTCTTTGCGTGAACCAGAAACATATTCTATCAAGCATTGACATCCATACTGTTCCATTAAATATGGTCGCGTCGCCAGATATAACCCACCATCACAAACGTATGCCACATCTTCCATATCCAGATAATCATCGCGCAGAATCTGTATTTGTTTACCAACCCGGAATTCATCTATTTTTCTGTTTTTGAACAAAGAAATTTTCTGCGCCACAGATTTACCATCTGATATTATCAGATTCCTTTTTTGGCCTTCGTCATAAATCTGTATGATATTATACAAATGCATATCATTACCTTTTGCGCAAACTATCTTAGCGAACTGAGCAAGATATGCAATAAAAAACTCTTGCGATACCGCCGTTTTTCTGATAAAATGAAAATTAGAATTCATGTAGGGGGATTCTTCAAGAATTTTGTGCATTGACCCGATACTGCGGCACGTCTGCGATTGGGCGATTGTGGAACCATAACAAAAGGACAAAAAATGTTGTATAAAAACGCACTTGTTGGAATAATCACCGCATTGGTTTACAGCAGCGGAATCGCATTTGGCGCAACTGCAACCCGCGGGGGCAGTTTACGTATTAATACAGCCCAAACAACACCGACCGCAAAAACTTCGGTGTCTCAACCTGCCACGCAAACGGCGGATAATCCGACACGCGTTGCGGAATCATATGGCGATTCTGGTCTTGTAAAATTAAACAAATTAACGGGTTCCACCGCCGAAGCACGCAATATATTAAACGCATTGGAAAATCGTGTTAATGACCTATCCGTTGGTTATAATTCTTTGGATACTCAGTATGACCAATTAAGCACCGATGTTAACTATGCAACAACAACTGCGACATCTGCGAAAACAATTGCAGAAAGCGCCCGCGATCAACTTAACAAGAAAATGAATTATGGTGATTTTAATACCGCCTTTGATGCGCGTGTTGATGCAAAAAATTTAGCCGACCAACCATATGTTGAAAGATATGTTAACACAAATGTTCAACAACCGGACCTTAGCAATTATTATAATAAGGAAACTGTGAACTATCTGTTGGAAAAGAAAGTAAATAAAGATGCTGACTTTACCGCAATGTTTAATCAACAATTGGCGGGCCAAAACCTGGCCGGTGCTGCCGAAGTTGCTGCTGTTTCTGGCCGTGTGACAGATGCAGAAAACAAAATTAACGCAATGGAAGGCAAACTTAATGCCGCAGAACAAAACATCAACAATGCTGCGGAACAGAACACCACAACAGCTAACAAGGTTACCGCTGCGGAAAACAAAATTGCTGCGTTGGAAAATAAAATAACCGCCGCAGAAAACAGCATCAACAGTGCTGCGGAACAAAATAC
>JAFZTZ010000078.1 GCA_017618595.1 Alphaproteobacteria bacterium
AATCCGGTAGAAATATTTCTGTCTTGGGCAAATGTTAGATGCGGAACTTTGTTTTCGTTTGTAATTGGTGATACCGCCAAACCTACACTAGAATACATATCTAAAATAATATCCACTTTGTCATAATCTATCAATTTACGAACGGCGCTAACTGCGGTGGCTGGATTTGCTTGGGAATCTTCCCATACAAGTTCGTATTTATATTTTGTGTTTGCGTAATCCTCAAAGAACATTTTTGCCGTCATCTTTGCTGTATCACCAAAAACTGCTGCATTACCACTCAGCGGGTATAACATTCCGATTTTAATTACTTGTTTATTTGAATCGTTTTTATCACACGCAACCAGTGATAACGCCATACATAAAACACATAACAACCTTTTCATTTTTGTTCCCTTTATTATTCCGTAATTAAAATTTGTTCACCATTTTTGATTTGTTTCATAACACCGGGCAAAGAAATACTGCCGTCTGATTGAATTGTTAAGTTACCAAGCGCCGTATTTAAACCCGCGGTATTTTTCATTATGGATGCAACTACATTTTCTGGGGTTGGTTTCTGGCCAGCGGGCGCATCTGCGGATTCCCATGCATTAACCAATGTTGCCAAGATAGTATAAACATATTCGCCATAGTTTGTTTCATCGCCGCCAATAACGGTTTTAAATTCACTCATAAATTTATCCGTTGCGCCGGCATCATCAACATACCACATACCCTCGGCCAACGATTTATCTTTTAATGATGCGATTGTCCATATTCCTGTAACAGGGATATTCATTTTTGTCTTTCTCATTGCACGCAAGAACAAATCGCTTTCGGGGGTTAATGCTTCAAAGACCAATATGTCGGGATTTTTTATTTTTATCTTTTGCAAGATAGTATCAAAATTCTTGTCCCCTGCATTTATGGAATAAGATGACAACAATTTAATATCATTATTTTGCGCCGCAGATTTTTTAAATTCATCTATTACCGCGACACTTGCCGCATCGTTGGCCAATGCAACGGTGCTAAAAGTTTTCATCTTTTGCGCTTTCATCTTATCAAAGGTCATATTTATAATATTGTCCAAACCGGTAGAAATGCGGAAATTATAATCACCGGTGGCAACACGTGGATCGGCGGCAAAACTAAGTTGAACTATTTTATTTTTTTCGGCAACTGAGTTCAGCACCATCGCAACACTTGACTGAATTGACATCATCGCATCAACTTTATCAATTGCCACAACTTTTTGCACCGCGATTGCGGCCTTGGTCGCGGAAAACTGAACATCTTCAAATATAACGCGATATTTGTATTTTGCATTTGGGTTATTTTTTTCAAAATCTGATATAAACCAATCTGCAACTTTACGCGCAGTATCACCCAAAAACGCACCATCACCACTCATTGGATACAGCGCCGCAATTTGCACTACTGGTTTATCAGATTTTTCTTGTTTGCATCCCGCAATTGCCAACACCGCACACAAAACACATAATAATTTTTTCATTGTTATACTCCTAAGTACGCTTGTTGAACAGATTTGTTTTTTAAAACTACGTTTGGTGATCCTGATGCCAATAATTGTCCATGATCCAAAACTATCAATCTATCGGCAATTTGTTTTATCAGTCCCATATTGTGTTCAATGATTACGATTGTCTTTTTTGACTCTTTTAACCCTGTGATTAAATTCAAAACATTATCAATCTGTTTTGCAAACAGACCCGAAAACGGTTCATCCAACAAATAAATATCGGCATCTTGAATCAGCGCGCGCCCTAATTCCAACAATTTGCGCTGACCATATGATAATTCTTCGGCCATTTTTTTGCGGTGCGCAGTCAATCCAATTTTCTTTAATGTTTTATCTAAGCGTTCTTGCATTGAATTGGTATTTATTTGCAGCAAAGATTTACCCGTTTCATTTTCCGCAATCGCCAACAGCAAATTATCATCAACAGACAACTGGTCAACCAACCGCCCGTCTTGGAAAGTGCGTGCGATACGCAGGTCGCGTAAAGTCTGCGGATTTATACTGTCAAATGTATCATTCCCAATTTCAATCGTTCCACAATCTGGCTTTAACAACCCCGTTATTAAATTCATTAGTGTTGTTTTACCCGACCCATTTGGTCCAATCAGCCCCGTTGCTTTGCCATGGGCAATTGAAATAGTCAAATCGTCAACGGCGCGAACACCACCGAATACTTTTGTTAAATGATTTATTTTTATTCCGTTCACTTTACATCCTGTATTTTCCAAAGAACCCACGCGGGCGATACACCATCATTAAAATCAGCGCAAGCCCATAAATTATCTGCTGTAACTGTGCTGCGATTTCGTATGGCAGACCAACAAAACGCAAAATTTCCGGCAAACTTAATAATATCAGCGCACCAACAATGCTGCCCACACCAGATGCCAGACCGCCGATAATTATAATCGTGAACAGGAATATACTTTCTTTGACCTGAAAAGTGCTGGGGTCAATAAACGCGATATATGATGCAAACATTCCGCCTGCGATACCGGCAATTGCCGCCGATGCCGAAAAGATTATGCTTTTCATGCGCCACACAGAATATCCCATAACCGTTGCCAATTCTTCGTCTTCACGAATTGCCTTTAGCCCGCGCCCAAACGAAGACTTATCGACATAACGATAAATTGCAAACACTATTGCAAGAATAACCAACGACAATATTAAAAACGCAGAGTTCGATTCAATTGCGTATCCAAATATAGATGGTTTTGGAATACCAAAAATCCCAAGTGGTCCATTTGTGATTCCCTTGGCATTCAAGAATAATGAATACGCGATTATCGCCAATCCGGCCGATACAATGGCATAATAACCACTTTTGAATTTTGATAATATCTGGCCCACGAATATCGCCACCATCACGTTGATAACCACGCCCAACAAAATGGACGCAAAGAAATTAAAACCTAAACTGGTCATTGTAACCGCGGTTACATACGCACCAATTCCATAAAATGCGGCGTGTGCCAGGGATAACAAACCCGTCATCCCCACCACCATGTTCAGCGATAGCGCCAACACGCCATAGATACAGAATAATATTCCAAGATTTATTAAATATTCCATTTTATTTCTCAAACACTACTGGTTTGCCATCTTTGTATGTGCGCCATTCGGCCTCGTTCACGATAAATCCATTTGGTAACAATTTGCATGTTCCCGACATGCATTCACGTGTGGCATGTTGGCGAATATAGTCATAAACCGCATCCATATTATCTGGGCCAACCGCTTCAAATGCATCAATGGCTAATGATACCAAATCATACGCAACAGATGCGAATTTTTGATTTTTTAAATTATATTTTTCATGTATGCGATTAAAGAATCCCTCGCGCCCTAATGTTTCCGCGATAACATTTACACCTTGGAATAATTCTGTATCTTGTCCGAAATCAAACCCACTGCCATAAATACGATTACGATCAACACCCATCGCGTATAACTGACGCAACAAGATTTCAGATTCTGGTGGGAAAGCACTTACATAATACGCATCAACATTTTTATATTTATCCGCAACGAATTTAAAATCACGTTCACCAGGATTAAAACAATCAACAGTTGTTTTAATACCAGTTTTATTTAATTGTTCTGCCAACGCAGTCACCCCAGGACATGAAATGCCAACATTTACAGCAATAATAGCCATAGATTTTACTTTGTTTTTCTGTAAAGCACGAATTGATATCTCATTTCTGGTTTCAATAGATGCACCCTGAAAAAACGAATACTTTCCCATTGGTTCAACACTTTCCGTATCAAATGTCGCATTCAAATTCAGAACATTTGCATTATCTGCGACAGGTGCAATCGCATGTCCCACGCCTGTTGTTGTGGACACAAAAACTTTTACACGGTCTGCAGATGCCAACTTTTGCGCTGCACTAACCGATTTCGCCGCCAATTGTTGTCCATCTTCGTATATTATTTTATATTTATATTTGGTATTTGTCTTATCTTCTATGGCGGTTTCCATACCCGCACGCATAGCGATTCCAAATGCCGCATTTGGCCCAGTCATTGGCAACACCGCACCAATTTTAATTGTATTTTCATCTTCTTTACCGCATCCGGCAATCGCCAATGCTGCACATAAAGATATAAGTAATTTTTTCATTTCTTGCCCCCTTTGTTTTATTCTGTTATTTTGATAAATTTACCATCGTGATACATACGCAATTGTGCATCTGGTTTTGCAACACCATCTGAAAAATCTAGTGTCCCCGCCGCACCTGCATAATTTTTCAAACTTTTAATTGTGTTGATGACATCTAAATTATCGGGCAATGTATTTCCTTCTTTGACTGGTGTATTTTCAAACGCCCAAATCAACACATCAATATTATCGTATGAACTTGCAGAACAACCCTTTAACCGCCTATTATTAGTTTCAGTAAACTCTTTTTCAAATTGATCTGTACCTGCTGTTATATAAATGGTCCACAAATCTTCCACATATTTGTATGTATCTGGTTGCATCTCGTGAAACGTGCCCAAAGAAGTAACATTTCTTTTTCCTGTAACCTCCCTGTGTTGTTTAACAAAAACATCTAATAATGGACTTATGGCAAATGTTAAGTAATAATCAGGATTCGCCGTTTCCATTTTTAAAATTGATGCACGCATATCACGCGTATCCATAGTATATTTTTCATATGCAACAACCTTGATGCCATGTGTTGGTAATTTTTCATTAAAATAATCCCCAACAATATGACCAACCGCAGTATCCGGCATAACCAATGCAACAGATTTAATACCCTCTTTCTTTAACTTTGGAATCAAAATCTTTTCAATTTGTTCATTTTGAGTGCAATTATTGATTGCATATTCTGGCACTTGCAATTTTCCTTGGGAACAAGACAAACTTATTACCTGATTTTTATTCGCTATATCATCAACAGAACGGTCAACAATTCCATATATTGATAAAACAGCATTTACCTTTTTTGTTTTTATAAAGTTTTGTGTATTTAACACCGCCTGTTTTGTTTCGGACATATCATTTTCAAATAAAATTTCGTATTTATATTTTGTATCAACTGATTCCCACTTTTTTAACGCCATATTCATTGCCGCTTGGGCAGATACAGCCGTTTCAGCCAAAGAACCTGTCAATGGTAATGTTGCACCAATACGCACAACTGGTTTATTTGACTTTTCTTCACCACATGCGACCAATGCCAATGCTGCACATAATGTTATAAGTAGTTTTCTCATTTTTTGCTCCTTTGATATTTAATTACTGTTCCACAGCCACCGGTTTGCCGCTTTCCATTTTTTCAATGGTCGCACGTGATTGTATTATTCCATTTTCATCTATTGAATATTGACCGATTGCGCCATTACGATCTTTGACCGAATATAATGTCGCCGCAACATCTTTATTGTTCGGTATTACCGCACCATTTTCTGGCGCGGTATTTTCATACGCCCATATCAACAGATTTATATTTTCATACGAATTACCAACGCAACTTTCCATATCTCTGCCCGTCGCATTAGTAAATCTTTGTGCAAATTCTGGTGTTCCATTGGCGGACTTTACATACCACATGCCATCAACCATACTATAATATTCGTGTGGCATTTCATGGAAAGAATCAATAGAAGTTAAATTCTTATTTCCGGTAATTTGAAAGAACTGTTCTGTAAACAACTTTGTCCCCGGCATCAACATAAACATCAACCAATAATCTGGATTTAATTTATTTAGTTTTGTAATCGATGTCCGAAAATCACGTTCATCAGGATTATATAATTCGGTTGCCAATGTTGTTATGCCCGCCCGGCTCAATTCTTTTTTTACAAAATCAGATTGCGCCACAGATACCTGATTATTATTTAAAACATAAACTATCTTTTTGATATCATCATGCTTAAATTTCTGAACCAGCGCATCAGCAATCGCACCATATTGTGTATAATTATTAAATATATAATATGGTTTTGAAACATCCGCCAACCCCGCACACGTCATGTGAATCTGTTCATTTTTCTGGGCCACATCCGCCATAACTGGTGCCGCAATTCCCCACAAAGACACCGTTGCATTTGTTTTATCTTGGTGTGCAAATTTCTGCGCGATAATCGCCGCCTTTTGCGGTTGCAAACCATCATCTTCGAAAATTAGTTCGTATTTATATTTTGTATCTTTGGCATTCCAATCATCCAATGCCATCTGCATAGATTTCTGATTTGCGGTTCCAACAACCGCCGCATCACCCGACAATGGTAATGATACACCAATCTTGATAACAGGTTTGTCCGATTTATTACCATCGCATGCGCACAATAACAACGCCATAAAAACACACAGCAACTTTCTCATTTTCTTTTTCCCTTTGTTTTATCATTTTATTGTTATTGGTTTGCCGTCTTGGATTTCTTTGACAATTGCGCCTGATTGAAATACCCCATCGGTATCAACCCATATATCGCCAACCGAACCATGAAAATTTTTAATTTCCATTATTTTATTTGCCACTTCTTCGGACGTTGGTTTGCGCCCCAATTCGTCGTACAGTTTCGAATAAACATTTCCCAATATATAACCTGCGTCATACGTGTACCCTACCGAGAAATAATTTTTGGACCCTGTTTTTTTGGTAACGCGATTCAACAGATTTTCATCGCCTTCGGGGGTAACGATATATTGCGCACCATTTAATCTATCTTGGATATTTGAAAATAAAAATGAATCTATTGCAACTAATGGTTTGTTAACATTTTTTTCAAGTATTGTTTTCAGCAGAATATCCAAACTTGGTGGCAACGCAGTCGTGTACCAAACATCAAAATTTTTTTTCTTCATCTTGTCCACAATGACATTAAAATCTTTATCATCTATGGCGAAATTCACACGTTCTGTCTTGACACCTTTGGCTTTCAGTTTTGATTCAACAAAATCTGTCGTTTGTTGCAACCCTGGTTGATATACCGCAAACAAAACTGCGCTTTTTGCTTTTTTCGCTGCGATTAAATCAACCATTTTATCCGCCAAAACTTCTGACTGTGTCCAATGAATAAAATTATATTTTCCAACCGCAATGTTTTTATCGTTGCTGATACCAAAATGAAAGATGCCCGCCTTGTCCGCAATCGGCGAAATCACATTTCCCGCCACCGCAGACCAAGATATAATCGCATCAACCTTGTCCACATTGATAAGTTTATTCACCGCGGTTGCGGCGCGTGGTGCATCATAACCGAAATCTTCGTAAATATATTTTATTTTAACATTTTTAGGTGCCACGTCTTGTAATGCCAATTCCAATGCGGCTTTTACATTTTCACCATTTTCTGCGAACTTGCCCGAAAAAGACGAAACCACACCGATTCTTACAACAGATTTATCCGCATCGCCCCTATCACACGCAACCAACGATAGTGCCATACACAAAAGACATAATAATTTTCTCATTTCTTTTTACCCTTTGGTTTAAATTCACAAATGATTTTCTTTGGACTGCGGGTGAATATTCCGTTTGGTCGTATCCACAGCAAAACAATAAATATCACGAACGCAATTAAATCACGCCATTGACTTGCAAAGAACCACACACCTAAATTTTCTGCCAATGCCAACACCATGGACCCAAGGTATGCCGCCAGAATTGTTGGTCCACCAACGATTGCACCTATCATACCTTTGAATAAAATATTAAATCCCATTGTTGGTTCCATTCCGGTATCAAACCCAACGCACACGCCGTACGCACCCAATACCGCACCGGCGATTATTGAAACAATTACCACGACACGCCCGATATTTATTCCTGTTACAAATGCCAAATCTGGCGCACCCGCAATGGCACGAATTTCTTTGCCTAAAAAGGTTCTGTATAACACCCACGATATTAACCCCAAAGTTATCAGCCCCAACAGTATGATAATCGCCTGGACTGTTGGCAAATGTATTGAACCCAACGACACCGATGAAAAATCCATCGCCGCCCCAAGCGTTTGATATTGGGGGCCAAATATTAAATGGATGACTGATTCAAAAATGGTATAAACCCCCAACGATACAACCAGTAAAACCATCGGGCTGGCACCGATTTTGCGCATTGGGCGATATATAAATCTTTCCTGGGCCCATGTGAATAAAATCACACCCGCCAATATAATTGGATATGCGGCAACATCAAACATTGGCAACAACCCATACCCCAGGTAAGCCCCCAGCGCAACCGACGCACCCAATGCCATATTAAAAAACGGGGAAACAGAATACAGCAACCGAAAAACCATGGCCACAATCGCATATCCCGAACCAATAATAAGTGTATTTAAAAGCAATTGTGTCAACATGTGTTATATTTCCTATTCTTTCGCAAAAAAGAATAGTAAAACCACGAAAAAAAGTCAAGGATAACCCAAGACAAAAAACTTGAAAAAAATGATTAATTTTGGTATAAATTCCCTATAAAGAGGTAAATATTATGAATAAGAAAAGATTACATATTCTTGCTTTGTTCGTTCTGTTATGCGCGGGCAGCGGTTTGGCATATTGGCTGGCCACACCAAGTTTAGATAAGATGGTCGGTCAAATGATTATGACTGGATTTCATGGTGATGGAACCGGCGAAAACGCGGAAAACTTTGCCGCCATTGAAAATCAGGTTAAAAGTGGCCATGTCGGCGGCGTCATATTGTTTGATGTTGATATTTCCGGTTTGGTTGCCCAGGGCATGACGATACCAGAGGCGAAAAAACACATCTTTTCATCCAATATTAAAAACATGGACCAGGTCGCAAATTTGACTGCGCACCTGCAATCTTTGGCACCAATGCCATTGTTAATTGCGGTTGACCAGGAAGGTGGCAATATTCAACGTCTAAAAACCGAACATGGTTTCGCACCAATTCCATCGGCAAAACAGTTGGGCATGGGCGAACCAGATTCAACATATAGAACCGTGTACGATTTGGGAACACGTCTTGCTAACTTGGGTATAAATGTTGATTTTGCCCCGGTCGTTGATGTTGATGTTAATCCTGAATCCCCGGCAATTGGCGGTCTGGAACGCAGTTTCTCGGCCGATGCCAATGTCGTCACACAACATGGTGATGCGTATGCGCGCGGCCTTAATGATGCGGGTGTTTTGGCATCATTTAAACACTTTCCGGGGCATGGCAGCGCCGCCGGCGACACACATGCCGGCATGACCGATGTCACCAACACATTCCAAGATTATGAATTAACACCGTACAGAGAATTATTAGGCAAAGCATCACCGTGCACAATGCTGATGGTTGCGCATGTTGTTAATATGAATATAGATACCCTGCCCGCGTCTTTATCACATAAGACAATACAAATGGCGCGCGATATGGGATTCAATGGCGTGGTTGTTTCCGACGATATGGATATGGGCGCAATTGTTGGCCAATATGGTCGTGAAAAGGCCATTGAAATGGCAATAAATGCCGGCAATGACATGCTGGTATTTGGGAACAATTTGGATTTTGATGCCAACAAGGGCGAAGAAGTCCATCAAACCATTGTAAAATTGGTTCACGAAGGTAAGATAAAACGGTCGCAAATCCGCAAATCTTATAACCGTATCATGAAAATGAAGAAATGCATGGGCAAACAACCAAAAAGTAAATAAACGCGGAATAAGTGCTTGCGTTCATAAAAAAATAAGTTATAATAGTGGGGCTCTTGGATTTATCGCGGGCATAGTACAAGGGCTAGTACGCAAGCCTTCCAAGCTTGATGTGCGGGTTCGAGTCCCGCTGCCCGCACCAAATAAAGTTCTGGGCGTGCGCCGGAGTTGGAGAGCCGGGGCAGACTGTAAATCTGTTGGCTTAAGCCTGAGGTGGTTCGAATCCACCCACTCCCACCAAAATAGAAAATGACCTTTATGGTCATTTTTTATTTAATCTTTTAAGGTGGGGCGAAAGGATCGGCCAGAGCGAAGCGCATGGCCAATATGAGAATACACAATTAGAAAAATCATAAAAACGGAGTTGTTGGCGACGAGTTTTTATAGATGTTTATTATTGTGTAT
>JAFZTZ010000079.1 GCA_017618595.1 Alphaproteobacteria bacterium
AATTTAGTAAGCAAAAACCAACAATTGCTTGGTAAAACGGCATTAAACACAAATGGCAAAAAACTTGGTTAAATAAGTTCTATTCTTGATAAAGAAAAGGCCCCATTTGGGGCTTTTTCTATTTTATTGTGTTGTACAAAAAGGCATTGACAAGCGGTGCACTTTGACTAATATGAAGTGTATTAAGTAAAGGATTCCAATATGAGCAGTGATTTGACCTGGTGGGAAAAAGAGGCGCGCCAAAATTATGTCAAGGCAGCGTTCCCGGATAAAAAAGAATATCATTATTACAGCAATCTGCGTGAATTGATACTTCGTGTATTGGAATCATGTAAGTCATACCAAACAAATCCCAAGACCAAGCAGGTTGTGCAAGTCCAAGATTTATCGAAATTAAGTTTTCAAACACGCAAATTTTTGGATACGTATCAACACCTTGTTGATAAATGCAAAGCGGAACACGATAAAAACGATTTGCGGGTTTATGGATATATTTATGTTTTACAGGCAATGCGTGACAGTCCAGATTTTGCAAATCAATATCGGCAATTACAAGATTTCCTGACGGCGCGCGTATTGGAATGTAATAAATTAACAAATCCCGCGGAATCTGTAATGCCTGATGAAGAATTAAGAATCGTTTTATATGAAAAACCGGGACTAATCAGCAGATGCGCAAAACCATCGTCTTGGTTGCAACGCATAGCATGCGAACGGGCGCCATGGGCACTTAAATACATAGATGAACCCGCGGAAAGTGTTGTGGATGATGTTTGCGTTCATACCAGACGCAAGGATAGTATAAAAAATATTTTATTGGTTAAACCACAATTTAGAACACTTCGGTCGGAAATCGTTGCGCTGGTTTTTGGTGTTTTGCGTCTGTCCCAGGTTAACAAAAAACGCCTTATTGAATATGATTATAATTCTGATTATTTTGGTGGCTGGTTGGAAGATTTACTTAAAAAAGTCGAAGAACAACGCACCAGCTTAACCAAAGAAGAATTAGAAACATTTAGGTTGAATGCGGTTGGTTGGAACGATAATATTCACGCGATTAAGTATATGTATGATACAGCAAACAGGGGCAAACCAATAACCTATAAAGATTTAAACGGTGTTCATACCATCAACCCATCAAGCCCGGGGGAAAAGGTTGAACGCAAGGCAATAATTAAACATCCCGATAATATTGTCGATATCAAACAACAAACACCGGCAATTCAACAGTTGGCATTGTTCTGTGCGTTTAGGGATGAATGCAATGGTCGTAATTACCGGTTCTATGATGGTGTAACATTGGATTCTATGTATCAAACGTTGAAAAAACCAAATGCGCAAACGACCGATACTTATCGCAAATTAAAAGATTTAATGAAAAATATTCTGACCATTACAAACCTTGAATACCAGGACGAGCAGGTACAACTAGGGTGCCTGTATCTTGCCAAGGCGGAAAATCTGGATGTGAATCATATATTCGAATTGTTTAAAAATCCGTCCCAAAATGTTCGGGAATGGTATGAAAGCATTTTGAAACACCAGGCAGAATACACATATACCCGTGTGTCACAATGGAACCCGTTGACCAAGCGCTTTGAAAAAGAAATGTAAAACTAGTGCGGGCGTTTATTAAACAAATATGTGAAACGCGCCCCAATGTATCGACCAATAAAGCGGGACATAAATGCCGTAACTTTCCATTTCGGTGCCCACAGGGCGATTTTTCGGCCACGGCCACTTGCGCGCAGGCAATGTGCCACAACTTTGCGTGGATCGCGCCCGTGCAGAACTTCGCGGCGTTTGCCGTTGCTGGCCACATTGGCGAAATTGGTGCTGACACTGCCAGGGCACAGGGCACATACCGATATGCCACGTTCTTTCAGTTCCGCCGCCAATGCAATACTGAAAGACAGCACATATGATTTAGTTGCCGCATAAACCGCAAAATTCCCCAGGGGTAAAAATGCTGCTAAAGACGCCACATTTATAATGCGTCCACCACGCGTCATATGCGGTAATACGAACCCGCAAATACCGGTCAGGGCGGTGCAGTTTAGATCTATCATCGCCATTTCGCGCATCGGGTCTGTTTCATCAAACGGCCCATATGTTCCAAAACCGGCATTATTTACCAATAAATCGACAACAAATTTGCCGTGTTTTGATTCCGTATCTAATAATTTTTTTACACGTTCGGCACCCGCCACACCGCACAGGTCAAATGCGAATGTTCGTACCATGATATCTTGACCAGTTAGTGTTGCGGCAAATTCGGCAAGTTTGTCGTCTTCGCGTGCAATCAGCCACATTTCCGCGCCAACAGACGTTTTTTTTGCATAAATCTGACGGGCGAATTCTGCGCCCATACCTGAACTTGCCCCTGTGATGATAATAATTCTTTTCATGGTATTTACTATATTACAAATCTTGGGTGGTGTAAACAGATTTTATTTTGAACGAACGCCGTTGCGTATCATTGGTTTATATTTGGTCATGTACACGTTCTTGTAAACCGGAACTAATGAATCTTGTTCGTATTGGTCAAGGTACTTGCTGTACTGTCTAATATTTTTAACACCAATTTGATCGGCGTATTTCGTTTTAACATAGATTTTTTTGAATGGTTCATGAACTGGCAAAATTCCGCGATACATAATATCTACATCTTCCATGGCTTCGTTATAATCTTGGACCAATGCATCAAAACGTGCCTTGCGCGCGGTCAGCAGGGAATCGCCGATGTTATAAACCGCCGCTTCTTCTTTTGGTGATAATTCGGGCATAGGTCTAAAATTATCGTGTTTGTTTGAATATATTTTGCGTTCAATGATTTCGTCTGCACCGAATCCCACGGCCATAACTATTAAACTGACCATGGACCAAAACAGTAAATCGGCAGAATCAATATTAAATTTTTTCATTTGTGTCCCTTTGTTCTACTGAATTTTAGCATCCAATTATCGCGATTCAAGTTTTTAAAGTTTTTTTATGATAATACTTGATTTTTGCCAAAAAAGTATATATAATCGGTGCTGATTTCGTGGGCGGGCATGGAATCAGTCCGATTAACCCCGCAAGACCTCGCGGTTTTCTGCTAAAAATATGGCTGCGATGGCAAACTTTGTATGAATTCTATAATGAAAGATTTATCCAAAGATTTATTTAATCCAATCGCCAATGAAGATTTCGTCAAAATGTTTGATGAAAACTATGGCAAACAAGAAACACTTCAGGGCTATGCAACCAAGGGAACTGTAAAAGATATTCGCGGTGATTTTGCTATGGTTGATGTTGGCCTTAAATCCGAAGGTCGTGTGCCATTAAAAGAATTTGGCGCATCAGTTCCATCGGTTGGTGATATCATTGACGTTTTTGTTGAACGTTATGAATCACGCGAAGGCACAGCGGTTCTGTCATATGCCAAGGCACGTGCAGAAAAGGCATGGAAGGAATTGGAAAAGACAGTTGCCGAAGGTGTCGATCCAGAAGGTACAATTATCGAAGTCGTTCGTGGTGGTTACACAGTCGATATCAATGGTGTGTTTGCATTTATGCCATCATCCCAGGTTGATCATAAACCGGTTCGCGATGCGAAATCGCTGATTGGATTAAAAGACAAATTCCGCGTATTAAAGATGGATGCGTTGCGCACAAACGCAATTGTATCACGTCGCGCGATTCAGTCTGACACAATTGCTGCGGCCCAGAAAGAAGCGTTAAAGAACATCGAATTGGGTGCAGTTTTGGAAGGTACAGTCAAGAACATCACAGATTATGGTGTGTTTATTGATTTGGGCGGAATTGACGGTTTGTTGCATGTAACAGATTTGTCATGGAAACGTGTAAATCATCCACGTGAATTGGTTCATGTTGGCGAAAAAATCAAAGTCAAAGTTATTCAATTTGACCCAGAATCACACCGCATTTCATTGGGTGCAAAACAATTAGAAGAAGACCCATGGGAAACTGCATCACGCGCATTCAATGTTGGCGATACAGTTACTGGGAAAGTTTCTTCGGTTACCGATTATGGTGCATTCATTGATTTGGGTAATAATATCGAAGGTCTTGTTCACATGTCTGAATTGTCATGGACAAACAAGAACATTCACCCAAGCAAAGTCTTGCAAAATGGCCAAGAAGTCAATGTTATGGTTTTGGATATTGACCAAGAAAAACGCCGTATATCATTGGGTTATAAACAATTGCAACCAAATCCGTGGAAGCAATTCGCCGAAACCCACAATGTTGGTGATATCATTACTGGCCCAATCAAGAATACAACCGAATTTGGTTTGTTCGTTGCATTGACCCCAGAATTAGACGGTATGGTTCATATCTCTGATTTGTCTTGGAACCGTTTGGACGAAGAAGAATTAAAGAAATTCGTCCGTGGCCAAGAAGTAACAGCAAAGATTTTGGATATCAATCCAGAAAAAGAACGTGTTACATTGGGTATCAAACAATTGACGGCGGGGGCAGATAACAATGCGGCATCTATCAAGAAGGGTGCGGTTGTATCTGGAACAGTTTCTGAAATCACACCTGATGAATTGATTTTGGATTTACCAAATGATATCAAAGGAACAATCCGTCGTACTGATTTGTCACGTGAAAAATCTGAACAAGATACATCGAAGTTCAAAGTCGGTGATATGGTCGAAGCATCTGTTGTTTCGGTCGAAGGCAATAATGTTAAATTGTCTATCCGTGCACTTCAGGTTACATTGGAAAAACAAGCGGTCAAAGAACACGCAACCGAAGCAGACAGCGGTTCTGTGTTGGGTGATATTTTGGGCGCTGCTATCGAAAACAGCAAAAAATAATTTGCCGAATTTCGATGGAAGAATAATCCCCGCTTTGTGTGGGGATTTTTTTATGCTATAATATTCAAAAATAAAAGGGAAAAATATGAAACCAAAAATGATTCTTATTATGGGTGGCCAAGGCGTTGGCAAAGGCACGCACGCACGTGCATTGGTTGAACGCGATGGTTATGGCTATATTGAAACGGGTGCGATTTTGCGCGAATTACCGCCAGAATCACCCGTGGCACAAATTATGGCACGTGGAGATTTGGTTCCTGATAACGATTTATTTGGAATTATTAGCGACGCTATAAATAAAACGCACGGTGATATTATTTTGGACGGTTTCCCCCGCACTATCGGCCAGGCGCAATGGATTGTCAAAAATTATGCCGATAAATTTGATGTTCGTGTAATATGCCTTAATGTGCCCCAAGATATTATGTTGGCACGCATACAAAAACGTATCCGTGAAGGTGGTGGCCGTGCCGATGATGCCGATGAAGCCATTGTTCATCGCCGGTTGGATAATTTCTTTAAGACGACTATGCCAGCAATAGAATGGTTGCGCAATGCCGACGGCATTCGTTTTTCAGACGTAGATGTGTGCGACGAAGATTTTAATGTGAATTTTGCACGCGTATCAAATGCGGCCGCCTAAATAATACGACGACGCACTGCAACGAATATCGCATACCCAACCAATAACGCCATAATCAGCGCAAATATCACAATGCTGGTATCGCCATGATCCGCAAAGGGCAGGGCAACATTCATTCCATAATATCCCACAACCAATGTTGGCAACATCAATATAATGTTCCACATGGTCAAACGGTTAATGTATGTGTTGGAATCTATGTTAATGACGCTTTCAAATGTTTCCTTAATAGATTTTAACATCTTGGTATAACTGGTCACGACCTCTATACCCTGGGACAGTTCAATACGCGTATCTTCAACCAGTTCAACGCATTCATCGGTCTTGGCAAATCCACGAACCTTTTCCAATTTATCCAACACCGACAAATTACCTTTCAACCCAGTCATATACAGCGTATAACTGTTTTCAACGTCCAGCAATGACAGTAATTCACGTTTTCTAATCTGTTGTTGCAAGTTTTTCTTGGATTCCACAACGCGTTTATTTAATTCTTTTAAACAGCGCAGATATGATTCCGCAATGTAATACATTATGTTTAGTATGAATTCTTCGCGGGATGTCTTTTCATCCTTTTTAATCTTGTCTAATAAATCACAGCGTTTACGGCATACCGTAATAACACGGTTTGTTGAATAAATAATAGATAATGGTTCGGTGTGCCATTGGGTATCGGTTTCGCGGTTCACAATTGGGAAACGTACAATGATAACCTTGTAATCGTCTTCGATTTCGATACGTGGTTGTTCATCGGGGTCCAAAATGTCGGAAATGGTATCTTCATCGATTTTGTATTCATCCTGAAGTTTTTCAAAATCGGCATGATCGGGGTTTCCAACATTTACCCATGAAAAAGTTTTTAGTTTTTCTGTATCAAACACGGGCACCCCCTTTGGTTTTGTGGTGGCATTTTACATTAACTTAAGAAGAAAATCAAATTAAAAAGATTCATATAATGCCGTAAAATACATAAAAACGGAAAGAAAATGCGAATACAAAAGGTTCCTGATGCATATAAAATGTCCACCTATCTTGTGCGGGTGGCGGGGTTGGTGTTGGCACTTATATTCGTGGCATGGGCAATAAAGTTTATGGGACCGCTTATTTCCATAATTTTCTAACCACGGGCATTTGTTGATTTTTTTGCATAATGTGATATAATTCATACATAGTTAAAATCATAAACAAAAAGGATAAAAAATGCCTGGCAAAAAAGAATTAAAGAAATATCCAGAATTTTCACGTAAATTGGTGGCCGATCCGGTTAAAAATGGTTGGATTTCGGGAATAATCGCATGGGTTGTGGCGCTGTTGATAATTATTCTTATTCGTATTCCGGCTGATATCTTGTTGTTGTCCGTTATTGTGCCGGTTGTTGCCTATCAAACCGACAAGAGAAATATAAAAAACTATAAAAATCCGCCATCTGTGGAAAATTTATATAAATTCTATCTGCATTGTGGGCTTGCAATGGGAACAATGACATTGGTTTGGATATTGTTCATTGCCGCGGTTGTCATAGGGGTATATGCGGCCTAGCGGGGTATATATTAGTGTTTTATAACACGGCGCATCATATTGTGCCGTGTTATTTTTTCGCCCATTTGGGCAATTTTATTTTTGATAAAAAACAGTTGACAAAAGATTTTTTTAGGGTAATATTTATAGCAAATAGTAAAAGGAGTCATATATGTTTGACAAATTAAAAATGAAATATGCGGCGAAACGCCTTCAACAGAAACGCGATTTTGCGGCGGAAAAGCAGTATATCAGCACAAATGCAACAACATTGGGCAAGATTATATTGTGGCCATTGCGTATGGTTGCGCGTGCGATTCGTTGGGTATGGGATACAATCTGTGCACTATGTTCTTGGGTTTGGTCCATATTGTGTGAAATTAACCTTGTCGGTTTGATAAATTTAGCATTACTTGTTGCAATAATTGTTCTCTGTTCGATGTTAATCCTTGATATTTTAAATTGTCGCAGCAAATCGATTAATAAATCGGGCCCTGCAAAAGAAGTTCCAATTGAATTTACAAAAACCAGTTCTAAATCAGCAAAAGATATTCCATTACCCATGCGTCGTGATGCCAAA
>JAFZTZ010000080.1 GCA_017618595.1 Alphaproteobacteria bacterium
CAAGGGATACGACAAAATAACAATCGTTAACGAAGATTCCGGAACCGAATTTAAGATTTTTGCCAAAGACGGTCATTCGGGTGGTTTTTCTTGTGGTTCAGTCTGTACAAAAAAAGGTGCTGTTACCACCGAAGCGTGTCAGGCATCCGGGGGTAGGGGCTTAGATTCTGCGGGTAAATGTCTTTGTGATTGGACCAACAATGGAAACAATCAACACCTGCATCGAGGTAGTAATGGGCTGTGTGAGTGTCAAACTGGGTACCAACGTATTGATCCGAATAATTTAAAGTTGGGTTGTGTTTCAAAGGCGTTCAGTCAAGATTTGCAAAACTATAAAAAGGCCGTAGAACAGTTTGATAAGAAGTATTCAGAAGTTGATACTGCGGTTGCTATGGTTAAGCAGTCTATGGAATCCATTGAAAAAGCCAGAAGTTTAGAAGATGTGAATAAATATGGCTATAAAACCGGATTAGATACATGGGTGAGTGCTACTAAAAAGCGTGTAACAGAGGCCACTAATTTATACAATCAGGCGGTTACAAAGTATAACGGACTTTCAGCGGAAGATCAGGCGAAAACCAAGACAGATTCAACGTTGACAAGTAAGGCAACCCTTGATGCACACAAAAATGAAGTAAATAATGCTTTACATGAAGCGGAAGGTTACGCACAGCGTGCCCAGACTGCGTACGATAAATTGCTAAAAGATGAAGAAGATAGAAATGCAGGGATAGATGTGGCAGAAAGGCAACGTATGAACAGTTGTATAGATAGTCATGGGCAATGGGATGGGAAAAAATGCTCTTGTGCAAGAGATCGTGGATTGAAACTGTCTTATGATGAGTGCGAGTGTATAAATACGAAATGGTTATGGTGTCCAGAGAAGAACGCATGTAGGCCATCAACCGACTGCTAAATGGAGAAATTATTAAAGATATTATAAATCCCCGTGAATATGGGGATTTATTTTTTTACCGCCCAGAACAGCGCCAATAACCAACCGACCCCCGTCCATCCGAACAACCATGATGCGACGCGAATGCGCAGGGACATAAATTTATCCTTGCCATTTTTGGCGGCCAAATATGCCGGTGCCAATGTTATTACCACAAACACAATGGCCGCCACAATGTATTTTGCTATTAAAATCTGTTCAGGTGTTATTTGCATCGCAAATTATTTTCCGTATGTTGCATTATTACCCAATTCTTCTTCAATACGCAACAATTGATTGTATTTTGCCATGCGGTCCGTTCTTGACATAGAACCGGTTTTGATTTGCCCCGCGTTTGTTGCAACCGCCAAATCCGCAATCGTTGTGTCTTCGGTTTCACCACTGCGGTGGGAAACAACAACACCGTAATTTGCATCTTGGGCCATTTTGATTGCACGCAATGTTTCGGTCAAACTGCCAATTTGATTTACTTTGATAAGAATTGCGTTTGCTACGCCATTTTCAATTCCGCGTTGCAAACGAATCGGATTTGTCACGAATAAATCGTCGCCGACCAATTGGCATTTCCCGCCGATTTTATCGGTCAATTTTTTCCAACCGTCCCAATCTTCTTCGGCCAATGCGTCTTCAATGGAGATAATCGGATACTTTGCAATTAAATCTTCATAGAATTTGATCATATCGTCCGAAGACATTTGGTTGCCTTCAAAGTTATATACGCCGTCTTTGTAGAATTCTGATGACGCAACGTCCAAACCAATAGAAATTTCTTCGCCCGGTTTGTAACCTGCATCACGAATTGCCGCAATAATCGCGTCCAGTGCTTCGGCGCATGAATTAAAGTTTGGTGCAAATCCGCCTTCGTCACCAACGTTTGTTGAATGACCACCGGATTTCAAGATTTTCTTTAGATGATGGAAAGTTTCCGCACCCATTTGAATCGCCGCCGATTCGGTTTTTGCACCGTTCGGAATAATCATAAATTCTTGGGCATCTAATCCGTTATCTGCGTGTGCGCCGCCGTTGATAATGTTCATCATCGGACGTGGCAATACATGTGGATTTGCGTTGCCATAGATGTCGGCAATATATTTATAAAGTGGCATACCTTTTTGATTTGCAACCGCGCGTGCCGCCGCCATAGATACAGCCAAAATTGCGTTTGCGCCCAATTTGTCCTTGTTTGGTGTGCCGTCAATGCCCAACATTTTCTCATCTAATGCGGTTTGTGCAGATGCGTCCATCCCCATGATTTGTGGTGCGATAATATCATTGACGTTTGCAACCGCCTTGGAAACGCCTTTACCCATAAAAGCGGTTCCGCCATCGCGCAGTTCCAATGCTTCGAATGAACCGGTACTGGCGCCCGATGGAACGGCGGCGCGACCCATTGCGCCCCCGCTTAGGGTTACATCACATTCTACGGTTGGGTTTCCACGCGAATCCATAATCTGGCGTGCGTGAATTTTTGCAATTTTATACATATTTTTCTCCTTATGTATGCTAATGTTGCTTTTTTTTCCTGCTTAAATGTGGTATAATATAGAAACAAAAGCAAGGAAAAATAATATAAATATGCAAAAAAAAGTGTTAGCATTTTTCTTGGGAATGGTGCCTTTTTGCGCCATGGCGGACACAATAGTAGGTGATTTGAATGCCGTAGGTGCGTCGTATGTTTTCGCCAGTGGCGATGGGTTAGATATTTCTGGTGGGATATCTGTGGCAAATTCGTTTTATGTTGGTATCAATGCACCAACGGGGCTTGGGGACGGATATGTTTATTCGGAAACTGGGATAGGTAATCCGTATACCGTTTCGGCGGCGGGAAATATTTTTATTGGCCAGGGCTTAGAAATTGCCGATGGTTATAATTTAATTTTGAATGGTGTTGGGGCCAATGGTGTTGCTTTTACGGCGGGTAATATAGAGGCAACCGGTGGTTTGACGTTTAACAATATTGGTGACATACAGGTTGATCAATTTGTTGCAACGGGAACCGGCAATGTCAGTATAAATGCGCAGTCTTGGCGATCTGATGTTTTCCAAATGGATGATTCTAAAAATGTGACAATCAATTTGGGAACAGGGGAAATGAGTGTTACAGGAAGTATTGAAAACCAATCAACTGGACAGTTAACAATTAATGCGGGAAAGCTTACCGCTGCGAGCATTGAAAATGCCGATAACAGTGGATATTTACTTTTGGATGTTCAATCTTTGCATTTAACAGGGGCTTTAATTAACAAGGGGAATTTTAATGCGACCGTAAAAGGGGAAACCAATATCGCAGGTGGTGTAAATAAAGATTCTATGCCGCTAACGAACGGGTTTAGGTTGGTAACAGGAACCTTGAATTTGGGCACGGG
>JAFZTZ010000011.1 GCA_017618595.1 Alphaproteobacteria bacterium
CCCAACAAAACACCATGAAGTTTATGCATATTTTTCTCCTTTCCTATTTGATACTTTTTACTTAACTACATAAACAAAAAATTTGCAAGTTTTTATATGAAATTTTTTTTATGTTTCATAAATTTTTTACACGTCTATCAAATCCTCGGATTCCGCGACACACACATTTTTTATAATCCGCGAAAGAAAAATTTCCTAAATAAAAAATTATTTTTTAACAAATTTTTTTGTAAAACAAATCGTACAAAATTATTTCCGAATCGCATCCGTCAAAAACAGTTTTAAATATTCGCGTAATAATGCACTTTTAACAATATGATTTCCCGTTCCACCCGTAAAGCAATTATAAAAATTACTAAAAAGCGAACTTTCCCAATCTATCATTGCGAGAACGTCAAAAGTTTTTGGATTCATAATAAAATTATCCCACAAATCGTCTTGATTCCACCCATGCATAATTGTTGGCTTGTCATTTTTACTATCTTTCAAATCGCGAATTTCACGTGGATCAGCCATACCAACAACATACAAAAATTTTGCCAATTGTTTTGCAATTTTTTCCGCATGGGCGCTTTGTGTTTTTTTATCCAGCGCATGAAATCCAATTCCATTAATACATTCGTATTTGCGAATCGTCAGACCGTCAAATTCAACCAATTCCATCTTAGGTATTTTAATCGGCGATATTGGACGCAATGCATCTGTTATACGTTTTTCACGAATTGAAATTTCTGCACCATTTGTCCGTAATGGGAATTTAAACACATATTTATTGTCAATATTCACAACAAAATTCACCGCACGATATCCACATGTGTATGATACACGCGGATGCCGGGCATTACTAAAACTTTTTGCGAATCGTATCCACCTGCGAATCGGGTGACTAAGGCGCAGCCGCAACATACGGCGCCCATGCCGACTTGGGATAAATACGCACAAAATATTTGCCAATATTTTTATCATTTCTTGCCACACCCACCAAAATATAATCTTGTGTATTCCGCCATAATATCAACGATTACATATTTGTATCCAAATTTATCCCAATTATGCGACGCGACATACAGGGCGGACATAAAACTTTGAAATTGGGTGTCTTCCCAATCTATAAAGAAAGTAATATCAAACGTTTTTTCATCCAGCATAAAATTCTGCCAGATATCGCCCTGGAACCAACCATACAAATATCCTGGTTTTTCTTTTGGGTTGGGTTTCAAATCACGAATCTCGGTGGGGTCACTTTTGCCGACGACATATAACATTTTGGCAATTTGATTTGCAATATGTACACGATGCGCCGCGATAACCCGTGGATCAAAATCGCTTAACAATTTTCCATAGGCAAATTCATACTTTCTTATTACTATATCTTTGTACGGTATTACCGTCATAGCCGGAATTTTAATCGGCGATATTTTGCGAAATGTATCAACAATTCGCTTTTCACGATATGCGGTATCGCGCCCATCATTCATCAGCGGAAATTTAAACACATGTTTGTCGTTCAAAATCACGACAAAATTTTTACATCCATATCCAACCGTTGTTTTTATCTTGCGCTGTTTCATATTGCGCGCGAACCATCGCACATATTCGATATATTCCCAAACCTGTGGATAACGAATCATGGTGCGCACCTTGTCACGCAACGGTTTCCGCCAGATAAAACAACTGATAATATTTGAAATCAAATGCCGCATTGTGCACACCGCCCTACTCTTCGAACAGCCCCATCGGCCGCGCAATATCCCACCAATATTCTGAATAAACCGGTCTAAGCCCACGTTTCGCCCATGGTTTCATATAGTCAGAGTAATGCAACACAACCAAATTATGTTTCAATTCATCCAATTGTACTGGCGGATATATTTTGAATATGCGCGACCCATGCGACAGTTGGAAATTATACCGCAACGGCAGGAATGAAATCCGCCCCTTTAATGTATAATTCAAAACATCTTGGTCTGGATTCTTATAATCTTCTTTCTGTGAAACCTTAATCCATTCGTCATAGAAATTTTCTTTACGGATTTTATCCAAATCCATCAACAAGAAACCCGAATTTATATATTTATCCGTTCGCGTCGGCACCGCTGCAATTACATTTTTACCCAAATCATATTCATAAATATCTATTAAATCGCCAAAGAACAAAATATCCATATCGGCATAAATAATTCTTGAAACATCCGGCAACAGTTTCGGCAACATTAACCGATACCACATTGCGACCGGCCAATTTCTGCGATTTGATTTATCAAAGTCATGATTGCCCGGGACAAAATGAACCGCCGATTTAAATTCTTTGACCACACCGCGAATAATATCGCACAGCGATTTATCAACATCCGGTGCGATAACACAATACACATCATAATCACAGCGCCCATCAGATGCGACCAACAATGATTTTATTGTTACCGCCGCCATCTTGGCACCACGTGCATCAAAGCAAAATGCCACAGGTATTTTTTCTGGATATTTTTTGCGCGGTATTTTTGTTTGACCAACCGTGGCTATTAACCCGCGATATCTTACCTGGTCACGATGCAGACGGCGTGCCACACGCGTTTTACCGAACAAACCTGCAACGGTGGCGCAAATTTGACGAAATTTACTGTATTTATACATTAAATACCCCCTGTTGTAATTTGATAATTTCAATATAGGACTTTTTTCCAAACTATGCAAAGGAAAAAACGGACTTCTTTTCATTTCTCTCTACAATTTGTTATTAAAAATCATTTATGATAAAATATAGGCATTACCAAGGATAGAAAATGTCTTTTGTCATTTTTGATACAGAATACACATCATGGCCGGGATGCCAAGAACATGGTTGGCATGGCCGCCACAAACGCGAAATTGTGCAAATTTCCGCCCTACGTGTATCGGACGATTTACGCGTTTTGAAAACCTTTAATGTTTTATGTAAACCGACCATTAACCCAACATTATCAGATTATTTTACGAATTTAACAGGTATTACAAATAATCAAATTCAACACAAAGGGGTTCCCTTTCAAACTGCGTATAAAAGATTTAAAAAATTTGTTGGAAACGCAAATTGCCTGTCCCATGGATACGGTGGCAAATGGAACGATAAATGCGACGGAAATATAATCCAAGAAAACCTGCGCCTGTATAATATGCCTGTTGACGATGATATAATATACCACAATATATCCGCGTGGTTGATACCAGAATATAAAAAAATTAAACTACGCGAACACCCGAAAAATTCCGGCAAAATTGCCAAGGCCTTGCATATGGATTCCAAAATAAAAAACCTTGGCATAGACGAACACAATGCCCTGTATGATTCTTATTCAATTTTAATGGGTATAAAATATTTCCGCCAAGATTTACCAAATTTATTGAAAAATTTGAAACGCAATTAACGTTTTTGCTATAAAAACCGTCTATTTTTTGTGCACATTAATTTCGGCCATCAAATTCAAATTCTAACATTGACACAACATATTTTTTGTGTAAAATACAAAGTATGACACAAAGGATAAAAATGGACAACATTATTTATGAAATTAAACAAATTTTCATGCCAAGCGCAAATATCTGTAATAATTTTGCGCGTGTCCAAATATCGCGTCTTTCCGCGGAAGACCAAGAAAAATTGTCTTTTTATAAACATATAACCCCTGATTATTTTAACACATTGCCACCCGAAGAAAGACCGGCCGCGCTAGCCGAATGGCGACGATTATTTGCATATAATAATCTGGAAAGCGCTTATCTAAATACCTGGAATATGGAATCAAATGTTTTTGCATTTGCTGCATATGTTGGCGACGAAATGGTTGGTTTTACCACCGGTTCTTTGAACGGTGCGAATATGTTCACCCGCAGTTTGTATGTCCTGCCGCAGTATCAGGGTTGTGGTATAGGTTCCAGTTTATTAAATTCCGCAGAAAATGCGGCAAGTTTGGTTTCACCAAAAATGGAACTGTTTTCGTTGGCTGGCGCGGTAAGTTTTTACCAAAATCGTGGATATAAAAACACCGTTGTTTTGGGGCGCGTCATGAAAATAAAAAAATTATCAAATGCCACAGGTGTGCAACCTGTATTCAAATGGTGCGATAAATTACAATCGAAATTGAATTTGAAATTTGATGCAAATTTATTACAGAAAAATAAACATCAACCAATTTTTGTTTATGTTAATGACCAACAAAAAATAGATGGTATCGCGGTACAAACGCCGAACGGCGAACAACAGATTAAGGTAAATCCTAAGGCGAAAATTTCATCGCCAATTTATACCCAAAAATTATCAGATGCATTAAGCAGATCTTTATAAAACAAAAAAGACCCGTATGGGTCTTTTTTATTTATTCTTGGTTGTGCTATCTGTGCAATTTGCGAGCCGAATTGGTTGAGATTGGACAAAAGATTGATAAGTTGAAAAATAATTTTAGGCTAGCATAAAGTTGGTTCCTTGAATTTTTACGTCTTTCATGCTATAATGACACCGATAATCAAGGAATAAAAACATGGTTAAAAATCCATTATTAAACGAAGATTATTGCTATCATTCCATTGGGGGAGATGTTTTCAGAATTGAATCTATATTAAAACACGGAATATTATCACAAAGCGAATTATCAAAAACCGGAATGCCCGAAAATTCTTCAAATGGCTTTGGATACAATGGAACAAACAGAGTTTCCGTTTTTGTATCGCCATTATTTTGTGAATCTGAGGTTTTAGGCAACGGATACGCCGATGGAATAGTTTTTGTTTGTAAAGCCGATTATTCAATGCACAATGTTAAATCCGGGATACCATCCGAAGCCCATGTTGGCTGCGGAATTCCGCGGACCGACATCAAGGGTATTATGTTGCCAGATTCATTCTTTCATGCGCCAATCAGTAAATACTATCATTTTATGTGCGGCCTTGAACGATTACTGGATGTATGTAATTCATTCGCCAAATGGATGAAATCAGAGTGCGGTTATCAGGCAAGTGATTATACAGAATTGCTGAAAAAATTAAAGAAAGAAAAAGATGTATTAAAGTGGGATACAATCCGCGACCAAATAGGCAAATTGGTGTTTGGGGATTTGCAAAAAGCCGTTGATAAAAAATTGGGTAAATCTGGTTCCACATTCGCCGATTTGGTAAAATATTATATCAAAGATACCAAATTGGTTTTATATAATCGTGAAGAATTGGAACAAGATAAAACATATAAGAATCGCCTTAAAACAAGAAAAATCAAAACTGCGACACAGAATGTGGGACGTGTTTATAGCAATGAATTTGGAATAGAAATGATAACGCCGGAAGAAGCCAGAATAAGAAGCCCAATAATGAAAAGATTGCCAAATTCTAGAGGGTTAAAAAGATAGAGGAATAATGTAAAAAATGATACCAAAAGTTCGAAAATGGTAAATTTTTGCAATTTTTCAAAACCAAACTTTCGAACTCTATGAAACTATTGCCAAACAAAATAAAACCCGCCTTTATTGGCGGGTTTGTGTCTATCTTGGTTGGGGCAACTGGATTCGCTCGGTCGGCTTTGCCGACACTGCGCGCAACCCCGTAACGATTTGCGGGCGCGGTGCTTCGCAAATCTACTTGGTTTCGAACCTTTTGCAACGTTCGTTGCAAATGATTCGACCTTTCGACCCAGAACCAAAAATTAAAACACCCATTCGGGTGTTTGAATTTCTTGGTTGGGGCAACTGGATTCGAACCAATACTAGCGGAGTCAGAGTCCGATGTTCTACCATTAAACTATGCCCCAATGTGTCCGGCATTATATACCGCACTATTTCCTTTTGCAATTAAAAAATACATTGCGATAAAAATTCGTTCCTATGGCGGCAAAAGCCACCGATAAATATAATCTTTTACAACCGAACCAAAGGAACCAAAATGAAAATTCTACCTATGATATCTTTATCCGCCGTTTGCGCCGTAATCATGAACAACGCGAATGCATGCACCGGTATCACGATGACCGCACGCGATAATTCGGTGGTGGTTGCACGCACAGTTGATTGGGCGGGATCCAAAATGAACAATATGTATGTCATTGTTCCGCGCGGCCACACCGAACAATCATTATTACCAGACGGCCAAATGGGCGGCGCAAAATTCACCGCAAGATATGGATTTGTTGGTTTGGGGATGCAACAACCCGAATTTGTCGTTGACGGCACGAACGAAGCGGGTCTGTCCGCCGCCCTATTCTATTTCCCCGATTATGGTAAATACCGTCCATATTCCCCGGCAACGAAGGCAAATTCTCTGGCCGATTTTCAGGTTGTTTCATGGATACTGTCACAGTTTTCAACAATTGCAGAAGTCAAAGATGCCATCGACAACATCAACATTATTAATATCGACCCAACCGCATCAACGGTTCATTGGCGCATTACCGAACCGAACGGACACCAGGTTGTTTTGGAAATTGTAAATGGTATTCCGCACTTCTATGAAAACCCATTGGGTGTAATCGCAAATTCGCCGGGGCTGCCATGGCATTTAACAAATTTGAATAATTATATCAATATTCGTTCGGGCACGGAAAGTCCGGTAAAATTTGGCCCAATTACATTGCACTCGCTTAGTCATGGAACGGGCTTAATGGGACTGCCTGGGGATTTTTCATCGCCATCGCGATTTGTCCGTATGGCATTTTTCAAGAACTATGCGATACAACAAGACACCGGTTTCGACACCGCGATGCAGTCGTTCCATTTGCTGAACAATGTTGATGTTCCGTTCGGCACCGCATATAAAACAGGTACAGCAACATTTGATATGCCATCGTCAACCCAATGGACCATCGCAACCGATATAACGAGCAAAAAAATTTACTATCATACGATGTATAATCGCACGCTGCGCCGAATCGATATGGATAAAATAAACTTTGCAACGGTTCCGTTCCAATATCACCCATTGGACGCAGTTCAACAAGAAACGATTTTGCCCGCGACCATAGATTTATAAATATTTGCCTTTTGAAAAAATGGGTTTATAATCCATCCGGTTTAACGAAGGAGATATTATGAAAATAAAACCATTTGCTGGGGTTCGCCCACCAAAAGAAATCGCATCCGAAGTTGCATCACGTCCATACGACGTCTTGAATTCTGTGGAAGCCAAAGCAGAGGCCGGTGAAAAATCATTACTGCACATCATCAAACCAGAAATTGATTTTGACCCAATTGCCGACGAACACAGCCAGCCAGTTTATGACAAAGCGGTTGAAAATTTCAAACTGTGGCAAGACCGCGGTTGGTTGGTCCAAGACGACAAAGAAATGTATTATATCTATGCGCAAACAATGGACGGTCGCACACAGTATGGTTTGGTTGCGGCGGCAAATGTTGATGACTATATGACTGGTAAAATTAAAAAGCACGAATTGACACGCAAAGACAAGGAAGACGATCGTATGATTCACGTCCGCATTCAAAATGCGAACATTGAACCGGTGTTCTTTGCGTATCCTGATGTTCCGGAAATGAACAAAATTGTCGAAGACTTTGTGAAAAACAATGCACCCGAATATGACTTTACCGCCGCGGACGGTTTTGGTCATAAATTCTGGGTCATTCGTGACGATGCAATC
>JAFZTZ010000081.1 GCA_017618595.1 Alphaproteobacteria bacterium
AACCATGCCATGCATGTATACCGTTTTAAACGGAACCTGGCCTGTCGCATACAAAGACATCATTATCATACGCGAAACCCAGAAAAAGATTAAATCAAATCCAGTACACAAATAATCGGTTGGATAATATTTGGCCAATTCCGGTGTGTTTTCAGGCCAATCTAATGTGGCAAATGGCCATTGACCCGATGAAAACCATGTATCCAATGTATCAGGATCCTGAATTAAATCTTTGCCACCAGACTGCTTTATTGCTTCTTCTTTGGTTTCGGCAACATATACATTACCTTCGGCATCATACCATGCGGGTATACGATGGCCCCACCACAATTGACGTGAAATATTCCATGGGCGAATATTTTTCATCCATGCCATAAACAAGTTATAACGATGTTCTGGCATAAATTTAATTTTGCCTTCTTCTACGGCCTTAATCGCGGGAACCGCCAATTTTTCCGCATCAACAAACCATTGGGTTGTTATCATTGGTTCAACCGGCACCCCACCACGTTCAGAATAAGGTGTTGGAATAACCTTGTCTTCAATTTTGGTCATAAGGCCGGCGGCCTGGATATCTTCGATAATTGCTTTACGTGCAACATATCTATCCATACCACGATATTTTTCTGGAATAACAGATTCATTATTCAGTTTCGCATCCAATGTTAAAATACATAATGGTTTAAGGTTATGACGCTGGCCAACCTCCCAGTCGTCAAAGTCATGCGCCGGTGTAATTTTCACCGCACCAGTACCTTTTTCTGGGTCTGCATGTTCGTCCGCAATAATTGGAATTTCAATATCCGTTAACGGAATTATCGCTTTCTTGCCAATAAGGTGTTTTAACTTTTCATTTTCTGGGTGAATTGCAATTGCCTTGTCCCCAAATAATGTTTCTGGACGCGTTGTTGCAATTTCAATAAATCCGCCATCAACCAAAGGATAATTGAAATAGTAGAATTTACCATGTTCTTCACGTGTTTCAATTTCCAAATCTGACACCGTCGTTTGTTGTTTTGGGCACCAATTCAACATACGTTCCGCGCGGTATATAAGACCTTCGTTATACATTTTGACAAACAATCTTGTCACGTTTTCGGACAAGCCTTTGTCCATTGTAAATCTTTCACGTTTCCATACCGGTGTTGCGCCAAGGATATGCAATTGCCGTATAATCTGGCCGCCATATTCTTTGGTCCAATCCCATGCCGATTTTAATTTTTCATCGAACGTCAATGAATTTGGGTTAATTCCGCGTTTTGATAAATCACGTTCAATTAATAACTGGGTCGCAATTGCCGCGTGATCTGTACCTGGTTGCCACAAAACGTCATACCCACACATACGCTTATACCGGCAAATAATGTCGGTCAACACATTATCCAAGGCATGTCCCATATGCAAATTACCCGTAACATTTGGTGGCGGCATCATAACGCAAAATGGTGTTTTCTTGGAATTAACATCATTATCCCAAAAATTATTTTCATCCCAAAATGCCTGAATACGCGATTCAATCTCACGTGGGCTTATGTTTTTTCCCAGTTCTATTTTCATTATTCTATTCCTTAATGTCTGTTTCGCCAAATAATACCAAATATAAAATGAATTTCAAGCACGCAATAACATTTTAATTTGCACGCACAACGCGGCAGAATATAACCCCATAAACCGCCGCCGCGCCCGCCCTACGTAATACCCGCGCAAGTTCGTCAAATGTCGCACCACTTGTTAAAACATCATCAACCAACAATATTTTCTTGTCTTTGATTTTATCAGGACAAACAACATTAAACACACCGCGAATATTCTGTGCACGCTGGGCATGGGTTTTATGCCCCATATTTTGCCGATATTTACGATGCACACTATCGAAATCAATTGGTGCATCATACACACGTGCAATTTCACGCGCTAATAATGTTGCCTGGTTATACCCACGATGAAACAGACGCCGCGTCGCCAACGGCACAGGCATAATTATATCTGGTTTTATATCAACATCACGCAAAGCCCATATCATCGCATGCGACATAAACCGTGCAAATTTTATACGTCCACCATGTTTGAACGGCAACATAACACCGCGCGACATATCATCGTAAATACATGCGGCACGAATAAAATCTAGTTCATTTTTACCAGATGCACATACCGGACACATTGCATGTGAATCAGGTTCATAATCATCGGGAAATGGATAACCACAACACACACAATGCGGGCCATCTATCCATTCAAAACAAGACCAACAGTCGCCACATAAATGTCCATGACTTTCCACCGGCGCAGAACAAATCGGACACGACGGCGGAAATAGGAAATCTAGGACTGAATTGAAATATTTTTTAAAATGTAACACGCAAATTTTTACCAGGTCATACTTTTATATGTTTTGGAACTAACCTTGTCGCCAAACATATTGCGTTTTTGACGCGTAAGCGTTTCATACTGTTCATTTGAAATTATGCGCAATACAAAACCTTCGTCGTCACGCGCCGATAAAACCGGAACTATGCGTTGTTCTGAAACCCCGGTATCACGCAAAACCTGTTCAATGATGGCAAGACGGCGCGCCGTTAATTTACGTGCATCAGCCGTTGTCGTCAACATTTCTGGAATCGCAACCTGAATTGCACGTTTTGGATTTGCCACCACAACACCAGCATATTCAGATAACAAATTATAATTATCACGCGACAATGCAGAATCAGCATTTCTAAATCTTATTTTAATTTCCAATGGCCGAATTTTATCTGCATCTTCGGACAGATCACGTGCAGATGTGAAACCCTCAAAAGATGAAGACAAATCACTTGCCACATCAAATCTGTCATCTATTGGATATGTGGAAAGATGCTTATTTTCAGACAAGAACGTCTTTCTAAATGCGCGACGTAATTCCGTTGGGGTCATTTTACTCATATCTTCACGAACGTCTTGGATTTTGGCGCTTGAATCTTTTTTTACAGAACGAACCACAACATCATCACCGATTAAATCATCACGTGGAACAACCATACGCGATAATTTTACATCATCGTCTGACGCGACCGTATCACGCACCACAGATTTTGGGATATTGCGAATTTCAATTGGTGCAATTTCGCTGTTTCTATTTACCGCAACAGATTCTGCGGGATAAATATTTGTTTCAACCGATGAACGCGTAGATGCAACCGTTGGGGCCTTTGCCGCCGCTTCGGCCTTGGTTTGTAAATCTATCAACCGCGCCAGTTGTTTATCCAACGACGATACGCGCGCCGACATAGATTTTATTTCTTCTTGTCTGGAAGTGGATGCAAAAGAACTGATATTTTCTTCTGGTAATTCATAATCAGATTTAATAACCGAAAATTCATCTGCATGTGGCATACGCAACGGTGTATCCGCCCGCGCCCACAAATCAGAACTCGGGCGATTTGGTATCAAGTATTCCGCATTTGCAGAAATTTTTTCACCAGTATTTTTACTTACTGTTGATTTTTTTTTTGCGGTGCGCGACACAACGTTCTTTTTTACAACTGTGCCGTCCGCATTTTTTGTTACTGGTACCAATTTACGTGCAGAAATTGTTCTAACAGGTTTCGGTTCATTGACAGCATTTTCCGTTACGGCGCCATATTGCGCACGCGCAGAAACCGCGCCTGCCGACATATTCACCGCCGGCAAACGTGCACCCGCAATTGCGGGCAAAACCACCAATATTCCCAACCCAGAAACTAATGTATACTTCATGTTCCTTTCCTTCCTGTATTTAATCATATAATAAAACGGGAAATCAACGCAAGCATAAAATTAAAGAAAAAATGATACCAGCAAAAATTATTTGGATAATGATGCACCCGCACCATTCATACGTGCAAGACGACGGCGTTCAAGATCCACCATATATTCATCAACCACCAGTCGTCTACTTTTAATAAAACCTTGGTACAACGCTTCATCCACAACGTTTACAACATCATAAAAACCTGTTGCAAACAATGTGCATTCTGCGCCACCGTTGTCATAAACCTGCCAATGATCAGATTGTTTATACACAGAATCAAAATTGAATAAACTTTTTTTATGACGACGCGTCACAACGTGTTCCGGAACATCATGTCCACCACTTTGAAACCGCGATTTAACACGTGCGATATTTTGTGCTACCGACGGTAATATCACATAAAAGAATTCTATACTATAACCCGCATCTTTTGCGCGTTTAATTATTTTATTATCAAATTTACCCGATAGGGTCGTTTCGTAAATAAAAGACGCATGCAATGATAACGCAGTATCTATTTCATTAAAAACAACCCGGCCTGTGTCAGAACTGACCGGCGATAAATTATTTTCGCGCGCGATATTATCTGCATTAACAAATTTTATTACAGGATTTTTTCCAAACAATTGTTCCACAAGCGTGGTCTTGCCAGACCCATTTGGTCCACCAATTAAATACAGAACATTTTCGGTTTGGATTTGCATAATTTAACTATTTATTTCTTCGCAAATATCATAACATTTGTTTTGATTTTTTCAAGGGTAAAAAATACCGTAACACCCGCAAAAACAATGTTTTTTTACGAATGTTACGGCAAGAAATATTAGAAGCGATTTGCGCAATATTCACATGTTGTTGGATACGGCACACAATCTACGATTGGAATATATTCCATTGGTGCAGGAACATAAACTGGTTCGTAAACTGGTTCATAAACCATCACAGGTTCCGCAACAACGCGTGTTTCTTCACATACAACCTCTGTGATAACCGCACGATGTGCATGAACTTCGCGTTCCAATCTTGCATGCATTGCCGCAGAATTGCAATTACTTGTGCGAACCTTGCGGTAATCCGCATTTGCGCCCGATACAACCATCGCAAGAACCGATGCCAATAAAATAATTTTCTTCATGACTTATCCTTTTGCTAATTCATTGTTGATAATTTAGCACAAATTTTTGCGTTGTCAACAATAAATAACAACATGAAAAACTTTTATTTTTGGCGGTTTCGAACATGCAATACACAGTCATAAAAGCCATCTTTATATCCACGTGGGTTAATATAGTGCAACTGTGGATATTCATAGAATTTGTGCTTTTGGCGTGCGGGTTGCAATAGCCCTGATTCATACATAATTTTTGACTGTAATTCCGCGACATTAAAATCTAGTTCTTCAATATTTGGCAATTCTGGCTGCATCAAATACACCAATGCTTCGGCGGCATCTTGAAGATTCGCAGCACTTTTCTTCATCATATC
>JAFZTZ010000082.1 GCA_017618595.1 Alphaproteobacteria bacterium
ATTGTTGGCAGATGAACCTACGGGCAGTTTGGATCCAAATCACGCGGTTGCGGTATTTGAATTGTTGCTTGATTTGGTGCGCAAAAATAAAATGGCGATGCTGTTTGTGACACATGATATGTCATTGGCGAATCGCGCTGAGAGGCGTATAACAATTAAATACGGTGTCGTTAAATAATAAAAATAAAACGGAGGGAGAAAAAATGAATAACAACATAAAATCCTGTAACACATGTTATATTTGTACACGTAAGCATAAGATTGTTGCGTGGTTTGCGTTGTTGGGTATATTCCTGTGTGGAATTATGACAGGGGCAGCATTGTGGGGATATAAACATGTACATGCGGCGGATTCTGCCGTAGAGAGTGCAAAGTTATCGCCATGTCAAATGCGTGAAAAGGCATTGGTGGCCCAGATTATACCAGATATAGATGATGCACAGTTTGATGCTGCGGATGCACACAAACGAAATGCGGATGTTTACGATAATTTAATGCGGTGGGGTTGTACAGAGAACCAAAAGAAATACGAAGAATCGCGAGATGCAGAATTTAGTGTGTTTTATGCGTTACAAAATGCAATGGGTGCTGTATCAGAAGGCCAAGACAAACCGTGCCAAGTGATAGAACGGACATTGAAGGGAAATATAAGTACGTGTTCTGGTTCTGAATGTCATTTATCGAATGCAGAGGTTTATTCGAAAATGTCGGAAGATGGTTGCCCAGAGAATTCTGAAAAATATAAACAAATGGCGCTTAATGAATTGCAAATCGCCGAAGGTGTGCGTATAAAAGATGGTGATTTATCTGAATATGATGTTCGAACCACGGTAAATACGTATAAGAAATTACAAATGCAAAACGAAGCAAGACGTTATATTAAAAAAGCAGAAAAACTTATAAACCCAGGCGTTGATTTTATTATGGAACTGCAAAGAGTTATAGAAGAATAATTAAAACCAAGGTGGGCCAAATGAATATAAAAATCTTAGGGCTTTTGGGAATATTGGCAATCGCGACTGTGCCATGTGCGCCGTATACAGCATTTGCCGAAGAAGTAGACGAATTGGACGAAGATTTTGATGAAGAATTCGATGAAGAGTTTGATGAAGATGATTTTTTTGACGATGAAGAAGATGAAGGTGAAGAAATTGTCGCCGAAGAGGTTGCCACAGTCCCAGAAACGCGCACAGTTAAAGCACGTGAAACATGTGCCGATATTAATAAACGGGTTAACGAATTGCGTGCTGATGTTGCGGCGCATCCAGAATTAAAGGAAGAATTGGATGCGTTGTTGGTACGTCAACGTCAATGTGCACCACGTGCGAATCGTAGGCCTGTTAGAAATTATGATAATGTAAATCCAGTATTTACTGTTGATGTTGCGCCAATAGAAGAAGTTACACCAGAACCAGTAGAAGTTGCGCCAGTTAAGAAACCAGAGAAAAAGAAATCCCAGGCAGAAATAGAAGCAGAACAGGCGGAACAATTGCGTCAGGCAGAAGAAAATCGTGCCAAGGGTTTGTGCGGCGATGGTGCAAAGCCGAATAAGTTTGGATGCTGCGCTGGGGAAAAATTTAAAGAAGTTTCACAGATGGTTTTTGCATGTTGTTCCAAGGATAATGCGGATAATTGTCACGAACCATTAAAGAAAAAATAAAAAGGGCAATAAAATGAAAACAGTAGAAAATGTATCAAAAATATTAGTATTCTTTGGTTTCGGTGGTGTTGCGGTTATGTCATTTGGGTTGTGGATATTGCCAATGTGGTTTGGTATTCATTTGGGCTGGCAGATGGGGATAGAAGCCGGTGCGTTAATGATGGCAACATTTATTTGCGTTCTGGCAATCGGCATGATATGCTTGGTCAAGTCAGAAAAGAAATAAAGATATATGCCAAATGAAATAAAATTTTGTTTACCGGTTGGTGAATATTACTTTCTTAGTCCGTTATCGGCATTCCCGATAAAGATGGTTGTTGATGGGCAAGAATACGTATTCCCAACCGTTGAGCATTATTATCAAGCAATGAAATTTTATGCGAATGATTCGCGCTTTTGTAATATCTTAAAATTAGAAAATCCTGATGATGCCCGACTCTTAACCAAAACACCCGAATACAAAGTAAATCGCCGTACAGGGTTTGATGATATGAAATTTGATATTATGGAGCAAGGGTTGCGCGCAAAATTTACCCAGAACCAAGATGCTGCCAAATTATTATTAACAACGGGTGATGCGATATTGGTTAAATCATGCGCGGTTTGTTATAAATGTGGATTTGGGCGTGGTGGAAATAACCGTATGGGGCAAATGTTAATGCAAATTCGTGATGAATTAAAGCGCGCTATACATTAGATTTTATGGCTTTGAGCATTTTGTATCTGTGCAGATGTTACGTCTTGAACAAAGTTTTCCAATGATTTATTAAGAATGCCGTCATTGGGGCTGTGTTCATACTGACGTGCAATAGTACACAGATACGCCAAATCAACATCATGGATATCTATTTTTATATTCGATATTTTGTTATATATATCTATGACACGGCGGGTCAGGTCGCGGTGAATAAACGACAGTTTATAAAAATCTAGGAAGCACGATCTAATACTGGTGTCGCCAAAATCAAAAATACCAACCAAATCTTTGGTCTTGGGATCTAATGCCATATTACGCCCATGCATATCAAAATGACATAGTGTTTCTGGATAATTTGTATTTAATTTTAATGTTTTATATTTTTGTAATATTGGCGCGGGTATTTTTGGACCAAGTATATCTAAATCGCGCAATTTCATCTGTGCCATTATAAAATCTGTCGGTGTTTTACCTGATATGTTTGGTAATTTACATGTATGCATGGCGTGCATAAATATTGCGATTTTCTTGGCAAGGTCCGATTTCTGTTTTTCGTTTAGTTCGTGATAACTGTGTGGTAATAGTGTTTGTCCAACAAGTGCCTGATGCCACACAAACGGATATGTGTCGTGTGTGACATAATGCGGTTGTGGGATTTTAATACCACCTTTGACGGATAGATTTTGCGCATCTAAAAATTGCAGAGTGTCAATTTCTTGCAACATATTATTCAATTTGTTTTCGGTATTTGGGAAACGGACAACGTATTCTGTTCTATCTGTATCAATACATTTTAATGTTAATGCACCACCGCCTTCGCAGTATGGTTCAATCGTTTTTGCATCAAACGGAATCAGCCCCGATTTATATGCATCAGCTAATATTTTTTTTGCAGTTTCAATATCTGGTCTGTGAATAGGCATTATTTTTTTAGGACGGTTCTTTTACCTTCTTTGTTTGGGGCGGATACGATGCCGGCAGCCTCCATCTGTTCAATATAGTTGGCAGCGGTGTTATAACTAATGCATAGCATACGCTGAATATATGATATTGATGGTTTATTATTTTTTACGACTAAATCTACGGCCTGGGCATATAAATCTTGATCTGCCATGTAATTCTCCTTTTCGGATTAAATTTTAGTACAAAATGACCATAAAGTAAATATAAATACGCTATATTTGTTATTTCAAATCAATTGCATATTTTGACCCAAGTATCGAATTATGATATAATTCCTGATAGTTAAATAAGAGAGAATAAATGCGACTGCCCCGGGGGTCTTGGGTTTTAATTGTGTTTTCTATATTAAATCAACTGACAGGTATGTTTGTTGGGGCGTTCTTGGTCGCATATATTATGCGATTGGCGACGAATGATATATCCGCGGTATCCACATTTAAGTTAATGGAATATTTTGCATTAATGATAGGCAGTTTTGCTGCATCATATTTATGTAAAAATTATAACAAAGTATTTGTATTTGGTATTCATTTGGTTGCGTATGCCGTTCTTATGGTGGCATTGGTGCTACTGGGGGATACGGTTATAGACCAACTGTTTATGGTTGGCATAATGTACGGTGTTGCCGAAAGTTTGTACCATTTTCCGTATAATATGATAGTTGCTGAAAAAATCGCGCCAAGCAAAATGGCCAAGTTCAACAGTATCAAGGGCGTGTGGCAAAATGTCAGCAAAGTTATTATCCCCACATTATTGGGTATATTCATTACGTTTGGAACCTTTGTGGAAGTGGCGCAGGTAATGGTGATTATTACATGTATGGAATTTGGGTTGTTGTTTATGATTCGTGGGGTGCATAAAACAAATAAAAAACCATTGGATCTGCGTGGGTTTATGCACAAGGTTTCCCAATGTCCGATAATTCGTAATATGTTGGTTGCCGAAGGTCTGCGTGGAATGACAAATTTAATAGATACAATTGTGACCATGTACACGATATACATTTTCCATACAGATTTAAACCTTGGTATTTGTACAACGATATTTGCAATTTGTACGGTATTGGTGTCTGGGTTATACAGTCGTTATACACAACGCCGACATTTTAGATCTGTGATGCATATGTGTGTGTTGGCGATGGCGGCCGGAATATGTGCTTTTGTTGCCGCACCCAGTCAAATAACATTTTTAATTTATTATTTTATGGTTGCGACCGCGATGAATATATTGTGTTATATCTGTGAAACGATTATGTTTAATGTTGTTCAATCGCCGGTGGTTGCAGATAAGTATAAATCGGAATATATGGCATCACGTGAAATGGCGTTGGGTTTTGGACGTTGGATTGTGTTGTTAATGTTGTTATATATCGGGGTGTTTGGGGGCATAGAAATATTACGGTGGTCATTGCTGGTAATGGGGGCAGCGTTGGTATTGGCCACACGGATAAGTTTTAGTATATCGTCAAAATTGGCAAAAATAGCACAGTAAGTAATTTGGAGAAAATTATGGATTTTATAGATAAAATTTTAAGTCGAAAAATCATATCCGAATATGATCATGCCAATTATATTGATAGCATAGATGGCGAGAATTCTTTTCATATGGATTGCAGCGGGTTTGTATATTGGTGTCTGTTTCAAATGGGCTATCGGCGGGCATTGGTGGAATTGCGACATTTTTTGCGGGTAAATGATTTTATCAAGATAAACAGATTTTTCTGCCAAGATTTTTATTTTGTTTATAAAAATCGTAGCGATTTTAAATATTGGCGGTTTCTGTCGGTACCAGTTTCTGGCTGTATTTGTGTTGTTGTTTTTCCTGATGGGGCGGGGCATTGTATGTTCGTAGATAAGATATTAAATAACAATGGTGCAAAATTAGAAATGCGTGTGGTCGATTCAACGCGGTATCCGCACCGTAATGACACACGCGGTGAACATGATACAGGAATTGGTCGGGGCGAAATACAGATTTTGCAAACAGGTAATGAGGTATGGTATGATGCGGGTAATGCCGCGTTGCCATTGCGTAATGCGGAAGTGTATTTTGTGATGCCGATAAAATAGGGCTTTATAAATTATGACTGTACATTGCACGGTTGAGAGGTTGTAATTTTTATGGTATTATTATAAATAGAAAGGGGAATATATCAATGGCAGAGTTAATTGTTCATGGTATTGTGAATGGTCAAGAAGTGTCAAAGTGTAGTGAACTGGGGCGCAAATTTTGCGAAGGTTTTTATAACCTGGATAAAGGAATCAAAAAAGATATTAAACGTCTTGCGGGAAATCATATGGCGTATAGTTATCTTATGTACGAAGAACAAGGTAAACCTTTTCTTGGGTACGGCGGGCGTAGCGGTTCATATTTTGGGATAACAATAATTTTC
>JAFZTZ010000083.1 GCA_017618595.1 Alphaproteobacteria bacterium
CATGCCATCCACCAAATTTATGCAGGCCGCCCATTTGTTCCACCAAAACACCACCGGGGCGCATCATTAAATGATATGTGTTCCCCAAAATAACCTCTGTTCCTGTTGCGGCAACTTGGTCCATGGTTAATGCCTTGACCGTTGCCGCCGTTCCGACCGCCATAAATGCTGGTGTTTGAAATGTGCCATGTGCGGTTTCAACCGACCCGCGCCGTGCATTTCCATCTGTTGCGATAAGATTAAATTTTAATGACATTTATTTTTCCTATTTAAAATTATCTTTCCATATTTGTTCCAAATCAGCATCAAATTTCGGTCCATGGGTTATAATTGACATCTGACTATCAAAATATCCGCGCGTATATTTTTCAACATCTGCGACATTTACCGCATCAGATAATTCCCATTGGTGATATACATCCGATAACACCCCATAGCATGACCAGTCGGCAACCAACCTATCGCACCGACGTGTATTGCGTTCCAAGAAATCTGCACGTCCCAATTTGCTTTGGTTCCTGTATTGTGCCAATTTTTCTTCGGTTGGCAAATTATCCGCATAGACATTATGACATGTTTGCGCAATTAACGCCGTTACACGTGCAATATTGTCGGGCGATGTTTCGGTATAAATTCGCGTTAGGTCTGTTTTTGAATCACCGTATGAAACCCCAACCTGAACCCCATAGGTCAAACCATTATCAGAACGCAATGTATCAAACAAACGTTCACGTAAAAACATTTCAAATTTGAAAACGCATTTATCTTTATATCTCGCTTCTAGTGTATCGGGCCATAGTGTTGGGAACAAGACTTCGACCTTAACATTTTTGGTATCAGGTATATAATTGTGCGCGACACACGGTGTATATTTTAATGGATAGTGATTTTCCACCGCATGCGTGGGCAGGAAATTAAACATTCCTTCCAATTCTTGCAACAATTTATTTTGATCATCTATCTTGCCAGAAATACAAATCAAACAATTCTTGGCGGACATACGTTTTGATATAAAATCCATCATATCTTCGCGTGTGAAACGCTTTATATTTTCTGGATTCCCAAGTGTTGGTTTCCCATTTGGAACCCCGAAACCCAATACAGTTTTATTTGTGAAAATCCATCCCTTCATATCATTATCTGATAAAGAGCGCCGCAATTCATCCAATATTGGCCCACGTTCATTTTCCAACACATCTTTATCAAACAATGAATTTTTAATTCTGTCGGCCAAGAAATCCATCAACACCATTAAATTTTCGGCAACAATGCGCCCAACAAAACTGATACGCTTTTGCGATGTCATTGCGTTTATATATCCACCATGATTTGCAATATAATCTTTGGCAATACGCGATGTTGGGAAACGTGGTGTCCCCTTGCAGAACATATGTTCACAGAAATGTGTTAAACCATATTCTGATGGTGTTTCATCATATGAACCTGTTTTAAAACAAATACAAACTTCGTCCGTTGCAACATCCATCGGATCCAGTATTACCGTTACCCCATTTGAAAGTTTATGCATTGTCGCATTAAATTCCATCTGTTTTCTCCTTTTTAAATAACAGGCAACAATCACCATAACTGAAAAACCGATATTTTTCGGCGACGGCATGTGAGTACGCGTTCTTCATTTCATTTAAACCGCTGAATGCGGACACCAACATAAATAATGTTGACTTTGGCAGGTGAAAATTTGTCAGTAAAACATCAACCGCACGAAACTTATAACCCGGTGTAATAAATATGTCGGTTGTTCGGCAAATCGGTGCGACACGCATTCCATTGGGTGCATCTATGGCGGCACTTTCCAGTGTACGCAATGATGTTGTTCCAACCGCAATTACACGTGGGGCATTGTTTATAATTTCCGCCTGCGCCGGTGTGATACAGCACCATTCACTATGCATTTTATGTTCAGCAAGGTTTTCCGTTTTAACCGGCATCCATGTTCCAGCCCCCACATGCAATGTAACCTTTACAATCTTGGCACCACGTTTTTCTATTTCATTCATCAGTTCATCGGTAAAATGCAACCCCGCCGTTGGCGCCGCCATAGACCCCAATGGGTCGGCGTAAACTGTTTGATAACGCGTTTGGTCGGCAACCTCGGCTTCGCGTTTCATATATGGGGGCAACGGCATTTTTCCAACCGCATTCAAAACATCAAACACATTGTCGCAATTAAAGTGCAATAACAGGCCGCTTTCGTCATCTTTATCCATTACGGTAATTGTTGTGCCGTCCGTCATGGTCAGCGTGTCGCCAATATTTATCTTGTTGAATTTCTTGCACAACCCCCACCAGTCCTTGTCTGTGACCGCGGTGTGCAATGTTATTTCATGTCCGTCCGCATCAAATCGCGCCGGGATAACACGTGAATTGTTAAAAACAACAACATCCCCAGGGCGCAGATAATCCAAAAAATCACGAATATGTTTATCGAATATATTTTCCCCATCCACGACCAACATACGCGACGCATCACGCCGTTCCAATGGATGCGACGCAATTAGTTCAGGTGGTAATTCAAAATCAAAGTCCGATGTGTGCAGCATTTAATGTACTTTCGCCAAATCACGTTTTTTGCGCGCAAGAATCGCATCTTCATTATATTTTAATCCAACGTCCCAGTCAGACATAAACAAAATCCGATGAGAATTGTAAAACGTCCCATTTAAGTCCCTGATTACAACACCCACGGTATCCCCCGGTGCAAATTGTTCATATTGTATTTTGTTCTTGCCACGATTACATGTTGAAAAATCCAATATCCGTGTCAAATCAGTATCTGTATCACGCACAGTTATTGTATGATTTCTGGTATCAACCTTTTCCACAATATTTTGGTATTCATTGGTGGTTGTACGGCATCCGACAATCAATGGTATCGCACACAGCAATGTAAATATAGGCCGTACTTTTATATTTTGATTGCGTTTCATAAATAACCCTTATTTCTTAAATTCTAAACCCTGGTCGGTATAATTTTCGGCCACTTCCTCCCAATTTTCTTCCACGCGCACAAACAGATGCAAACGCGCGTTCACACCCCATTGATCTTGGATGTCATGACGTGCCGCGGTCCCGATTTTTTTCAGTTGCGCACCACCACGACCAACAACGATTTTTTTATGTGCATCACTGGCCACAACAATTTTTTGATATATATCCAACACACCTTCGGCATCGACGTCAACGTGTTCGGTTACAACATTTATGTGATACGGTAATTCTTGGTGAATAAAGCGATATATTTTTTCGCGCGTTAATTCCGCCAAGTATAAATTGTCTGGGACATCGGTGCTATCTTTGGCTTCGAACAAATATGGTGATTCTGGCATCACCGCCGCCAAAGATTTTAACATATCTGCAACGCCATCATTTTTCATGGCCGAAATCATAAATATCTCGCGCCAATTAGCCATTTCGTTTAATTCGGCGGCAATTGGCAATAATTCGCCCTTTTTGACCGCATCTGTCTTGTTCAATGCCACATAGATATTTTTATGATCACGAATTTTTTCAACGATTCCGCGCACCGTATCGGTAATACCCTTGGTTGCGTCAATTATCATTAACACCGCATCGGCATCCGATAACGCATCCATTGCCGCCGCAACCATCGCCCGATCCAAACGACGTGATGGGCGAAAAATGCCCGGTGTATCAACAAAAATTAACTGACGTGCGCCAACCATTTTTACGGCACGCAAATTGGTTCGCGTGGTTTGAACCTTGTGCGAAACAATAGAAACCTTGCGCCCCATAATTTGATTCATCAGGGTGCTTTTGCCGGCATTTGTTGGGCCAACAATGGCGATAAATCCAGAATATGTCTTGCTCATATTCGCAAGAATAGCACACATCCCGGCAAAATCAACAAAAAATCCCCGCATTCGCGGGGATATGTGTTTAGGAGGTACACATCACAAAACTTTATTAAATGCTATCCGCATTTATCCAGCGACCGTTCTTTAACAGACCCGGTGCCATGCCTTCGTTACTGCGCAATGTGTCAATAACACGACGTGCAGACGCGGCATCAAGATTTACTATACGAACCTTGAACATATCGCCTTCTTTGACAACAACTGCATCGCCATAATTACGCATACGGCCAACCAATGCGTTTGCACTGTCTTCGGCATAGAATGCTGCGACCTGAACGCTGTAATCACCTGTTGCTGCGACTGGCACCGGTTTTGGTTCTGGCTGAACCGCCACAGGTTCTTCTGCAACTGGTGCTACTGTTTCTTTAACTTCTGTTGTGCCACCAATCGTTGCGTTTTTCACAGCGATCGACTGTTCTGGCAAAACTTGGATTTGGATTTTTGACTGATTAGTCAAACCAATTTTCTGGGCCGCCGCCGGTGACAAATCCATAACACGTGTGTTCACAAATGGGCCACGATTATTTACACGGACAATAACATCTTCGCCATTTTCTAAATTCGTAACTTTTACGATAGTCGGCAACGGCAATGTTTTGCTGGTTGCGACCATTTGATTCATGTTATATGTTTCACCGTTGCTGGTTTTCGTTCCGTTCAATTCCGTTGGAATTATACCCGCCATACCGGTTTGATTATATGTAAAATCTTCGGTTGGTATGTATTGTACATCTTCGACCTTGTACGCATTACCAATGTAATAACGTGGTGCCGGTGCCAACAAATACGCATCATTTAAATTTTCTGCAACCAATGTTTCTTCGCCGAAACCGTCAGAACCATATTCGCCTGTCGTTTGTGTTGTTTCTGCACAGGCCGCCAACAACGCGGTTAAAACCGCAAGAGATACCAATTTTTTCATTAAGGACTCCTTACATTCTTATGTACATATTCTATCATATAAAAAACGGGGTTTCAACTTTATTTTAAATTATATTTTACGATTTAATACAAACGCAATAGGCAGGTAAACAATTCCATAGCCTGCGATCGCCAAACCTAATGATACAATGCTGGTTATTGGCACAAACCACAGCCCGATGCCAAGCAATACCGACAAAACTGTGAACAGCACCATCGCACGAATTGTCCGACCTTCTATTTTTACCAGACCTTTGCGACGGCATGCACGCCCCAGCAAGTAATTTTTGACATATCCACTAACCACCACGCCAATTGGTATGGCCAGATATCCAACAAACCAGAACATTCCAACATAAATTACCGATGCAACCGCCAATGATGTTATGCTGGTTTTAACCGGGGTTTTAACGTCTTGGCTGGCGTATAGAGTTTTGCTATAAATCTGGCTTATTAACATTGCGGGTAAAACAAATATTTGAATCATTATGGCAATTGCAACCGCGTGGGTTGAATGGGCCGTCCATGCACCATGTTCAAATAAAATCTTGATAATTGGTTCGGCCAAAACAAATATTCCAACCAGGCACGGCATTATCAACATCATAGATTGGCGCATCGAAGAATTTTGCTGAATATAAACGCTGCGCATATTTTTTTCGGCCAACGCATTCGATATCGAAGACAACAAAACCGTTCCCGCCGCAAGACCTATCATTGCAAATGGCAATTGAACAATTCTGTCGGAATAATACAGCCACGAAACCGCACCACTTTCAAAACTTGCCACCAATGTTCCAAGAATTATCGTTATTTGGTAAAAACCGTTACCAATTATACTGACCCCAAATCGCTTGAACATCGTCTTGATTCCATTTGTCCAACGTGGAATAACAAGGCGCAGGCCAAAATGTTTGCTGCGAATCCGCCACAGCAACACCAGACATTGAATTATACCCGATAACACAACTGTTCCCGCCATAATGTATAATACGGAATCACTTGCGCCCAAATATGCCGACGCCAGCAACGCAGCAATCAGCATAATATTTAACATAACCGGCATAAACGCCGCCAAAACAAACCGTGAAAACGCATTTAATACCGCCGATAAAAATGCCGCACTACATACAAAAATGACATAAAAGAACATAATGCGGGATATAATAACGGTCAATTCCATCTTGCCTGGGTCATCGGTAAAGCCCGGCGCCAAAATCCATACGACAATCGGCATAAATATTTCAAACACAAGTGTTATGCCAAGCAATACCACCATCAACCAAGAAAATACATTTTTGGCAAATGATTCATCATGCTTGGAATCGGCATACATAGGAATAAAAATCGCCGACAATGCACCTTCGCCAAGCAAGTCGCGAAATAAATTTGGCAATTTAAACGCCGCCAAAAATATATCAGACATCCGCCCTGCGCCCAACACACGCGCAATTAACATATCGCGAATGAATCCGAATATGCGACTGATTCCGGTCATAAGACCAACGCCGAAAATATGTTTGCCAAGTTTCATGGTTTAGATTATACTAGAGTTAAATAAACAAAATCAAGACAGGAATAAAAGCAAATGAAAAAAATATTTCTTGCACTTTTCGCGTGTATTTTAATGACGGGGTGCGGTGGCGACAACCAAATTGTTACCCAGGAACCAATTACAGACCTGTACGATGCCGCATATGACCAATTTGAACGCAAAAATTATGATAATGCCGCGGAAAAATTCCGTACCGTTGAAACACAATATCCGGCAAGTGAATGGGCCGCAGACGCACTTGTTATGGCGGCATATTCACAATATTTGGATGACGATTTCGCGGGTTCAATTTCAACCGTTGACAGATTTATGCGCTTTCACCCCGGACACAGCGACGTACCATATATGATGTATCTGCGTGGTATGTGCCATTATCGTTTGGTCAGCGATGTTCGCCGTGAACCCGGTGAATCGGTTTATGCACTACAACAATTTCAACAGTTGGTTAACCGTTTCCCAAATTCACCGTATGCGAAAAATGTAAAAAACAAAATTAACATATTAAAGAATTATATTGCCGGCAAAATTATGTATTCTGCGCGCGTTGATATGCGCAAAGAAAATTGGGCTAGTGCGATTACAAAATTGCAGTCTATTATAACTGATGCACCCGAAACGGTAATGCCGGCCGAAGCAATGTTCCGTCTGACCGAAGCGTATACGGCAATTGGCCTGACCGACCAGGCAGAAGGTTATGCCGAAATGTTAAAATTGAATTTCCCAGACAGCGAATGGGCAAAAAAGTTAAAAAAATAATATGCGAAAACTTACGGATAAAGATATTGCCGACATGATAGGCGCCGAATTTGCGCCTGATGACAACAATACGCGCAAACGCGTACGCAGCGAACTTCAACTATCGCGTCGCATTCCACATCCGGTTAAAATTCCATCGCATATTACATTGGATTTACATATGCACACCATTGAACAGGCATGGGCCGAAATAATGGGGATTGCACAGTCTGGCACGAAAACCGCGACCATCATCACGGGGGCCAGCGGCATTTTAAAAATAAAATTTCAAGAATGGGTTCGTGAAAGTGTGCTTAGCCCATATATTGTTTCATGCACACCATTAAATAATGGCAGTTTTGCGGTAAAATTCCGAAAAATATAGTGGTTAGTCCACTCAAAATAAATCTATTGAACCAAAAGTTTTTTTCTTCTACCATCCAAAGTATGAAGAAAGTCAAAACCGTTTATGATCATATTCGCGACAACAATATCAAGACCACATTGTTGGTTATTCTGTTTCCGCTGATTTTTGTCGCGTTGGTATTCTTGTTCACATGGATTGTTTTGCCACCCCAAGACGCTGCAAACACCGCGATTAATGTTGCGATTCCAACGATTGTTGTGTGTTTGGTGTGGATGCTTATATCATGGGCGTTTGGCGATTCTATGATGCTGTCTATGGCGGGGGCGAATCAGATAAACGACCATGACCCAAATTACAGATACATATATAAATCGGTGGAAAATGTTGCGTTGGCGGCGGGGCTGCCAACACCGCGCGTATATATAATAAATGATTCTGGATTGAACGCATTTGCCACGGGGCGCACGCCGCGTGATGCCACAATTGCCCTTACCCGCGGAATTGTGGAAAAACTGGATTGTTTGGAACTAGAAGGCGTCATCGCACATGAAATGGCGCATATCGGGAATCGTGATATTCGGCTTGATATGCTATTGATTACTGGGATCGGTGTGACGGTATTTATTGCGGACGCAATTTTGCGCGGAATTACTTATTCTCACTCTAGCCGCGATGAAAAAAACAATACGGTTGTGGTAATGCTTATGGTGTGGTTGGCATTTACGGTGTTTAACTTTGTAATCACACCCATTTTACGTATGGCCATTTCACGCAAGCGTGAATTTGCCGCGGACGCAACTGGTGCGTACATCACGCGTAATCCACGGGCATTGGCAAACGCACTACGCAAAATTTCGGAAAATCCACGCGTTGAAAAATTACAAAAACAAAGTGCAATGGCGGCTGTGTGCATTGCAAATCCATCGGGGGCGCGGGCATTTTTGGGTGAAATAATGGCAACCCATCCGCCCGTCAAAGAGAGAATAAGACGGTTGGAATCTATGTAACCCAATGGGAAAGGAGAATTACAAAATGGCAAAACTACATTTCAAATACGGGGTAATGGGCAGCGCGAAATCCGCGGATTTGATTATCAGCGCACATAATTTTCGGAAAAATGGCACGCCTATCGAAGTGTTGAAACCGGCGTTTGATAATCGTTTTGGCACTGGCGTAATCAAATCACGTGCTGGCGATTTATCGATGGAGGCAAGCGCATTACCAAACCTGCAAAATTACAATATCAAAGATGACACCAAGGTCGTTTTGATAGACGAAATTCAATTCTTTTCCCCCGCGGATATAGATAGATTATTTGAAATTGTTCATACACACGATGTGCTGATTATATGCTATGGCCTGATGATAGATAGCAATGGGCATATGTTTCCAACGTCAAAACATTTACAAGAGGTCGGTGCACGATTGACGTTAATGGAATCTATGTGCCAAATGCCTGGATGTATGCACCGC
>JAFZTZ010000084.1 GCA_017618595.1 Alphaproteobacteria bacterium
GTTCTTTTCCAATTCATCTATTGCGACATACAGACCCGCAATTTGTGTCAACGGTAATGTGCCGGCTTCCCACTTTTCGGGTGCATCGGCCGTGACCCAACAAGAATTGCAATTTTGATAAATCCAACCGCCACGCGATTCCTTGGCACGTGCCATATCCGCCACAGACACAACCATACCGCCACCAAATTTTTCCGGGAAATATTTATTGGTATCACGAATATAAAGTACCCCTATCCCCGTATCGGCACCAATTTTATGGCCAGAAAACACCAAGAAATCACAGTCCCATTTTTTTACATCTATTTTGTTGTGAACCACATATTGTGATGCATCAACAATGGTTACCACATTTGGATTTTTGCTACGCGCGGTTGCAATTATTTTTTCAACATCTTGCGCACGCCCCAATACATTGGACATCGCAGTAATAATTAAAAAATCTGTTTTCGGAATCGCATCAATTTTAATATCATAATTATCATCCAATTCACATACATGCATATGTCTTATTTTGCCGATGTGTAATAAAGCCTCCCACGGCAGGCGCGCCGAATGATGATCCAAATCAGATACCGCAAAAACTGATGAAGAACTGTACCACGGTTGCGACGACAAAATATTTACAATTCGATTAAGGCCGTCTGTTGCACCCGATGTAAATATAATCTGGGTCGGGTCGGCATTTATAAAATCCGCCACGCGTTGACGCGAACGCGCAACCATATCATCAACCGCCGCACTGCGTGCACAGACACCACGTCCAGAATTCGCATAAGAGTTTTGCAAAAAATCAACCTCGGTTGATATGACCGATTGTGGCTTTAATGCGCTTGCCGCGGCATCTAAGTATATGATTTTATTCATTTTACGTTTTCTCTTGCTTTTTATGCAGATTATAATACACTTGTGTGAAATATCAACAGCAAAGGAGAAAAAATATGGCAATAAAGCACGCAACAGACGAGAACTTCTCGGAAGTCATAGGTGGTGCATTAACCCTGGTTGACTTTTGGGCGCCATGGTGTGGTCCATGTCGTATGTTTGGCCCTATTTTCGAGGCCACATCAGAAACCATGCCAGACGTAAATTTCGTTAAATTCGAAGTTAACGAAACAAGTAACAAAACTCCGGCACGATTTGGTATTCGTGGAATTCCAAGCGTATTGGCATTTAAAAACGGTGAATTGGTAGAAGCCCGCAGTGGCCTTATGGATCAAGACACTTTAACAGATTGGATTATGGAACTAAAAGGATCCTAAAGATGGCAAAGAAGAATTACAAAACAATTGAATTACCGGCAAAATATATACCAAAAAAGTCGGAACCATATATGTGTCCGGAACATTTGGCATACTTCTATCAATTGTTGAATACACAAAAAGAAGAAATCTTGCAACAGAATGCCGCCACGTTAAATTCGGTTAGCACACGTAACAAAACTAATTCGACCATCACCGGTGACGATTTAGATATTGCAATTGCCGAACAAGAAACAACGATGACATTGCGCATGGCAGAACGTGATAATAATTTATTGGTAAAGATTAACAGCGCACTTGATAGAATCGAAAACGGCACATATGGTTACAGTGTGATATCTGGTGATGAAATTGGATTGGCACGCATGTTGGCAAGACCACTTGCGACCATGACAATTGAAGAACAAGAAGAACACGAAAAGAATGAATAATTGTTATAAATAGAAAAAAAATAAACGGGCGAATTAATCGCCCGTCTTTTATTATTTCTTGTCTGCCTTTTTGGCGCGTGGCTTTACCGATTTCTTCGGCGCGGCCTTGGCCGGCTTTTTGGCATCAGATTTATTATCGTCCTTTTTCATTTCTTTTTTAAAGGTCGTAATACCATTTGCCAAATTGCGCATCATATTTGGAATCTTGCTATGTCCAAACAGGATGATGAACAGTAAAACTATAACCAGTATCTCTAACCAACCAAGTCTCATATTCGTCTCCTATACTTTATTTTGCCACATAACAATCTAACCCATCAGATTTCGCATTGCGGCAGAACCCATTTGCATCATTCGATGTTGAAAACGCAACACGCAATCTGTATGTTGTTTGACCATTTGGCAACACCGCCGCCAAGATTACAAACTGTTTACCACTAAACAAACTTGGGTGTTCTCTGCGTATTTTCTTTTCAGACGCTTCGGCCGCTGCACGGGTGCTGTATGAACCAAATTGAACATACCAACCACCATTAGCAACCTTTTGTACGGCCGGCTTTGGCGCCGGTTTCGGCTTAGTTGGTGTTTTGGCTTGTTTCGGTGCTGGGGCCGGTATCGGCTTTGGCGCCGCTGTTCCACGTGCAGGGGTAAACTGAACATCCTTGCGATCTTCGATAACACGAACCGAATTCTGTTGCGGCATTGGGGCCGGCTGTTGTGCGCCCGGCATCGGGGCCGGAGGCATCATCCCAGGTTGTGGTGCCGGCATTGGCTGACCCATCGGCATTGGCGCCGGTGTCGGTACAGGTGCAGGTACAA
>JAFZTZ010000085.1 GCA_017618595.1 Alphaproteobacteria bacterium
CCGCGGTTTTGGTGTAATAGTTATTACCAACCTCACTAGCAACCGCACTGTTTATCATTTGCTGGACTTGTTCTTCGCCAACACCCGATGATATTCCTGTAAGTTTGGTGTCCACTTCACCCTTGGTATAAACATTTGCAAGACCACTCTGCAATGTTTCGATGTCACCTTCTGCGGTATTTACACGACTGGTTAACGAACTAACCGTACTTGCATCCGCCTTAGCACTTAATGCGGACTTTAGTGCGAAGTTTTCGTCCGCATAATCTTTGGCGCTATCATACGCCGCCGCCGCTTTTTCTATTGCAAAGTTTTCTGTCGCCAAACCTGCAACCTTGGTATCCGCATATGCGTTTGCGGCCTGTAAGTTTGTCGCATTTTCTTCTTTGGTTGCAAATGTCGAATCTGCTTGTGTTTTTGTATAAACATCACTTACACTTGCTTTGCCTGATATCTTTTCGTCCATAAGCATAAATGCTGTATTCCAAGCATCATTTTCTTCTTTGGTTGCAAAAGTTGCATCCGCTTGTGTTTTTGTGTAAACACTTGACGCATTTGCCTTGGCTGCCAACAAAGTATCAGTTTCTTCTTTGTCATAATAGTTTTCCAAACTTGGTACTTCAATCTGGCCAAACTTTTCATTTGCATATGCTTTTGCGGCCTGTAAGTTTGTCGCATTTTCTTCTTTGGTTGCAAATGTCGCATCCGCTTGTGTTTTTGTGTAAACACTTGATGCGTCTGCTTTGGCTGCCAACAAAGTATTAGTTTCTTCTTTGTCATAGTAATTATTGCCGATCGCATTGTTGACGGCAGTACCAATCATGCTTTCAACCTGTTCTTCGCTCATACCATTTGATGCCGCAACAAGCTTCTGGTCTACTTCTGTTTTGTTATAATAGTTGTTAAGAGCTGATTGTGTTGCCAAACCAGAGGTTGCTGCCTGAATCTTTTCGGTGGTTTCTGCAGATGTGTCATACTGTGACAATGCATTAGCCAACTGTGTTGTTGTTATTTTATTAGCAACTTGACTATCAACATAACTTGTTGTTGCTAACCCTGCGGTTGCCGTCTGAATCTTGCCATCAGCATAATCTTGTGCTGTTTCTAATGCATTTGATGCCTGTTCGCTGGCATACGTTTGGCTTGCCAAACCCGCGACTGCCGCCTGAATCTTTCCAGAGGTTTCCGCAGATGTATCATAATTATCCAATGCATTGTTATTCAGCTTGTTTGCCAATAACGCATCGACCTGTTGTGCTTTATAATACTCAGACAAATTGGCTTCCTCTGGAATTTCGATCTTACCAATTTGTTCGGTAACATAACCTGTGGTCGCCAGACCTTCGGTTGCCGCCTGAATCTTTGCGGTTGTTTGTGCAGATGTGTCATAATCATTCAACGCAGTCTTTGTTGCGAATTTATCATCTGCATAACCCTTGGCACTATCTACTGCACTTGAAACATAATCTTCGTTAACCAATTTTTTGTTGGACACGGCACTGTTAATCAAACTATTAACTGTGCTTTCATCGGTACCAGGGTTATGTTCAATTGTGTTAATTTTATCTTCGGCTGTGGCCAAACGCGTATCCAAGTTTGAAACCGCTGTAACCGATGGTATTGATTTAGTACCAAACCGAGCATCAAATGCTTGTTCGAAATCTGTGCCACGATCAATCTTGCCGGCTAATTTGGAATCGACCGTTTCACGATCATAAACGTCAACATAGTTCTTAACATATGATTCATCGGCCTTGGTGGCGGACAAGTCATCAATTCTTCTTTCCAATTCTGTTAATGCCGCACCCGTTGCTGCGGTTGATTTTGTTAATTTGTTTGCTTTCGTACCAACTGCGTTAATCCCCCCCGCCGATGATGTAAGACGCGCAGAATTTGTTTCGTTTGTACCAGATACCGATGCTTTCGGACCTGTGGAAATCGTCCGCGTTGTCGACGTGCGCAAGCTGCCTGCACGCGATAATATGCTAGCCTGGCCACCTTGGTTGGTGTCAGACGCAGTTTGCATACTTGCAACCCCAAGTGCACTTTGTGCGTACACTATCGCCGCAATGATTCCAAAAAGTGTGTTTTTGTGTAACATGGTTCCTTCCTTTTTTGTGTTTTTTGTTTATTTCATTATATAACAGGTCCCCCCGTCATAAAATCCTCCGATTCGCCCGCACATGCTTTCATACCAAGCAGTTGTAAACGAACATGTTTGTTTCTCAGAATCCCAACTTGCGTAGTTTTCTGCTGTATTTTCACCGTCGTTGTTATACGCCAAACATTGCAACATACGCGTACTTTCATAACAAGTCCCCCATTTTTCCAATATAGGATCATTTACGCCATTACCAGATACCTTGTTATAAAACTGAGCTTGTTTACGGAAATCCTCTGCGGATGGAATTTCCCGTGGATTTCCAAGATCATCCGCTGGATACCAATACCCCTCTACATCGTCACAGATTCCTTGCAGTGTCTTATTCATCGCATACTTAATATCCTTAAGTATCTCGTCAACACGATCCTGAACCTGAATTGGTAAGTTTTCAAATTTTTTCTCGTCGTCTTTGTTTCCTGCATCCCAACAATTTTGTAATGCGTAATACCTAATAAGCCACGGCAAACTGTTTCTATCATTTTCGCCTGATTCTGGTAATACCGGCGATAATCCCTTGCAGTTATATGGATATTCATATTTATCATCATTTGGTGTGCAAAGATTCTGAACATACTCATCCAATGCTTCATTACATTTTTGCGCAACATTTAAATCATCAACCGCCGATACATAATTCAGCAACGATTGTAAACCGCAATCGGCATTACTTGTTAAATGACCACGTGCATCAAAGTCACATTTGTCACCACCAAACAATGCCGCACAAGAAACAACCTTTTCACGACACATATCACGCGCCGCATAGCGTCCAAGTGCGCCCGCCGCGGTCGCAGTATTTTTATCAAAACTGATTAATGCCTGGGATTGTGTGCTGTAACATTCCGACATTACCGTAACACATGACGATTTGACTTCTTCTACTTTGTCGGTTTGTGCCTGGGCAATTTCTATGATGGCATTGCGTTTAAATTCCGTCCAAACGAAATCTGAAATATCACGGCATGTATCTAATTCACGTGTTACATATTTACGATAATTTTCCAAGAATTTATCAAATGTCGGATTCTGGGAAATAACATCCTGGCCATTTACTTCGATACCCCCCAAACTGATGGTTTTTTCCAATTCGGATAGGCGAGGGCTGTAAATTGGTTCACCCGTGGCACCATTTATATATGCACCCGTTGGATCCAAACAGCGTTTATAATTTTCACCACATGCCGTATCTGCCAATATTGCGGCACGAACCTTGGCAACACATTCATTTACATCCGCCGAATTATGCGAACGATATTCCTCTAAACGTGCTTCACGCAAATACTTTTCTGCTTCGCGTACGGCCTGGGCAACGGTTTCGCGTTTTTTATTAACACTCTTTTCGTACGCATTACAATCTTGGGTTATCAAAATGTTATAAGAACTTTTTGACATAGAAAATACCGCATCGTTTTCACATGCGCCCTGAGACAACCGTGAACATTGTTTCTCAGCCGAATTAAATAATTCTTGGCCTTCCAAAGTGGATAAATCCTGGCCAGATGACGAGAATATAGAATCCGCGGCATTTGACCATATATCATCCATATCTGTTGAAAAATCTAAATCCAAAATTCCCAACGATCCAGAAGATTTTGTCGATGTCGCCGATGTTTTACCCGACAACAAATCGTTTATTTCTGCCAACTTTTTCGCGGATGCACTTGTATCCTTTTTTATCGCTTCTTCGCCAACGGTGGCAGAATACATTGCATTAACCTCGGCTGCGGTCTTGTCTACGGCATTCAGATTATTGTCTTCGAACTGTTGCAACATAATCATTGCTTCGTCCAAGGCCTTTTCTGTATCACGGAATTGTGTAAAACGACTGCTGCAAAAACAACGGCGATAGGTTTCGTTCGCCTGACCACAAATCTGATCCATACACGTTGCATATGAATCGCGACAACCCGCATATCCAGAACCAATCTTGCTGATATCATTAAATAATGCAGTTGCGCGAATTTTAGCGCTGCGCGAAATATTAGTTGTGCTAAGCACCGTATTCTTGCCAGCACGCGCATTGGTCCGCGCACTACGTGCAACACGTGATTCCGTCACCGGCATCGCGCCAACCCGCACACGTGTTCGTGTACTGGAAACCGGGGTTCGTGCCGCCGAACTGGTCAATGCACCGCGTGCCGCACCCGTTGTACGCGCCGGCACAACCGAACGAACACGCGTCGTTGATATTGCACGACGCGAAACATTTTCACCAATGGAAGAACGCGGACTGGTTGTCACCGATTCGGCGGCGCGTGGGTTGACCGGTGCCACCGCATAGGAATCATATATGAGACCAAATGCCGCTAATAAACAGATAATACAAGAAAAAAACCTTCCTTGTGTGATCAAGCTTCCTCCCCTCTGATACGATTATAATATTTTTTCGCGATTTGAGTCAATAGTGAATTTCCTATCATTTTATTCTATGCAACAATTGACGGCACGTTTTACCCAGTCACCCAATTTGCGCACGGTTGATTTTGATTCTGTCATTTGTTCTTTGACATTTTTTGATTTATCAGATGTTTCCACCATCACAGATTCATAAAACTTTGGTTCCATCTGTTTTACACCTGCCAAATCAATCATATTCATATTCAAACCCCAGAACAAAGAATACAGTTCGTATGCCTTTTCAAACATTTTATATGCATCCTGTTTTTTGCCGGCCCCCATTGCCTTGGTCCCAACCTCGTACAAACGCATAGACGCCGCCAACAAATGTTTAGATATGCACCAAACTTCGCCACCTTCGACCCCGTTCTTGGCGACGATTCGTTCCATCAGTTCTTTGCGCATTTCGCGAACAACATTTATCAAATCATAAAAACCTGGCTTTTTTGTTTTTGCGCCACTAAAGAAAAAATGTTCTTCTAATGACACAAGATTCATCAACGCAATAGATAAATCTTGATCTGATGACAAATCCAATGGATTAACCTTTTTGGAATCGTCAATCTTTTTGACCATTTCTTCCAATGTCATTTTTTTGCTATTTTTTTTCATTGTTCCTTCCTTTCCTTTCAATCATAAAAACTAACACAGGACTATGCCAAATTTTGGCAGATAACTAATTATCAACCAAAATACCCCCGTTGCCACCAGCAACCCGATTACAGGCATAACAACCTTTTGGAATGGGAACATCGCATGTCCCCCATGGTTGCGTTTAATGCGCATATACCACAGTTCCATCAATACGAACACAATCGCGCCAACAATCGCGCCCAACATAAATTGGTCCATTCCCCACATACAATTTTCCCACCATTGCACAATGGGATGACCACGCGGTATGAAATACACACTTGCCAATAATGCAAGATAAAACACCGGATTCAAAAAATACCAGAATTTATTCTTAACATTATGTGCCCGCATATAGTTTGCAGTCCACCCGATAAGCGAAAATGTTAACCCACCGGCCCAAATACCGCTGATTACATCTTTGACCCCCATCATGCGCATGCCTTCCAGCCCCGCACCAATGGCAATTGTGCATACCGGGCACACCGCATCAGCCGCACCGACAATCAGTATTGCAATTAAAAAAGTCAATAAAAACAATTTGTTTTTCATTTTTCCTTTCCTTTCTTCCTTGTATTCAAAATTCAGTTTACAAAAATCTTGCTTGCTGGGTCAACATGATTTTACGACCCCACGCATATGTGCACTACGCGCACGCGGATTATGCACAATTTCTTGTTCCGTTGGCACCATTGCCTTTAATAATTTAAATGTCGCCGTTTGTATTACCGGCATTCGTGGATCGCCACCCGCGCTTGTCCATTCACGAAAAGTATTCTTTACAATTCTATCTTCAATTGAATGAAAGGTTACACAAATACACCGGCCACCTGGCAATAACAATTCTGGCACCGCGTCTAATGCCTGTTGCAGTTCCCCCATTTCATCGTTAACCGCAATACGAAATGCCTGAAAGGTTGGGGCAACATCACGCGGATTATGAATTAAATCTTTTAATTCCATTGTCGTTCGTGGCATCGTATCTTTGATTGCCTTGGCAATTGCCGATGCGGGCTTTATATCACCGAAATCACGCAATATTTTTGTAATGTCCGCCACAGTCCATTTTTCAAACATATCATATACTGTTGGGCCATCTGCCGACATACGCATATCCAACGGCGCATCTGCACGAAACGAAAAACCGCGCTCTGGGTTATCTATCTGCATAGATGAAATGCCCAAATCAAAAACAATCGCATCAAATTTGTCGGTCAATTCAGACATGCGCGAAAATGGTGCCGCAATAAAGTTAAAGCGCTTACCAAATTCCTGTTTAATTGCCTGCACATCGTCCATAACATTTGGGTCGCGATCAAATGCCGTTACATTAGCACCCATATCCAAAAACGCACGAGTATAACCGCCCGCGCCAAATGTTGCATCCAAAACACGCGCGCCATTTATATTACCAATGGCATCTTTTACAGCATTTAAAAGTACCGGTATATGTTTCATTATTCTATGTTTACCTTTATCCCCAATCCGACAAAATCCCCGATAGTTGTTTTCCCCAATTCTACGCCGCCTTTTAATTCAAGTGTTGTTTTCTTGTCGCCAGAATACAGATTCAAAACAACTTTTGTTTTCCCGGCGGGCAGGGTACTTAACGCCTTTTTAATATCCGCCAACACAGATTTACTATGAATTTCCAGAATAAGTTTCTTGGCAATACGCGCGACCCATTGCGTCAACGGAATAATAGAATCTACAAATACAGAAACCCTGTCATCACGATTTGATGTGCGTCCAGACAATACGACAACATTTTCTGTGGCCAATACTGCGGCCAAATCAGGCACCGCGTCGCCAAACACAACTGCATCAATATTTCCGAAACTATCTGATGCATTGATGGTCAGCATATCTTTACCCGCCTTGGTCCGACGATGCGAGAATGAATTTATATTTGCCGCAATACGAACACTTGTCCGATCTGCAACCGATGCAAGTGTCGCACTAGTCGTTAAATTTTCGCGTTGTATTAAGTGCTTATATTGATCTAAGGGATGGGCCGATATATAAAACCCAAGTGCCGCAAGTTCATTTTCAAGTTTCTGACCGAATGTCCACGGCGTTGTTTTAACCAGGTTTTTAGCCAGACGATCTTCACTAACATCATCTTCAACCGTATTCGCAAACAGCGACAATGTGTTTGCGCCTTCACGTGATTTAGACGCATAGGACAGAATCATATCCGCATTCATATATATCTCCGCACGATTTGGATTTAATGAATCAAGAACGCCAACGCGCGCGAATGCCTCTAATATTCGTTTGTTCATAAATGGTGCACACCGTTTTGCAAAATCAGTCAGGTTCTTAAATTCACCCTTGCTGCGTTCTGCAATAAATGCATCAGTTGCGGTAACCCCAACCCCCTTAATAGCCGCCAACGCATATATGATCTTGCCATTTTTAACCGTGAACAATGATTCACTTTGGTTAATATCTGGCGGTACAATTTGAATACCAAAATTAGATTTTGCATCATCCACAAACAGTGCCAATTGGTCTGTATCATTCATATTACTGGACATAGATGCCGCCAAAAATTCCGCCGGGAAATGCGCCTTAAGATACGCGCATTGGTTTGCTACCACAGAATAGGCGATAGCATGTGATTTATTAAATGCGTACTTTGCAAATTCTTTAAACTTTTCCCACAAATCTTTTGCGGTTACTTCGTCCAATGTTCCTTCTTTTTGACACCCTTCAAGGAATTTGATCTCTAGTTTAGCCAACAGGTCCAGTTTCTTTTTGCCCATCGCCTTACGCACAGTATCTGATTCGCCGCGCGTAAATCCCGCCAATGCGCGCGTTAATTGCATAACCTGTTCCTGATAAACAATAATACCGTATGTTTCTTTTAAAATCGGTTCTGCTTTTGGGTGAACATATTCGATTTTTTCTTCCCCGTGCATACGCGCAATAAATTGTGGAATAAATGCAATTGGCCCCGGACGGTTCAACGCATTCAATGCCGATATTTCCAAGAAACTGGTTGGATGCATTTTACGCAATGTCTGTTGCACAAACGGGGCATCGAATTGGAATATACCTTCGGTCATACCCGATTGCCACAGTTCCAATGTCTTTTCATCATCGGTTGGTATTTCATCAAGGTTAATATTTACCTGTTGCGTCTTTTGAATTAACTTTGTTGCATACTTTAACACAACCAGCGTTTCCAAACCCAAAAAGTCGAACTTAATCAAACCTGCAGATTCCAAATAATGTCCATCAAATTGACATGACGGCAACGGGTTCGCTGGATCACGATACACCGGTGCGATTTTGGTTGTTGGGCGATCGCCAATGACAACCCCGCATGCATGTTGTCCCAGATTTCTAAACGCACCTTCTAATTCTTCGGCAATAGAAACGACCTTGTTCATATCGGAATCTGTATTTAACACATTTTGAATTTCTTGCGATTTATCAATGGCATCTTTTAATATCTTCGCATCAGATGGTATCATTTTTGATAACCTATCTGATTTAGAGTATGGAATACCATAAACACGACCGACATCGCGAATTGCACCGCGCGCCTGCAAACTGCCAAACGTGATAATACGGCATACAGAATCATGCCCATATTTATCGCAAATATATGCTAATACCTGTTCAATACCGTTCGGTTCAAAGTCTACATCGAAATCGGGCATCGAAATACGGTCTGGATTCAAGAAACGTTCAAACAATAGCCCATACTGCAATGGATTAACATGCGTTATACCCAACGCCCATGCCACAATAGAACCCGCACCCGAACCACGTCCGGGACCGGTTAAAATGTCATGCCTGCGACACCAGTCAATATAATCAGCAACAATAAGGAAATAACCCGGGAATCCCATACCAATAATTACATTCAACTCATAGTTTGCCTGGTCAAAATATGGTTGTCTATCGGTAATATTGCATTGGTCTAATCTGGCGGTCAGCCCAGCCATCGTATTATCGCGCAGCATTTGACATTCTGCTTCGAAATTATCACCAAATCGTGGCAACAATGGCTTTTCCTTTACATTAATATAGAACGCACAACGTTTTGCAATTAATACGGTATTCTCAATTGCCTCGGGCAAATCTGAAAACAATTCACACATTTCAGCAGGCGATTTAAAATATTGTTCTGATGATTTGCGGGGGCGTTCTGGGTCGATAACTTTTGTTTGTCCCAAAACACAACTTAATGCATCGGCGGCTTCGTAATCAGACGCCTTGGCAAAGCATACATCATTGGTTGCAACAATTGGTAATTTCAGTTGTTTTGCAATATCTAAAAACGCCGGTTCCGTTTTGATTTCCGCATCCAGCCCATGACGTTGAATTTCAATATAAAAACGCCCCGGGAAAATTTCACTTAACTTTTCTGCATATTCCCGCGCAAGACCTTCTTGCCCATTTAACACTGCCATACCCATTGGCCCCGCGTGCGCACCAGACAAACAAATTATTCCATTCGAATGCGTCTTTAATTCATCAAATGTTATATACGGCCCCAGATGGTGATTTTCATCGCGCATATACATTATTCGACTAAGTTCACACAGGTTCAAATAACCATCATGATTTTGCGCCAACAAAACAATTTTAGACAACGAATTTTGGCGTAATATTTTTGGATCTGCGGTATGTTGATTCAATGTAATTTCAACACCAATAATCGGTTGAACCTTGGCACCGGGCATAACATCAGAAAATTCTGCGCACCCCGACATCATATTCGTATCGGTAATTGCACAGGCAAACATACCATATTCCTTGCACAATTCTGGTATTTTCTTGACCTTTAAGGTACTTGCCCCTATGGAAAGGCGGCTATGCGTATGAAGATGAATAAATTGTCCGTCCATGTATAGAACACTAGCAAAAATATTAAATCTGTGTAAAGCAGATAATTTGAAAAAATTCAGAAATTTTATTCGCAAAAAAGATTCCCAATTTCTTGGGAATCTGTAAGTTATTATTTAAGTTTTCCGCAACAATGCTTGTACTTCAAACCTGAACCACACGGGCAGGGCGCATTCCTGCGCGCTTCACCCGCCATATTCAAATTTTGGTCGTGTTCGGCACGCTTTTGTTCGGTTGCGGCAACATCTGCACGCGTCAATTCCATACGCGAAATATACGCGACAGATGTTATCTTAAAGTTGTTTATTGTATTCTTAAACAGACCCAACGCTTCGCGCTTGTATTCATACAACGGATTCTTTTGCGCATAGCCACGCAAACCGATACCTGTTTGCAGATAATCCATCTGTTGCAAATGTTGTTTCCATACCGAATCTAATGCGCCCAGCATCATTTGACGTGATGCCATTTGCATCATTTCTGGACCATATTTATCGGCCTGGGCCTGATAACGTTGCAACGCCAATTCATACAGCACTTCGTATGCCTTGCGTTCGGTTATCGTTTCATCCGTTTTCCATTTTTCTATATCGGTAATATCCAACGCAAATATACGAACCATTGCATCATGCAAACCTTTGATATTCCAGTCGGCCGGCTGCACACGTTCCGGGATATTGTTTTCGCAGATAATTTCAACAACATCACCTATCATTTCTTTGGCCAATGGTGTCAAATCAGTACTGGTCATCAAATCATCGCGTTGTTTATATACCACACCACGCTGTTCGTTCATAACATCATCATACTTTAACAATTCTTTACGCGCTTCGAAATAGCGGGCTTCTACGCGCTTTTGCGCCATTTCCAGCGCCTTGGTTATCCATGGATGTGTAATCGCTTCGCCCGGTTTAATACCAAGTGTGATTAAC